>CAKTZA010000052.1 GCA_934635045.1 uncultured Kiritimatiellota bacterium | reverse complement strand
TAGCCGAACAGCCCCAGGACGATCAGCACGACCGTCATCGCGATCGGGCGCTTCAGGCTGAAATCAGAAAGAAACATAAGAAGGAAAAAGGAAGAAGGAAGAAGGAAGAAGTGTGGTGGGAAGAAGTGTGGAATCAGCGGCTCTCTTGTCGCGCGCCGCTCGCGTCCAAGCCCCCGACGACCCGCACCTCATCCCCCTCGTTGAAGAGGAGCATCGACGCCGCGACGACATCGGCGTCGGACGGCACGCCGCGCACGGCCCTCATCCCGTTCTGCTCGACGCCCGCCGCGACCGGCAGCACCGCGAGGCGGCCGCCGCGCACGACCGCGACGCAGTTCGTGCCGTTCAGCGGGTTGACCGCCGCCGCCGGCAGCGCGTCCGACGTCGTGCGCGCGAAGACGACCGTCGCGTCGCGGATCATGCCCGGCGCGAGGTCGTCCGTCTTCGGCACGGCGATGCGGATCTCGAACGTGCGCGTCGCGGGGTTCACGGAGGGCGACCGGTAGGCGACGGGGAAGCCGTTCGTCGGCGCGCCGGCCGCGCCGGCGGCCGGCGCGAGGCGCACGACCGTCTCGCCGACCTTGACCTTGCCGTAGTCGGACGCATTGAGCGCGAAGCGGATCTCGTAGGCGGACGTGTTGTCCATCCTGAGAACCGGCGCGCCCGGCGAGACGAAGTCGCCCATGTCCCGCCTCTTCTCCGTGATCACGCCGTCGAACGGCGCACAGACCTCCGAGTCGGCGAGGTTCTTGCGCGCGACGGCGAGCTGAAGCGCGGCGGACTTCGCCTGCACCTCCGCCTTCTCGAAGGCGTCGCGCGTGACGGCGCCCTCGGCGACGAGGCGCGTCATCCGCCGGAAGTCGAGCGCCGCCTTCCGGTCGGCGATCTCGGCGAGCTTCACGGCGTTTTCGAGGTTCGCGCGGTCGACGCGGAAGAGGACGTCGCCCTTCTTCACCGTCGCGCCCTCGGCGACCAGCAGCTCGTCGATCGTGCCGGGCACGCGCGCGGCGATCGTCGCGGACTCCTTCGTGCGCACCGTCCCCTGCGCGAACGCCGTGTCCTCGAAGACGACGCCCCTCCGCACGCGGCAGACCGTCACGAGCGGCACCTCCGCCGCCCAGGTCACGCCGCCGACCACAGTCAGCAAAACAAGAGTTGCCTTCATAATCAACCGTTTCATGTGAAACACATCCTTTGATCAGCGCGACGCGCGAACACGAAACGACGCGAACGCCCCCTCGCCTGACGGCGACTGACTGCGTTGAAATGACGACGATTCTCAAGCCTGACGGCTTGTTGCGTCGCCATCTCAACGCAGTCAACCCTCCGGGCCTGGGCGCGTTCGCGTCGGCACGAAAGCTGCGCCTTGCGCAGACACGAAAACCAGGAGAGCCTCACGTCGAGGGCACAAAAAGGCTTCGCGCTCCCTCTCGAACGAAGAACTCCATGCAATAGACCTGCCTCTCCTGCACTGGTCAGTTGGCGAAAAACAGAGGCGCCAAAGATGTTTCGAGGCGCGTGCGCAAGCCTTTTCGTGTCTCGACGGAGGAGAGAGTCGTTTTCGTGTCGCGCCAACGGCGCGCGTTCGTGCCGACGCTGCCGCGAATGCCCGCAGGGTGAGCGCGCGGAAGCGATGTCGGGCGAAAACGCAGTTTTCAAGCCCGGCTGCGCTTCCGCGCACTCGATCGCGCGACGCGCGATTTCGCGGCTGCGGCGTTTCGTGTTCGCGCGACAGCGCCATTGGAATGGCGAACCTCTCGTCTTAGTCTTCATTTCCACCCCCGTGCCCGAAGATGTCGAGGCCGACGGCCTGTCGGAGCATGATCGACGCGAGCGCGGCGGCGTAGCGCGCGCGCACGAGATTCACCTCCGCCTCGTCCCGCACGGCGACCTTGTCCAGCACGGTCGACAGCGTCTCGCGCCCGTCGTCGAACCGCCGCGCGGCCTCGGCGTGGTCGAGCGTCGCCGCCTCGGCCGCCTTCGCCGCCACGCTCGCCCGCGCCCGCGCCTCCCGCAGCGACCGCCAGCAGTCCGCGACGGACAGCACGACCGCGAGCATGCGATCCTCGTTCAGGCGGAACTCCGCCGCGCGCGTCGCCCGTGCCGCCCGGTACTGCTGAACCGTGCGGAAGCCGCCGAAGACCGACCACACGCCCGCAAGCGAACCGGCCCAGCCGCGCAGGGCGACGTCCTCGAGCGTCAGGCTCGCGCCGCCGCCGCCCGCGATCACGTTCGGCAGGAATCCGGCCAGCGCCTCGATGACCTGCGCCTTGCGCAGGGCCAGCGTCTCGTCCGCCGCGCGCAGGTCCTTGCGGTTCAGGAGCGCCGTCCAGACGAGCTCTTCCGGCGGCGCCTCGGCTTCCGCGCCGCCGCCCGGCGCCGCGACCGCCGAGAGGATGCTCTCGCCGTCCACCTCGAATTCGGCCAGCGGCCAAAAGCGCAGGATGTCCGCCAGCTCCTGCCGCGCCTTCGTGCGCGCGTGCTGCGCCTGAAGGAGGCCGTAGGCGTCCGCCGCCACGCGCGCCTCCGCCCGCGCCTTTTCCGCCGCGCGGGCGTATCCTTCCGCCGCGAGGCGCGCCACGCGGTTCGTCAGCGCCTCGCCGCTCTTCAGCTGCAGCTCGTAGGCCGTCACCATCCGCGCGGCGACCGCCGCCTGGTAGAAGCGGACGGCGACCTGCACGTCCAGGAGCTGCCGGGCGCGCGCGCGGACGTAGTCCTTGATGCGCACGCCGTAGAGCGATTCGGCGAACAGCGTCCAGGCGACGGGCGTGAAGACGGGCTGCGAGATCACGAGCCCCGCGTTCTCGAAGTCCGCGCCGGACGTCCGCAGCGTGCCGAGCCCCAGCGGCAGGTGCGTCGCCCGCCCGCTCATCAGCGTGCGTCCGTAGGCGAGCTCGACGTTCGGCAGGAACGCCGAAAACGCCGTCGCGCGGCCGACCTTCGCGAGCTGGACCTCCAGCTCCTGCTGCGTCAGCTTCAGCGAGCGCGCCCGCGCCAGGGCGAGCGCGTTCGTGAGCGTCAGCGGCTCCGGATGCGCGGCGAGCCAGTCCGCCGTCTCGGCGGCGAGACGCTCCTGCATCTCCCGCGCGGCAGCCTCGCGGTCGGCCGCCGTCGTCGCGCACCCGCCCGCGCACACGAGCGCCAGCAGGACCGCAGCCCGGCAGATCCTCTCTATCGCCCGGCAGATCCTCTCTTTCGTCTTTCCCACGTGCGAAACCTTTCACGTTTTAAACATGCGTTTAATATACTCTTTTCCCCGGAGCCTGTCAACGGGGGCCTCTTTAGAATTTTCCGCATCATGTTCTCATGCTTATGGAATACAGCACGGGGGTCTGTCCCCACCTCAACTCCTTGTTAAGCAACAAAAATCTATGATTTCAAGACTGGTTTATATCGATATCCTACAAGCCATCCGACATGTGATATAATATGCGGTGTTCCTTGAAATTGTCTTTCAGTTCTCCCATCGCCTCGACGATCTCGGCGGCGTTGTGATTTGATGCTCTTTGAAATTGTCTTTCAGTATTGGAGCGATATTGCCCTTTACTGACAAGCCAAAATCAATGATTCTAATTCTGGTAATTTCCTTCAGATTGGCTCTTCAAGCCCCCTGTTGGTTATTTTCCTAAAAAAATTCAAGCTGAAGCGGCGTTGGCGGTGGCGGTTTCCGCTTCCGCCCCACGAACTGGACGGTGTCGCCGAACTGGCGATCCGTCACCTTGAGGACTGAGACAAGTCCCTCGTCCGGCACCAGGCTCTTGATTCGTCCAATGTGGACGGTTGCCGCCTCGTGACTTGCGCAATGCCGGATGTAGACTGAGTATTGGTGCATGGCAAAACCGTCCTTGAGGAGATCCTTGCGGAAGCGCGCCGCCAGACGGCGTTGCGTCTTCGTCTCCACCGGGAGATCAAACATCACATACAGCCACACGATTGCGTACCCGTTGACGGCCGTCTGGCTGCAGATGTTCACACGAAAGACGGAAGGACGAGCTCGGTCGCCTTGCCGAGATAATACTTGGCCAACGAGGCCGTCGTATAAGTCAGAGCGACCATCAGCGGACGCTTTAGCTCGCCCGTCCGCACATCACACGTCAGCATCTCCAAGAGACGCGCCTTCATCTCGCGCGTCAGCCTGTCGGCCGTTCGGGCAAACGGAGGGAAGTTGCCCAAGACATACTGATCGACAAACGGGCGATACGGCTCCATCACGTCATCCGCCAAGCAAAATGCGTTGTAACGGTTATGGTGGTGAATGCCGCGAAAGCAGGTGAGCCCCGAACCGACCAGCGCACGGGCAACCGCCGCCCGCAAGACGCCATAGCCGTAATTCAATGCCGCGTTCGGCCAAGGGCCCTCACGGTCTCGAACGAAATCCGGATCTGGCGCCAACGCACGGAAATAGAGCCTCGCCGCCTGCGCCTCGACATTGTTCACGTCATAGTTCTTCACCTCGTCCGCCAATGCGCGCAACCGCCGCCCCTCCGTCTCCCGACGCAAGCGGCGAAGCAACTCCGCCTGGTTGAGGACTTTCGCGCGCACAATCTGCCGCCTCAGCCGCCCCTGCACGGCCTCTGTCGCGGCAAGTTGGGCGGCAACCGTTTCCTGCGTCGTCGAATGGCCCGCAAACGGCAACATCTGCGCAGACGGCGTATGCGTCGCGTCGCAGACGACCAACGCGACATTCGCCTCAGCCAACTGCTGAAGGCAATGCGACGAAACGGACATCAAGGCCGTTTCGACGATGACAAAACCAAGATCCTCAATCGGGAAAGTCCGACGAACGCCATCCTCCCCCTCGTAGACGAGCTGGGCGTCTTTGGCGAACAGGCGACCGGACGAGGAGAAGCACAGCGTACGGGCAATCATGGGCGTCTACTCCTTGATGAAGGCAATCGAACCGTCAAGCGCCATGCGGAAGTGGATGCCCTCGAAAAGCATCTGCTCAAGGTAGACTTTAGGGCGGACAAGCAGAAGCCGAAACGGCTCATCAAAGTTCAGTTTCGACTCGCCCTTCTTGTGGAACCCGCTCTCCGCGAGGTTCGCCTCCAGAACCGTGGCCGCTCGTGCCTCCGTGTGGAAGCGCATGGTCACAAGACCATCACTTCGAAACTTCACAACCTTGTAAAGTCTCTGCCGCAATTCGCCCTGCGAAAGCGCCTCCAGCTCTTCGGGATGTCCCGCGTGATAAGCCAACGCCATTGTGCCAGGCCTGATGCAACCGAGAAAGCCAGGTTTTTGGTCCAGCGGCACATAGTCCGGTTTCTTGTGGTTCTGTGCCCAGACGAGGGCATTGTCGGGCTCGACAAACGTCTTGCCGTCCACGCGGAAGAGCGCAAGCCGGAAATTCGACCCTTCGGCCGAGGTGACATAGTAAGGTGTCTTGTAGTCCTTCTCCGACGGGATCGGGTGCATACGCAGCATCTGCGCATTCGTCGCATTCGGCGTAAAGACCCGCACCTTGTTGATCGGAACGCCCGAGGGCATCTTGACCATTCCGGGTTCAACATTCTTGACGCCCGCCGACTTAAGCGCGGCAAGGGCTTCCGTCACGCAGGCACGAATTGTCGGATCGACGATCTTGTCAAGAAAGGCTTCGGCATTTTTAAGCGGGCCGACAAGCGACTTACGGACGACTTTCTTGAGCGTACCCGATGCCGGATCGCAGATGCAGCCGTAGAACGTGTCCTTGTGCAGGGCGCCACGCACCGTGTCGCCCTGCGACAGGACCTTGCTGACAAGCGGCCCGTTCGGATCGCCTTTGAGGTGATGGGCGTGGGCGAGGACATTCCGCTTGGAACTCTGCCGCAACGTCGTCTGCCGCAGGACGTGCTTGACAAGAATCTCCCCGCACGCCCGCTGAACCTTCTCGGCGAAGCCCGCGTAGGGCGGCGGACAGACATCGCAGGGACGGCGGTAGGACGCACTACCATCGTCCTTCAACGCCGTGCAGATTGCCGTGAAGCGCGCGGGCGTGAGCGCGGCAATGACCATCGCGTCCTTCGCATGATGCGTATGATCCGTGCGATCCTTCGTCTCGTCCGCCTGAATGCCCCACGCGCGCCGGGCAAAGGCCGTTGCCGTGCCGTTGACGGAAAATGTCGCGGGATAGACGCTGCGCAGAAGTTCCACGGCGTGCGAACACATGATGCCCGTATCGACAAGCTGCCGCCGCTTGAAGCCGCCCAGTTCGCCCGCCTTGACCGCAAGCTTGTCGGCCGTCATCTCGAAACGGCGCAGCTTGTCGCGCCAGTAGTCGCGCGCGAACCGCGTCGTCAGCGCCTTGATGCGGGCATTGCTCCGCGCCACGGGATCGACGGCGTTCTTCGCCGCGCGCGTCTGAGAACGGACATCCTTCTCCAGCCGCTCCAGATTTTCACGCCAAGGACGCAGACGCACGTCAATCTCATTCCAGTTCGGGCAATCACGCGGCACACACCCCTTCTTGACCTGACGATTGTAGGCCGCTTCGCAGATTGTCTTGTTGGCGAGCGAATCGTCGCCGGAAAGCGAGCGCGGAAGCGTATGTTCAATGTCAAAGGCATTTCCGCCAACCAGGTAGGTCCGCCAAGCTGATGGTCTTTCCCGTGTAGAGGCAGATATGTCCCTGTTCCTCCCAGAGAGCATAACGCTCAAGCGCGTCATCCGTCGCCGCGACACCCAGTTTCTCAAGTTCCTGCCGAGCGTTTTCTCGTTTCTCCTGTCGCGTCTTCTGCCAGTTCTGCCATGCCTTGCGCGTCGCATAGTCGTTCACGTTCCGCGCAAGCTCGATGCGCACCGTCGTCTCCGCGTCAATCTTCCCGTGATCGTGCAGATAGTTGACGAGACGGCGCAGGGTCGTCATCGACCGCTGGACAAGCGGATTGCGGATCATGCCCAGTTCGACCTTGGGCAGGCGTCCCGTCTCCGAAGCTTGGTAGGTGGCGTCTCCTCGCAGATAAAGCTTCTTCCATGCCACGTCGTCTACGTTCCAGTGTTCAAGAAGGTAGGCGCGGTAGCGGTCGAAGAGCGGCATCACCTTGTGGTCACGTCGGAATCGTTCGTCTGTCCGTTCGGCGCGATCTCGGCGATACTCGAAGAGAATAGCGTTCAGGCTATCGAGTATCTGTCGCTCGTTGCGGTCAAAGTCGAGGATGACTTCCGGCAACTTTGCATAGAAGCGCGCTTGCGAAAGCTCATAGCCCTGGCGCAGAAAACGCAGCATGAGGCGGATGGCCTTCAGCGAATACTGGGCGTTCCCCTCTTTCGGTCGAATCGCGGTGACCTTGGCAACGGCTTTCTCGTCCAGAGACGGATAATGCTTGCGCACCCATCCACGCAACTTTTCGTCGTCATCGAAGAACGTGAGCGCGTCAAAGACCTTCTGCGTGTCAAACGGCACATCGCCGAACGCCGACTGCAGTTTGTGGAGCGTCTGACAGGACGCAATCGATTCGTCATCGCGATAGTAGTGAAACGTGTAGCCTTCGTTCTTGAAACGGGAATCTTTCTTGAACAGCTTGGCGATGTCACCAAACTTGAATGTTGGCGACGCCTTCATGAATGCCCGACAGACGAGTGCGCGGTCTTCCGCCGTCAGTTCCCGGCGTCCACCTTGCGCATCGTCAAAGGAGAGGTTGTTCACGAACGCGAGCATCCGATACTCCTCGAAGAGCGGATGACCATTCTGCGCGCGCGGGCAGGCCGGCTCCAGCGGACAGTTTCCGACCAGGTGCTTCTGCGAGCGCAGGGGGCGTTGCGCGAAAATCGCTTCATGAAGCTGCTTCCGCAACGGATCCCCTTCTTGGAATCCCTGCGCGTCCATGATGACGGCAAATTCCTTCTCGTAGTGTTCCAACCGCCCCGTGTAGCGACAACGAATGCGCGTCTTCGCGGGCTGATCCCTCTCGGCTTCCAGCAGACGGAAGAAATACTGTCCAAGGGTCTTGGTGCCCGACGCCGCGATTTCTTCTGTCAACCGCGCGATGTCCGCCTTGACGGCACCGAGCTTTTTGTCAGACGTCTTCTTCTCTTCACCGCCGTCCGCTTCGCAGAGGATTCGAGTTGATAAGGCAACACCAGGCCGTTGACAAACTTTTTACAATTCGCTGACAGGCGGATGACAACTCGGCGGCGCGGATTTGGTTTAATATGCGGCGTCAAGGCCATCGTGGCCGGAAAGGACAACCTGTCAATGAAGCAACTGATCGCGCTCGGCGCCGCGCGCGCGGCCGCACGGCAAACAGCCTCAACCAAGGCGCACAGCGTTCCAGAAGGCCTGTCCGTCGGCGACGAGATCCCTGAGCGATTCCTTGCGGGCGAGAATCTCGTCCACGCGCTCCTCGACCGTGCCCGCCGCGATGAAGAGATGCACAAAAACGGTCTGCGTCTGGCCGAGACGGTGCGCGCGATCCGTCGCCTGGTTCTCGACCGCCGGATTCCACCAGCGGTCGTAGTGGATGACGTGCGTCGCCTTCGTGAGGTTGAGGCCGAAGCCGCCGGCCTTGAGCGAGAGGATGAAGACGCCGGGGCGGCGCGACGCCTGGAAGCCGCGCACGAGCGCTTCGCGCCGCGCCGCGTCCAGCGCGCCGTGCAGGAACGGGACGCGCCGCCCGAACCGCTTCTCGAGCGCCGCCTGAAGCACCGCGCCGACGCGCGCATACTGCGTGAAGACGAGCGCCGACTCGCCGTTCGCGAAAATCTGCCCGACGAGCTCGAAGAGCCGCAGCAGCTTGCCCGACTCCGCCGCGCCGTCGCCATCGCAGATGAGCTTCAGCCGCGTCAGGAGCGCGAACACGTCGCCCTGCTCCCGCTCGCGCGCGCGGAAGTCCTCCAGTGCGGCCTCGTACGCGCGACGTTCGGACGGCAGAAGCTCGCAGTATTCGCGGATCTCGCGCTTCGGGCCGAGTTCGGCGGCAATGCCCGCGTCCGTCTTCAGCCGCCGCAGCACGAACGGCTCCAGCGCCCGCTTCAGCCGCTGGGCCGCGCGACCGTGCTCGTCGGCGGCGATGGGCTTTGCAAACCGCTCGTCGAACGCCTTGCGCTCGCCGAGGAAGCCAGGGTTCAAAAATTCCTCGATCGACCAGATGTCGGCGACCGAGTTCTCGATCGGCGTGCCGGTGAGCGCAAGCCGCTTCGCCGGCGTCAGCGCGCGCACGGCCCGCGCGGCTTGCGTGTCCGGGTTCTTGATCGCCTGTGCCTCGTCGAGGACGAGGCCGTCCCACGCAATGGACGCGAAGGCCGACTGCTCGCGCACGAGCAGCGTGTAGCTCGTCAGCACGACGTCCGCCGCACACGCCGCGCGGCGGAAGCCGCTCGCGAGGTGGCGCAGCGAACCCTGATGGACATAGACCTTCAGGCCGGGCGCGAACTTCGCGAACTCATGCGCCCAGTTGGCGAGCAGCGTCAGCGGCGCGACGATGAGAATCGGGGGATGAGGGATGGGGGATGGGGGATGGGGTGTGGGGGATGGGGGGTGGGGGATGGGGGATGTGGAGACGATCCACGCGATTGTCTGGATCGTCTTGCCGAGGCCCATGTCATCCGCCAACAGCGCACCGAACCCGTGTTCCGTCATGAAGCGAATCCACGCGACGCCCGCGCGCTGATAGTCGCGCAAGGTTCCCGCAAAGCCCGCCAGCGGAAACTCCGTTCCCCATCCCCCAACTTCTTCCTTCTTCCTTCTTCCCTCTTCCTTCTTCCCTCTTCCTTTTTCCCTTCCTTCTTCCTTCTTCCCTCTTCCCTCTTCCTTTTTCAGCTCCTCCACCAGTCCGCGCACCCAGCCATGCGCGACGACCTCTTCGAGCTCCAGCTTGCCGACGTGGCCAAGGCCGAGCGCAAAGGCGAGCGGATGCGCCTTCTTGCCCACGCCGCGCTCCAGCGCGCGCAGGGCCTCCTTCAGGATGTTGCGGTCGACTTCGATCCAATGGTCGCGGAAGTAGACGAGCGTCGAGCTCTGATCCAGCAAGAAGCGAATCTCGTCCGCCGTCACGGGCTCGCCGGCGACGCGCACGACGAGCTTGAAGCGGACGTCGCGCGCCTTCGTCTCGGACGTCGGCGCGGCGTCGTCGGCCTCGACTTCGGCGGACGCCGTGACGGTCGCCGCGAGATCGACGCCCGTGACACCATAGCCCGCGTCGCGCAGATCGCGCGCGCCACGCCGCACGAAGTCCTCGGCCTCACCGCGCGTCAGGTCGACGGCGAGAGTCGCCGTCCCCTTCTGTGCCCGAAGGCCGCGCAGCGGCCCGAAGACGAATGTCGCCTGTCCGAGCGCCTTCAGTCCCGCGCGGCCGCGCGGCGTCGCGCACACGAGGCGGAACGTCTCGCCGACGGGCGTCAGGTCAAAGCGAATCGCCGCGCGCGCGGCCTTGTCCTCCGCCGCGTTGCCGCTCCACGCCGCAAGCTCGGCGGCGAACGCCGCGCATTCGGCGTCATCCCAAATGACGAGGCCTGTGCGGCTCTTGAGGGCCATCATCCAGGCATCGTGCAGCGTCTCGTGCTTGTCCTCCTCCGCATCTTCGGTGAGGCGCGTCATCGCCGCCTCGCGGACGTATTCGTCGACCCAGCCGTCGAGACTTGGGTCGGACGAGAGGCCGCGCCACCGGGCGTGCCAGCCGTCCTCCTCCTTCACGAGGCAGGGATAGAACTTGCCGTCCGCAATCAGCCGCGAGGCTTCACGCTGTTTGGGGCTGAGTTTCATCGGCGGCGGACGGCTGTCCGGCATCTTCCGCACCGGCGACTTCGCCGAGGGTCTTCGTGCCCGAGAGGAGCGCGACGACCTGCTGCTGGACCTCCGCGAGGTTCTCCAGCCGGAGGCGCGGATCGAGGATGACGAACGTGTCGCCCTGTTTGCGATCCTCGTAGACGCGACGGATTTCGCGGATCGCCCCGTCGCCGACCTCCTTCGCATCGCGCTCGACGAGGATCTTCGCGCGCTCCAGCATGACGGCGAGTACGTAGACGACGTTCTTCATCGCCGGGTCGTCCAGCGTGACGAGCTGACGCAGCAGCTCGCCCGCGTCCTCCTTCTTCAGCGGCTCCTTCTTCTCCTCCCGGACGGGCGCGAAGTACACGCTGTCCCACAGCGAGAACGGCTCCCAGTCGCGTGCCTGCGCCTTCCAGCATTCGGGGTGGCAGTCGTAGCGCTCGTAGCCGTTCGGCACTTCGCGCAGGGCGGAAATGACGAGGGCCTTGTCGACCAGTGGCTTCTGGCAGATCGTGCAGACGTGTCCGCGCGTGCGGATGTTCCATTCCTGTGACATGTTCTATTTCGCTTTCCGAAAGGCGCGATAACGGACGACAAGCCGCTTGACGACGAAGTAGGTGATTGGCGTGAGGACGATGGCGAGGAGAAAGCCGCCGAGGAAGAACGAGACCATCGCCTCCGCCCCCAGCTTGCGCACGGCCTCCCACGTCCACTCGACCTCCACGAGGCGACAGAACGACAGCGACCCGTCGAACAGGACCCGGTTCACGAACCACGTCTGCGCCGGATAGATGAAGAAGATCGTCACGGGATTCGTGATGAGCGTCCCCACCGTCGCGCCGACCTTCGAGACGCGCATCATCAGCGCGAGCGGCACGGAGACGACGAGCTGAAGCCCGAACGGCACCGCGCAACCGACGAACATGCCGAGCGCCCACCCGGCGGCAACGTCCTCCGGCGGAAGCGGATCGCGGATCATCTTCTCGCGGAGGTCGCGGCAGTAGGCTCTCAGGCTTTTCATCAGACCGTGTGGACGAAAAGTCCGCTCCTCAGTTTCGGCTCGAACCAGGTGGACTTCGGCGGCATGATCGCCCCCGCGTCCGCAATCGCCATCATCTCCTCGACCGTGACGGGCTCCATCGCGAACGCAACGGCGTTCTCGCCCGAATCGACCTTCGCCGCGAGCGCCGCGTCGCCGCGAATCCCGCCCATGAACGAGATGCGCGCGTCCGTGCGCGGGTCGCCGACGCCGAGAATCGGCGCGAGCAGGTTGTCCTGAAGATACGAGACGTCGAGCGCGCCAACCGCGTCCGCGTTCTTCTGGATGTCCCACGAGAGGTCGTACCACTGGCCCTCAAAGTACATGCGGCAGTTGCGCGCGCCCTTCACGCCAATCGTGAACTTCTCGGAGAGGCGCGACAGGAACTCGTAGGCGGAGAGGCCGTTCAGGTCGTGCACGAGCCGGTTGTAGGACAGGATCTGCAGCTGGCTCGCCGGGAAGATGACGCCAAGGAACCAGCGGCTCTCGCCCGCGAAGCCGTGCGCCTGCGCATAGCGGGCCGCCGCCGCGCTGCGGTGGTGTCCGTCGGCGATATAGGCGACCGGGATGCGCGCAAAGAGCTCCTGAAGCTCGTCCGCCACGCACGCCGAGCCGGGCGCGATCTCCCAGACCGTGTGCCCGACGCCGTCCGGCGCGACGAAGTCGTAGAGCGGCGCGTTCCGGCAGGCGTCCGCGACGATGAGGTCGATGGCCCGGTCGTCGCGGTAGGTGAGGAACGCCGGGCCCGTGTGCGCCTGCAGCGTCTCGATGTGGCGCGTGCGGTCGTCCTCCTTGTCCTTGCGCGTCTTCTCGTGCTGCTTCAGGACGCCCGCGAGATAGTCCTCGGTGTCGAAGGTCGCGACGATGCCCGTCTGGCTGTGCGCGCCCATCGTCTGGCGGTAGGCGTAGAGCTTCGGCTCGGCGTCGCGCACGAGCGTGCCGTCCGCGAGGAGCCCGTCCAGCGCGCGCTTCGCCTGCGCATACGCCGCCGGAGACGCGCCGTCCGTGCCGTCCGGCAGGTCGATTTCGGGACGCGAGACGTGGAGGAAGCTCTTCGGGTTGCCCGCCGCGAGGGCCTTCGCCTCGGCGACGTCGACCACATCATACGGAACGGACGCGACCGAAGCCGCGTCCTTCGCATTCGGCCGCACGGCCGCAAACGGATGAATCTTCATGAATCGAAATCAGAAGCCGATGTTCACGATCGGGCAGAACTGGAGCTCCGCATCGCGGATGACGTTGATGAGGCCGACCTGATAGCCGTGCATCGTCTCGGCACGGTTGACAATGCCGACCTGCAAGCCCTCCGTCTCGCCGGAGACGTTCACGAGACCGACCTGGAAGCCGCGCAGGGAGTTGGCCTCGTTCCAGAGGCCGACCTGAAGGCCGAGCATCTCGCCGCTGCCGATCGAGTTGTAGCAGCCGACCTGGAAGCCCGCGCAGCGATCCTTCACGTCGTTCCGAAGAAGGTTGATCTGGATGCCCTCGAAGTAGATCGAGCGGCCCCAGAAGCCGAGGTCGAGGCCCGTCACGTTCTCCTGCTGCGTCGAGAACGGAATCGTCAGGCGCAGGCCGACCACGTCGGGGTTTGCGGGGAATTCGCCAATCGCGAAGAACGCGGGCCAGACGGCGTTCGTCGTGCGGCGCGCCTCCTGCGGCTGCGCGGGCTTTTCGTCTTTCGCCGTTTCCTGTGCGAAAAGCGGAGCCGTCAAGGCCGCCAACGCCGTCAACATGACAAGTTTCTTCATTTTCTCTTCTCCCTGTTTTGGATGTATGGTGGAAGTATATGATTTTTCGCCGCGAAATGCAAGCGTCAGCTGACCGTCACCTTCTTGATGACGACCGGCTTCTCGGGCACGTTCTGGTGCGGCCCGGCGAAGCCCGTGCTGACCTTCGCGATCGCGTCGACGACCTCCAGCCCGTCCGTCACCGCGCCGAAGACGGCGTAGCCGAAGCCCTGCGGCGTCGGGCTCTGGAAGTCGAGGAAGTCGTTGTCGACGAGGTTGATGAAGAACTGGCTCGTCGCGGAGTCGACGATGCTCGTGCGCGCCATCGCGATCGAGCCGCGCACGTTCTTCAGCCCGTTCATCGCCTCGTTGCGGATCGGCGCGCGCGTCGGCTTCTGGTTCATCTCCTTCGTGAAGCCGCCGCCCTGGATCATGAACCCGTCGATGACACGGTGGAAGATCGTGCCGTCGTAGTGGCCGGACTTCGCGTACTCGACGAAATTGGCGACCGTGACCGGCGCCTTCTCTTCGTTCAGCTCAAGGGTAATCGTACCCATCGAGGTTTCGACAATCGCTTTCTTCATGGACGGAATTATACCACATTTCCCACCGCGTGTGGAAACGGCGGCTTCGCGTCCATTGTCCTGTCGGCGTTCGGGCGGAAAAATATGGTAGAATATGCGCCTGACATGGAACTCTACGGACAACAGCCCTCGGATCTCGACGAACGCCACCTGAAGCTCGGCTGGCTCAAAGGCGTTCGCCACCTCAAGTCGCTCTCCGCGACCGGCTCGTTCTGGCACGCGCACGACGCCGTCCAGCTGCTCTACTGCATCAAGGGCGAGTTCGGCTACGAGTTCGAGGACCGCCCCAGCGTGATCCTGCCGGCCGGCCACTTCATCGTCATTCCCGCCGGACTGCCTCATCGGCACGTTCAGGCAATCGACCCGGCCGGGCACCGCGTCGAGCTCCTGCTCAACCATCCGCGTTCGCGGCGGACGCCCTGCGTCGGCCTCACCGCGCGCGTCTACCGCGACCGGCTCGCCCAGCTGCTGACGCGCCGCTGCCGGCCGCTGCCCGTCTCGAAGGAGCTGGCCGCGCTCTTTGCCGAACTGGACGGCTTCGCCGAACGCGGCGCGCGCCGCCTCTCCGAGACCGACTTCGCGCTCGTGCGCACGCTTGCGACGCTGATCCTGCTTCGCGCGGCCGACCCCAGCCGGATGCCGGTCGCCAAGGGCTCGACGCGCCTGATGGAGGAGGCCGTCGCCTGGCTGAAGGCCCATCACGCCGAGCGCGTCCGCATCGACCGCCTCGTCGCCTACATGGGCTATTCCAAGTCGCGCTTCTTCACGCTCTTCAAGGAGCACACGGGCCTGACGCCATCGGACTGGCTGGGACGCCACCGCATCCGCGAGGCCCAGAAGAAGCTGCGCGCGACCGACTTGCCGATCGCGCGCATCGCCGAGGAAACCGGCTTCGCCTCGCCCCAGTACTTCATCGCCAGCTTCCGCCGGCACACCGGCTGCTCGCCGACCCAGTGGCGCGCGCAGCCCGACGGAAGGCGCGCCTGAGCCCGGCGCGCCGCCGTCAGCCGGCAATGTAGGTCTGGGCGGTCGTGTTGCCGCCGTGGCCCGTCCAGTTCGTGTGGAAGAACTGGCCGCGCGGCGCGTCGAGCCGCTCGTAGGTGTGCGCGCCGAAGTAGTCGCGCTGCGCCTGCAGGAGGTTCGCCGGCAGCCGTGCCGTCGTGTAGCCGTCGAAGTAGCTGAGCGCCGAGGTCATCGTCGGCGCCGGGATGCCGTACTGGCACGCCGCCGCCGCGACCTGCCGCCACGCCGGGACGAGCTTCTCGATCACGCCCTTGAAGTAGGGGTCGAGCAGCAGGTTCGCGAGCTGCGGGTCGCGGTCGTACGCCTCCTTGATCTTGCCGAGAAAAACCGAGCGGATGATGCAGCCGCCGCGCCACATGAGCGCGATGCCGCCGTAGTTGAGGTTCCAGCCGTACGTCTTCGCCGCCGTGCGCATGAGCGTGTAGCCCTGCGCATAGGAGACGATCTTCGCCGCATAGAGCGCCTGGCGGATCGACTCGATGAACGCCGCCTTGTCGCCCGCGAACGCGGGGATCTGGCGCGCGTAGGCCTTCGCGGCCGTCACGCGGTCGTCCTTCATCGCAGAGAGGCAGCGTGCGAACACGGCCTCGCCGATGAGCGTCAGCGGCACGCCCTCGTCCAGCGCGGCGATGCCCGTCCACTTGCCCGTGCCCTTCTGTCCGGCCGTGTCGAGGATCTTCTCCACGAGCGGCGAACCGTCCGTGTCCTTGTAGGCGAGGATGTCGCGCGTAATCTCGATGAGGTAGCTGTCGAGCTCCGTCTCGTTCCACTTTTTGAACACCTCGTGCATCTCGTCGTCGGACATTCCGAGCAGGTCGCGCATGAGCTGGTAGCTCTCGCAGATGAGCTGCATGTCGCCGTACTCGATGCCGTTGTGCACCATCTTGACGAAGTGCCCGGCGCCGTTCTCGCCGACCCAGTCGCAGCAGGGCGAGCCGTCCTCGACCTTCGCGCAGATGGCCTGGAGGATGGGCTTGACGAACGGCCACGCCGCCGGCGAGCCGCCCGGCATCATCGACGGGCCCTTGAGCGCGCCCTCCTCGCCGCCGGAGACGCCCGTGCCGATGAAGAGCAGCCCCTTCGACTCGACGTACTTCGTGCGGCGGATCGTGTCCGGGAAGTGGCTGTTGCCGCCGTCGATGATGATGTCGCCCGGCTCCAGCGCGGGGATGAGCTGGTCGATCATCGCGTCGACCGCCGCGCCCGCCTTGACCATGCAGAAGACCTTGCGCGGCTTCTCCAGATTCGCGACGAGTTCCGCGATCGAGTGACAGCCGATGATGTTCTTGCCCTTCGCGCGTCCGTTGACGAAGGCGTCGACCTTCTCCGTCGTACGGTTGTAGCACGCGACGGTGAAGCCCTTCGACTCCATGTTCATGATGAGGTTCTCGCCCATGACGGCGAGGCCAATGAGACCGATGTCAGCTTTTTTCATGGCAATTTACCTTTTCGATTCGATTATTCACCAATTCGACTATTCGATTATTCATTACCGCTGGACGCGGGCGTTCCCCGCGTACACGTCCCAGACCTGCTTCTCGTCCGCCGGCTCGGCGTAGTCGTTCAGCGACGAGGCCGCGAGCACGCCCGAGGCCCAGCCGAACTGGAGGCACCGCGCGGCGTCCCAGCCGTTGATGACGCCGTAGAGGAGGCCGCCCGTGAAGCCGTCGCCGCCGCCGATGCGGTCCAGCACCTTGATCGTGCGCGGCTCCTCGACGTGGAACTTCTTCCCGTCGTAGACGATCGCGCCCCAGAGATGCTCGTCCGCCGAGACGACCTGGCGCAGCGTCGTGCCGTAGAGCTTCGCGTTCGGATACTTCTCCGTGACCTTCAGGATCATCTCCTTGAAGCGCTCGATCTTGCCGGCGAGGTCCTTGCCGCCCGCCTCCGGGCCCTTGAAGCCGAGGCAGAGCTGGAAGTCCTCCTCGTTGCCGACGAGGATGTCCGCGACCGAGGCGATCTGGTGGAACGCCTTTCGGAGCTCGGCCTCGCGGCCCTTCCAGAACGTCGCGCGGTAGTTGAGGTCGAAGGAGACGAGCACGCCGAACTTCTTGGCGTCCGCCGCAAGCTTGAGGCAGCACTTCGTCGTCTCGGGCGACATCGCCGCGATGAGGCCGGAGAGGTGCAGCACCTGCACGCCGTCCGTGCCGAAGAGGCGCTTCGTGTCGTAGTCCTTCGCGTCAAGCGTGCGCCCGACCTCGCCCGCGCGGTCGTTCCAGACGCGCGGCGCGCGGAGGCCGAAGCCCGAGTCGGCGATGTTGAACTGGTGGCGGTAGCCCCACGGGCCGCCCTGCGGCACGTCCGGCCCGACGTAGGCGATGTTGCGCGCGCGGAGCTGCGCCTTGATGAAGGCGGCCATCGGTGAGCCCTCGACGAAGCGCGTCATCACGAGGCATTCGCGTCCAAGCGAGCTCGTCACGTTGAGGACGTTCGTCTCGGCGCTCGTCGCCTGGAGGATGAAGCGGTTCGAGTTGTGAACCGCCATGCGGTTCTCCGGGGTGATGCGCAGGCCCATCGAGGACAGGCAGGCGACGGCGTACTTGGCGTTTTTCTTGATTTTCATTACAGTTCAACCTTCTTGTATTTCGGCACGAGCGTCTTCATGCAGGCCCAGCCGATGAGGTAGGCGACGGCGCAGTAGCAGAAGACGATCATGTAGCCGGCGGGCTTGCCCGTGTAGCCGCAGAACGCGAAGGCGTCGCCCTTCCCGGCCGCATAGGTGAAGAGCTCGCCCGCGCAGATGTTGATCGCGAAGGAGCCGAGGCCCGCCGCGCACTGCGCAATGCCCGTGAGCGTGCCGATGCAGCTCTTCGGGAACATGTCCGAGACGCACGAGTAGATGTTCGCGCTCCAGGCCTGATGTCCCGCGCACGCGAAGCCGATCAGGATCGCCGGGAACCACGCGCTCACGGCGCCGAGCGGCTGCGCGCCGAGCGCGAGAAGCGGCAGGCACGCGAAGAGGAACATCGCGACCATGCGGCCCTCATACGGGTTCATGCCCTTCTTCTCGACCATGTACGTCGGCAGCTTGCAGAGGTAGATCGACGCGAAGGTGACGATCGCGTAGAGCGTGACGATGAGCGCCATGCCCATGCCGGACGAGCTCTTGTAGCCGAACTGGTCGGAGAGGTAGCCCGGCGTCCAGAAGAGGAAGAACCACCACACGCCGTCCGTCAGCACGCGCCCGCAGATGAGCGACCACGTCTGACGCAGCGAGAAGGCCTTCAAGTAGGAAATGCCCTTCTCCTTGGGCAGGGGCGCGGGGACGCCGGAGCCCCCGTCCGTTCGACTGCCTTTTCCACTTCCCTCTTCCCCGTTCCCCGTTCCCTCTCCCTCGCTGATATACGCGAGCTCCGCCGCGTTGACGCGCGGGTTCTCCGCCGGCTTCCTGTAGAGGAACTGCCAGAAGCCCATCCAGACGAAGCCGAGCGCGCCGATGATGATGAACGCCATTTCCCAGCCGCACCATTCGGCGATGAGCGGAATCGTCGCGGGCGCGACGAGCGCGCCGACGGACGAGCCCGCGTTGAAGATCGACGTCGAGAACGCGCGATCCTTCGGCGGGAAGTATTCGGCCGTCACCTTGATCGCCGCCGGGAAGTTCCCCGCCTCGCCGAGCGCGAGCAGGCACCG
This sequence comes from uncultured Kiritimatiellota bacterium, assembly GCA_934635045.1. Classification (GTDB taxonomy): domain Bacteria; phylum Verrucomicrobiota; class Kiritimatiellia; order RFP12; family UBA1067; genus UBA1067. The sequence continues at coordinate 9,114 of CAKTZA010000052.1, read as the reverse complement.
GCAGCCGAGGAAGAGCCAGACCGAGACGGATGCGACGGAGAGTGCGAGCGCGCTGCCGGCCTGGAGCGTCTTCATCGCGGCGATCGAGTCGACGCCGTCGACGAGGTGATACGTGCCCCAGCCGCAGAAGGCGTGCAGGCAGGCCGCGAGCGACCAGATGAAGATCGCCCAGGCGTAGCCCTTCTTCGTGCCCATCCAGTCGACGAACTTGCCGGCGAACAGGTTGCAGAAGGCGTAGATGAGCGAGAAGTATCCCGTGATGATGCCGTAGTCGGCGTCTGTCCAGTGGAACTCCGGCGCGATGAAGTCCTTCCACGTGAGGGAGAGGACCTGCCGGTCGAGGTAGTTCACCGTCGTCGCGAAGAAGAGCAGCGAGCAGATCATCCACCGGAAGTTGGTCATTTTGGATTGCGTTGTCATTTTCGTTACGCCTTGTAGTACTCTTCCCAGCCCTTGCGCGGCGCGGGACCCTTGAGGAAATAGTTCGCGTAGTCGTCGCCGACGACCGCGCCCTTCGCGGGGTCGAAGGCGAAGCCGCGGCGGACGCGCTGGGCGACGTTGCCGAGGCAGAAGAGCTGCGAGAGCGGCGCGGCGACCGAGAACGGGCTCGTCGTCTTCGTCTCGCCCTTCACGGCGCGGACGAACGCCCGGTAGTGGGAGTCCGTCTCGTGCGGGAAGTCGGGCAGCTTCGCGCCGTGGTCGCCCACGAGGTGCAGCGGGTGCTTGTGGGAGAGCGACTGCCAGACCGTGCCGTCCTTCTGGTAGACCTCCTTGCCGGGATAGAGCTTGCGCGCCTCGGCCTTCTCCTCGGCGTTGGCCGAGTTCTGGGGGATGCCGTCGGGGACGTCGTAGACGAACCCCTTCGGCAGCTCCGGCCGGTTGGCGACGCCGTCGTACCAGTTCAGCTCGACCGCGTCGTGCAGGGCGTTCTTCGGGAACGTGAAGCGGAGCGTGACCGCGCAGGGGTAGCAGAACTGGTTCCAGCCCTCGCACTTCAGCAGCTCGACCTTCGTCGGCAGGTCGCCCTTCAGCAGGAACTCGTGGACGCAGTCCATCGTGTGCGCGCCCCAGTCGCCAAGGCAGCCGCTGCCGAAGTCGTACCAGCAGCGCCACTCGCCGCGCATGTACGCGTCCGAGTACTCGTGATAGCGCGCCGCCGCAAGCCACGTGTCGTAGTCGAGCGTCGCGGGAATGTCCTCGCCGACGGGGAACTCGAAGATGTTGCCGCCGTACTTGTGCCAGCGACGGGCGTTGTTCATGTGGACGTTGACCTTGTAGACGTCCTTGACGACGCCCTTCGCGAAATATTCCCGGTGCTGGTAGTACTTGTCGGAGGAGTGGCCCTGGTTGCCCATCTGCGTGACGACGCCGCATTTCCGCTCGGCCTCCATCAGGAGGCGGCATTCCTCGAACGTGTGGGCGAGCGGCTTCTCGCAGTAGACGGCCTTGCCGAGCCGCATCGCGTGGATGCAGGCGGGGAAGTGCGAATGGTCGGGAATCGCGACGAGCACGGCGTCGATCTCGTCCGCCATCTCGTCGAACATGACGCGGAAGTCCCGGTAGCGCGGCAGGCACGGGAACGCCTTCAGGGCCGGCAGCGTCGCCGCCGAGCCCATGTCCGTGTCGCAGAGCGCGACCAGCTCGCAGATGTCGCTTGCGTCCTGCGGGAAGTCGCAGCCGCCGATGGCGGGGTTTTTGCCGAAGAACTGCCGCAGGTCGTACCACGCCTGCTGCCCCACGCCGATCGCGGCGAGGCGCACCTTGCCGTTCGCCCGGTACGCCTTCGCCGAGAAGCAGCCGGGGACCAGGGGCGCGGCGCCCGCCGCCGCCAATGCCTTCAGGAAGCCTCTTCTGTTCATGTGCGCGTCCTCCTGTCCTTAGAGTTCCTTCACCTTCAGGTTGCAGAACGAGACGGTCGAGTCGGAGTGGTCCTGCAGGAGAAGCCGCCCCTCCGGGACCTCGCCCCAGTCCTGCGGCTTGCCGTCCGTCGTCTTGCCCCACGTCGCGTACTTCGACGCCCGCACGGCCGCCTTGAACGCGGGCGTGCCGCGCGTGTACTCAAGGACCTTCACGCCGTTGAGCCAGTGCTCGACCTTGCCGCCCTTCGCGACGACCATGCCGCTGTTCCACTGGCCGACGCCCCGGAGGAGGGCGTCCGCGTGCGCCGGGTAGATGTCGTAGAGCGACGCGGCCTTGCGGTTGCCGTCCACGCCCTTCGAGGCGTCGGGATGGCCGTTCTCGAGGATCTGGTACTCCTCGCACGAGCCGCCGTTCTGCGTCTCGTCGAGGAAGTACTTGACGCCCGAGTTCGCCGCCTCCGTGAGGCGGAAGTCGAACTTGAACGCGAAGTCGCGGTACTTCTTCACCGTCGCGATGTCGCCCCCGCCGCCGAGCTTCTGGTCTTCGGGCGGCAGCGCGAACCACGTGCCGTTGGCGATGCCGCTCACCGGCCGCATCGTGAGGCACCCGTCCTTGACGAACCAGCCCTTCTTCGGGAAGGCCTTGAACGCCTCCTTGACGCCGACGAACTTGTCCGACGGCAGGTTCACGCCGTCGAACAGGAGCTCGTAGCCCTCGGCCCGCTCCGCCGCCGTGAGCGTGTTCGCGCCCGCCGGGACAGGCTGCATCACGGCCTTGGCCTTCACGGCGTCCATGCAGCCGCGGTAGTAGCCGATCGACTCGGCGAGCGGCACGAGGTTGTCGTCGAAGTCGGTCTCGTACTCGACGAGGCAGTAGCCGTCGAACCCGACGTCCGCCAGAGCCTGCATGATCGCCGGGATGTCCAGCTCGCCGCGCGAGCCGATCCGCGCGAAGTTCTGCACGGGGTCGATCTTGATGTTCTTCATGTGGACCTCGACGATGCGGTCGCCGTGGCGGCGGATGAACGCGGCCGGGTCAAGCCCCGCGCGGCGCTCGTGCCCGACGTCCAGGCAGACGCCGATCCGGCGGTCGCGGTTGCCGATGCGCTTCAGCGACGCCTCGCCCGTCGGATAGAGGTAGGCGTTGTCCGGCCCGTGGTTGTGCACCGCCGCGCGCAGGTCGTACTTCCGGCAGTAGTCCTCCAGCACGTCCATCATCCTGTCGGACTCGATCCGCCATTCGGACGGCGGCAGGATCTTGCGGCGTTCGGCGTTGACCTTCGCCGGATCGTCGCCCGTGATGTGCGCGATCTTCGGGTTCCACTCGAACGGCACGACCGAGATGTACTTCATGCCGTAGCGCTTGGCGAATTCGCAGCAGGCCTTGAGCTCGGACTCGGTCGAGAAGTAGAGCGGGCCCGCCGAGACGACCTCGACGCCGTACTGCGCGCAGTGCGCCTTGTACGCGGCGATCTCCGCCTCGGGCGCATCGTACCGGATCGACCCCTCAATAAGGCCGAGGTAGTGCGTGTCGAGCGTCTTCATGATGTCGAGGGCCTTGTAGAGCCCCGCCTTGTGCATCGTGTAGCGCGCGATGCCGAGCTTGAACGGAACCTGGGCGGACGCGACGGACGCGGCCGCCAGGACGAGCGAAAAGAGAAGTTTCTTCATTTCGGAAAAGTTCTTTCGTGTGTATGCGTTAGATGAGGTCTTCGATCTTGAGGCCGAACTCGGCGAGGTTGACCTTGAGGTCGAACCGGCCGTTCGCGAACGGCTTCATGAGCTTGTCGTAGTCGGCGTTTCCGGTCGACTCGGCCTTCGCGTCCCAGTCGAGCGTGAAGGCGCGCTTGTCGCGGCCGAGCTCCATGCACATCTGGCCGAGCGAGCAGACCGAGGTCGAGCGGTGCGCCTCCTCGGCGTTCGTCACGGTCTTCGTCGGGTCCTTGGCCTGGACGGCCTCCAGCCAGTTGTTGACGTGCCGCTGGAGCACGCTGCACGGCATGGGCTCGAGCTTCGGCATCAGCGCGTCACGCGACGCCGCGATCGGTCCGAGGTCGCCCGGCCGCACCTGCGGCTCGGGGTCGGACGGCGTGACCTTGGCCGCGCCGCGCGTGCACCAGAGCCAGTCGCCGTTCTCGCCGACGAACTTGATGCCGTTCTGGTACTTGTCGCAGACGTGGACGTCCGTCTTGCCGCCGTTGAACGAGTAGTGCAGGTCATAGTTCGTGTGGACGTTCCAGAGCTTGTCGCCCGAGAGGTCCATCCACTGGCACGTGCCGGTCACGCCCTCCGGCCCGACCGCGCCGAGCCCCCAGCGCGCGATGTCGAGGTGATGCGCGCCCCAGTTCGTGATCATGCCCCAGCCGTACGGCGCGAGCTGGATCCAGCCCGGACGGTCGGCGATGTGCCGGAGGTCGTCGTTGTGGCAGCGCGTCCAGTTGTACGGCACGTCGTGATCCGTCGGGCCCAGCCACGTCTCGTAGTCGAACGTCGCCGGCACGGGCTCCGCCCAGCGGTTGCCGCCCGCCCGGTCGAGGCCGATGCCGACCTCCACGCGCTTCACGTCGCCGAGCACGCCCGCCTGCACCGCCGCGCAGACGGCCTGGAACTGGTTCCAGCTGCGCTGCTGCGATCCGACCTGCATGACCGTGCCGTACTTCTTCGCGAGGTTCGCGAGCAGCCGCCCTTCCGCGATCGTCTGCGTGAACGGCTTCTGCAGCCACACGGCCTTGCCCGAGCAGATCGCCGTCGTCGCGACGAGCGCGTGCCAGAAGTCCGGCAGGCAGATCATGACCGCGTCGATGTCCTCGCGCGCGCAGAGCTCCTTGTAGTCCGTGTAGACGGCGACCTTCGCGCCGTCGTTGTAGGCGTGCTCGACGGTGAGCCGCCCGAAGTGCGCGCGCTTGCGGTCAAGGTCGCAGATCGCGACGATGCGCGCGAGATCCGGACGCCTGAGGACGTGCGGGACCTCGAAGGTCGAGGCGATGCGGCCGTAGCCGATGACGCCGACGTTGACCTTGCGGTTCGCGACGAAGCCCGTCGCGCAGCCGTTGAACAGGAGCGGCGCCGCACCGGCGGCCGCCGCGCTCTTGATGAACTCTCTTCTTTTCATGTCTTGTTTGTCCTTTCTGCTGCTAAGGTTTCAGAAACCGAAATACCGCTTCGCGTTGTTGTACGAGATGTCCTCGACGAGGCCGCCGAGCCAGTCGAGATCGTCCGGGATCTCGCCCTTCTCGACCTCCTGGCCGAGCTTCTGGCAGAGGATGCGGCGGAAGTACTCGTGGCGCGTGTAGCTGAGGAAGCTGCGCGAGTCGGTGAGCATGCCGACGAAGTTGCCAAGGCAGCCAAGCGCCGACAGGGCCTCGATCTGCTTCTTCATGCCGTCCTTCTGGTCGAGGAACCACCAGCCCGAGCCGAGCTGCAGCTTGCCGCGCGTCGGCCCCTTCTGGAAGCAGCCCATCAGCGTCGCGAGCATCTCGTTGTCCTTCGGGTTGAGCGAGTAGAGGATCGTGCGCGGCAGCGCGTCCGCCCGCTCCAGCCGGTCGAAGAGGCGCGAGAGCGACTCGGTCACGCTCCAGTCGCCGATGCAGTCGAAGCCCGTGTCGGGCCCCAGCCTCTCGAACATCGCCGAGTTGTTGTCCCGCAGGCAGTTGTAGTGCAGCTGCGCCGTCCAGTTCGCCGCCGCGTCGGCCTTCAGCCCCTCGTAGAGCCACGCGCTCTTGAACTTCAGGGCCTCCTCGGCCGTGACGGCCCGCCCCGCGCGCGCCTTTTTGAAGATCTTCGCGACCTCCGCGTCGGTGTAGGGCGCGGCGAAGACCTCGGTGATGCCGTAGTCGGAGATGACGCACCCGGCCTTCGCGAAGAAGGCGTGGCGCCTGCCCATCGCGCCGAGGAAGTCGTCATACGTTTTCACGGGCGTCTTCGCCGCCGCCGCGAGCCGGTCCATCCAGGCGTTCCAGGCCGGCAGGCAGTCGATCTTCGACGCCTTGTCGGAGCGCCACGCCGGCAGGATCCGCGTGCCGAAGGGGGCCTTCGCGATCGCGAGGTGGTGCTCCAGCGAGTCGACCGGGTCGTCCGTCGTGCAGACGACGGCGACGCGGGACTTCTTCATGAGCCCGCGCGCGGAGAAGCCCTTCTGCTTCAGCTTCGCGTTGCACATCCTCCAGATGCGCTCGGCCGAGGCGCCGCACAGCCGCTCGTTCACGCCGAAGTAGCGCGAGAGCTCCAGGTGAGACCAGTCGAAGAGCGGGTTCTTGACGAGGCGCTCCATCGTCTCGGCGAACTTGACGAACTTGTCGTGCCACGGCGCGTCGCCCGTGCAGTAGCGCTCGTCGACGCCGTTCGAGCGCATCTGGCGCCACTTGTAGTGGTCGCCGCCGAGCCAGACCTGCGCGATGTCAGACCACCGCACGTCGTCGGCGATCTCCTTCGGCGGCAGGTGGCAGTGGTAGTCGATGATCGGCATCTTCGCCGCGTGCCGGTGGTACAGTTCGCGCGCGGCGTCCGTGTCGAGCAGGAAGTCGGAACCCATGTACGTCATTTTCATGGGACGCATTATAGCACAATCCCGCGGCGGACGGCAACGCGAAAGTTCCAGTGGACAAAACCTTAACTCTCGGCGGGCCCCCGGCTCGCGGCGCGAAAGCGTCCGGGCGACAGGCCGAACGCCTTGTGAAAGGCGTTTGCGAGATGGGCGGCATGGCAGAAGCCCGTCTCCGCCGCAACCGCCTCGAGCTTCAGGTCCGTCCCGGCGAGGAGGACGCGGGCGCGCGCCAGCCGCAGCCGGACGAGCTCGGCCGCGAGCGTCCGCCCGCGCTCGCGGCGGACGACGCGGTTCAGCGCGGCGCACGTGACGCCGAGCTCGTCGGCGACCTGCGCGACGCCCGTCGCGCGGCCGAGGTCGCGACGGATGACGGCGAACGCCCGCCGCAGGAGCGGGTCCTCCGCCGCCTCGGTCTGCGTGGACTGGCGCACGGCGACGCCGCGCGGCGGGATGAGGACAGGATCGGGGCACGTCCGCCCGGCCTGCGGCGAGTCCATCAGCGACTGGAGCAGGGCGGCCCCTTCGGAGCCGACGCGCTCCAGGTCATGGCGAACGGACGAGAGCGGCGTCGGCTGGTTGAGGCAGATGAGCGCATTGTCGTCCACACCGAGGATCGCGACCTCTTCGGGCACGGCGACCTGCGCGTCGCGGCAGGCGTTCAGGACGCGCGAGGCGTCGTTGTCCGAGTAGGCGAAGACGGCGACGGGCTTCTCCAGCTGCGCGAGCGCGTGCGCGAGGCGCGGACGGTCGAGCCCGTCGAGGCGCACGGCGTCCGGGAAGCCGTTCTCGACCAGCCCCCGCAGTCGCTGCCGCTGCACGTTGCCCGTTTTCGAGGCGAACCAGGCGGCGCGCCGGAAGCCTCTCTCGCGGAAGTGTTCGGCCGCGAGACGGCCGATCGCGAAGTTGTCGCCGCAGACGCGCGGCATGCGGAGCGACGGGACGTCGTTCGTCAGGTCGACGACGGGAACGCCCCGCCGACGCGCGCGCCGGACGAAGTCCAGAAGCGCCAGCCGATGCGCGCCAACGGTCGCCAGAACCCCGTCGCCCCGCCAGTCGAGGGGCGGACGCTCGCGGTCGTCGATCGTGAGGAACCAGCCGCAGGCCTGCGCGAAGCGGGCGACGCCCCGCAGGCAGGCGGCCGCCGAGGGGGACGTCAGCAGGAGAACATCTTTGTGCGTCATGCGGGAAGTATAGCACAGAGCCTTCGGATTTTGCAATGCCTCGCCTTTTTTTTTGCAAAAGGAAAGCGCCCCCGCCCGACGCCGGAATATGGTATCATATCATGCGTTCCAGATTTAAGGAGAAACGGCATGAAGCACATCGTCTTGTCCATCGTCTGCGGCGTGGCGGCTGTCGCGCGGGCGGAGACCAAGGTCGGCATCATCGGGCTCGACACGAGCCACGCGATCGCGTTCACGAAGATCATGAACGTGACGAAAGACCCCGCCGTCGCGGGCTTCCGCGTCACGCACGCCTACCAGTGGGGGTCGAAGGACATCGCCTCCGCGACGAACCGCTATCCGCAGTACATCGCGCAGATGAAGGAGATGGGCGTCGAGATCGTCCCGACGATCGACGCGCTGATCGCGTCCGCCGACTGCATCTGCCTGGAAACGAACGACGGGCGCGAGCATCTCTGGCAGGCCGAGAAGGTGTTCGCCTCCGGCAAGCCCTGCTTCATCGACAAGCCGCTCGCGCACGACCTGCGCGACGCGGTACGGATCTACGACCTCGGCCGGCGGCTCGGGGCGAAGTACTTCTCGTCGTCCGCGCTTCGCTACGGCAAGGCCGTCCAGGCCGCGCGCGCGGGCGCGTACGGGCCGATCCGCACGGTCGCGCTGACGTCGCCCTCGCCCGAGGAGGAGCAGGGCACGCACAACTACTACAGCTGGTACGGCATCCACGGCTTCGAGCCGTACGTGACGGTGATGGGCACGGGCGCGGAGAAGGTGAGCTGCTTCCGCAGCGCGACGGACGACGTCGTGAACATCGCCTACCCGAACGGCCGGATGGGGCAGCTCCACCTCCTGCGCGACGGCTGGACGTATTCGGGGTACATCCTGCCCGAGAAGCCGAAGGACAGGAAGAACCCGGTCGTCGTCTCCGACGGCTACGCCGGCTACGAGCCGCTGCTGCGGGAGATCGTGACGTTCTTCCGCACGGGCGTCGTGCCGTTCCCGCCGGAGGAGACGCTGGAGATCTTCGCGCTCATGGAGGCGGCGGAGATGTCCGCGAAGCGCGGCGGCGCACCCGTCACGCTCGCGGAGGCCCTGGCCGCCGCGCGGAAGTGACGGCTTGGCAGGGGACATCGCGCAGAACAGGCATCATCACGAAAGGAACAAGACCATGACAACGGCAAAGGCGCTCAACAGGAGGAATTTCATCAAGATCGGCGGCGGGGCGTTCGCCCTGGCCTCGGCCCGGACGCTCTTCGGCGCGGCGGTCCCGTCGAAGAAGCTGCGGCTCTGCGTGGTCGGGTGCGCGCGCACGGCGAACCGCGGCAACGGCTTCGTCGTCGATCCGAAGGGCTGGCGCGGGCGCGGCTTCCAGGTGATGAGCCGCTTTGCGGAGCTGCCGAACTGCGTCGTGACGGTCCTCTGCGACGTCGACGCGACGGCGCTCGACGACGCGGCCTCCGAACTCAAGGCGAAGACGGGCATTGCGCCGGCGAAGGTGAAGGACTTCCGCGAGGCGGTGCGCCGCGACGACGTG
>CAKTZA010000051.1 GCA_934635045.1 uncultured Kiritimatiellota bacterium | reverse complement strand
CCCGCGTCGCCACTGGGTGAAAACGACTTTTTCAGAAATCAAACTGGCAAACTCGGGTTATAGCAAAAGTCCGCCGCGCTTGCGCCCGCGATTCCGCCGAAGACGGGGACGCAAAAGCCCCCGCTTTCGACGTCACAGGGCGTAGCGGCGGCCGAGCAGCGGATACTTCGCGCCGGCCGCCGCGTTGTACGGCAGGAACTCGATTGGCGAGTCGCCCGCCCACGCGCGGAACGCCGCGCGGTCGGTCGCCGTGTCGTTCACGCCCGGAATGCACGGCACCCGAAAGACGTGCCGCACGCCCGACGTCTTGAGCCACGCGACATTCTCCCGCACGACGGCAAGATCGCCGCCGCACCATTTCGCGAAAGCCGCCGCCTCGTGCAGCTTCAGATCCTGATAGACGAAGTCGAGCCGCGCGACGACGCGGCGATAGGTCGCGGGCGGACAGTGCCCGCTCGTCTCCAGCGCCAGTCCCACGCCCGCCGCCTCCGGCCGCGCCCGCAGCGCGTCGACCAGCGCGAGCAGGAAATCCGCCTGCGCCAGCGGCTCGCCGCCGGAAAAGGTGACGCCGCCGCCGGACTGCGCCATGATGTCGGCGTTCTTCAGCAGTTCCGCCGCGAGCGCACCGGGCGTCCAGTCCTCGCCGCAGGCGACCGCCGTGCCGTCGCGGCGTCGCATCGTCTCCTTCGCGAACGCCTGTCCCTCCGGGTTGTGGCACCACGCGCACCGCAGGGGACAGCCCTTGAAGAAGACGGTCGTGCGGATGCCCGGCCCGTCCTGCAAGGTGAACTCGCGGATCTCGAAGACGCGCCCGGTCATGCGACGGCCAGCTCGACGCGGCGGATGATCTGGTCCTGATACTCGCGGTCAAGCTCGACGAAATAGCCCGACCAGCCCCACACGCGCACGATCAGGTGGCGATGCCGTTCGGGATGCGCCTGCGCATCCAGCAGCGTCTCGCGGTTGATCGTGTTGATCTGCATCTGGTGTCCGCCGCGATCGACGAAGAACTTCACGAGCTGCGCGACCTTGGCAACGCCGTCCGGGAACGCGAACGCCGAATCGTGGATCTCGATCGTGAGCGGCCCGCCGTTGCAGACCGGCACGAGATCCGGCGCCGTGAACGAGCGGACGACCGAGATCGGCCCCTTGACCGGCGCGTCGAGCGACGGCGCGTAGTTGGCCGAAAGCGGCTCGCCCGCCCGGCGTCCGTCGGCGCTCGCGGGAACTTCGCGCGCGTGCCAGATGTAGTACATCGCCGAGCCCGTGCCCGGACGGAAGATGCCGCCCCGGTCGTTCCGCTTGCCGTCGAAGGCGTGTCCCCAGAAATCGATGAGCCGCTGCGCGATCGCATCGACGCGCGGGTCGGCGTTCCCCATCTTCGGCGCGGCCTTCGCCGCCGCAAGGACATCGGGACGCTCGGCGAAGTCGGTATCGAGCAGCTTCACGAGTTCCGGCAGCGTCACGAGCTTCCGCTCGAAGACGAGATCCCGCACGGAGGCGAGCGAATCGACGGCGACGGCAATGCCCGTGCCGTGGATGCCGAAGTTGTTGTACTTCGCGCCTCGGCAGATGTCGCGCGCCCGATCGATGCAGCCCGTGGAGAGAACCGAGACAAAAGGCCCCGGCAGAATCTCGACGTGGCGATACTTCACGACGAGCGCATCCGCCCGACGCTGGATCTCGTCGAAGAACGCGCGCTCGACGGTCTCGTAGGTCGCCGCGTCCGAAGCCGCCCGCAGCGCCGCGTCCAGACAGCCGACGAACGACACGGCGTCGATGTTGTTGATGTCCAGTCCGCAGCCGGGAATCAGGAATTCCCAGCAGGCGGCGACGGAGTAGTCGCGCGCGTCCGCGAGATCGTAGCCCCACCGCACGAGCGCGGGAATGACGACGTCGTCGTTCGCGTACTGCGGGAAGCCAAGCCCCTTCGCCGTCAGCTCCGTGCCGGCCTCGTAGACGTCGAGCGGCGTCGTCCTGTCGACGCGCAGGCTGATCTTCGGGTCGACGAGCTTCAGTTCGCCGCACGCCTTCAGGCAGAGGCGCGAGAGCGCGTTGAACGCGGGCTTCCCGTCGCGTGTCACGCCGCCGAGCATGACGGACTGCCCGTTGTCGCCCTGCTGGACGCCGATGTAGAGGTCGCTGTCGCGGTTGCAGGCGATGAAGAACTCCTCCAGCCACGCGAGCGCCGCATCGTCGGTGAGCCGTCCCGCCCGGATGTCTGCGTCATAATAGGGGTAGAGATACTGGTCGATGCGGCCGAGCCCGCAGTGATACTCGCCCTCGCACCAGAGCGCGTAGTGAAGGACACGCAGCACCTGCAGCGCCTCCGGGAACGTCTTCGCACCCGTGTGGACAGCAGAAAAAAGTTGGTCGTTGGCAGTCGAGGGTTGCGCGCTGAGGGCTTGGATGTAGCGGTCGACGAGACCGAGGACGGCCTGGACGGAGCGAATCGCGTTTTCAAGGAAGTTGATGCCGTCGTCATCTTTCTCGGCGCGGGCACGCGACAGGCGTGCCGCCAGCTCGGCGAGACGCGCGTCGAGGCCGTCGCGGATTGTCGGCGCGAAGTCGGCCGTCAGGTTAAAGACGACGCCCTTCTCGCCGAAGGCCGTGCCCGCCGCGCGGCGGGCGTCCATTTCGGCGTCGGAATGGAGGTCGGGAATCTGCCGCACCGTCCGCAGGAAGTGCAGTCGCTCGCCGTCCATGAACGCGGGCGTCTCGGCGGCGAGCATCGCCTCCAGCCCCATCCGCGCGCGCGTCTCGTCGTCGATCCGCTCGGCGATGAACTGGTCGAGCAGCGGCTTCCAGTCGACGTCGCGGCGGAACTTCGCCTGCTCCTTGTCAAAGGTGCGATCCAGCAGTGATTTGATTCTGTCTGTCATAGTGCAATTCGATTATTCGACGATTCGATTATTTCCCGATTCCCAGCCGCCGCTCGATGTCCTCAATCGAGCCGCCCTTCGTCTCGGGCATGAAGAAGAGCGCCCAGACGAGCTGGAGCGCCATCATGAAGGCGAAGAACGCGAATGCCCACGTCCCCGCGCGCTCCGCCACGACGGGGAACGCCCAGGAGATGACGGTGCACATGAACCAGTGCGTGAAGCAGCCGAGGGCCTGTCCCTTCGCGCGGACGACGTTCGGGAAGACTTCCGAAATGTAGACCCAGATGACCGCGCCGGACGACACCGCGAAGAACGCGATGAAGCCGAGGATGCCCGCGACGGCGATCGCCGCGTTCGGCTGCGGCCGGGCGAGCTGCCACGCGACGAGCGCGTGCATCAAGATCATGAGCGCCGAGCCGCCGACGATCATCGCGCGCCGTCCGAAGCGGTCGATCACGAGGAACGCCAGCATCGTGAACGTCAGGTTCACGCAGCCGACGCCGATCGTCCCGACGAGCGCGGCGTTCGCCGACCCCTCGCCGAAGATCAGCTGGAAGATGCGCGGCGCGTAATAGTTGATCGCGTTGATGCCCGACACCTGGTTGAAGAACGCGATCAGGAACGCGAGCAGGATCGGCTTGAGGTAGCGCCGCTGGAAGAGCGGCACGTCGCCGCCGCCGACCGCCGCCGCGAGCGACGCCCGGATCTCGCCCAGCGTCCGCGTCACCTCCGGGTAGCCGATGCGCTCCAGCACGCCACGCGCCGCCTCGGCCTGTCCCGCGCGCACGAGCCAGCGCGGCGATTCGGGAATCGTGCCCAGAAGCCCCATGAACAGGAAGATCGGCAGACACTCGGCGCCGAGCATCACGCGCCAGACGATCTTCGGGTCGACATCCGGCAGAAAGCGCGCGATCAGATAGTTCGAGACGTACGAGATCAGGATGCCGAAGACGATGTTGAACTGGTTCATCGCCACCAGCCGTCCGCGATACTTCCCCGGCGAGACCTCGACGAGGTAGAGCGGCACGACGACGGAGACACCGCCGATCGCGAGGCCGCCGATGAAGCGGAACCAACCGAGGAGGTGCGGGCCCCACGTCCGGTCGAACGGCGTGAACGCGCACCCGACGGCCGAGACCAGGAAGAGCGTCCCCATCAGCCACAGCGTCGGCTTGCGCCCCCAGCGGTCGGAGGGCCGCCCCGCCGTGAAGACGCCGATGACCGTGCCGATCAGCGCGCCCGAGATGATGAGCCCATGCCAGAACGGCGTGAGCGCGAACTCGTCCTGGACCGCCTTCTCCGCGCCGGAGATGACGCCGGAGTCGAAGCCGAAGAGGAAGCCGCCGAGCGCGGCGACCGTGACGATGTAGAAAAGAGACCTGTTCACGACCTTCGTCCCTCAATCAGAATTCGACCGTGACCGGGACGTCCGCCGAGACGTCGCCCGTGAGCGTGACGGCGAGCACGCGGCCGTCCGCCTCCGGGGCCGACGCGACAGCCGCGCCGACCGCCGAGACCTTGCGCACGGCGAAGCCCGCCGGCACGGCGACGCGCAGCGTCAGCGGGAAGCCGCCGACCGTGCGGACGGTCGCCGTCAGCGTCCGGCCCGACCACTGCTCGTCCTTCAGCTCGACGCCGCCCTGCGTGAGGTGCCGGTCGGTCGTGAGGACCTGCGGCCGCCCCCGGTCGGGACGCAGCGAGACGAGCCGCACGCTGCGCGCGGGCACGGACAGCTCCAGCCGCCCCGTCTGCGCGCCGAGGAACGTTCCGCCCCAGAACTCCCAGCCGAGGAAGCGGCGCGCCGCCGGCTCGCCCAGCTCGTCCCAGTCCACGCCCACGCGCGCCTCGGTGTCGCCCCAGTTGAAGAGCGCGACGACGTGCCAGTCGCCGAACGGACGTGCCACGTGGAGATCCCACACCGGGAGGTGCCCGAACTGCGGATAGAGCTTCGCCGGGCGCGTGTCGCAGACCGGCAGCGCCTGCTGGATGAGGCGCACGCGGTCGGGCGCGAGTTCGGCCAGCTTGTCGCCGGCGAACGTCTGCTGGCCGGGCAGCGCGACGACCGTCGCCTCGACCTGCGCCTGTTCGCGCGCCAGCGCCCCCTGGCTCACGAGCATGCAGTCGGGGTCGCTCCAGAAGACGATGCCGTGCGCGAAGATCTGGTTCACCGTGCACCGGGCCTGGAGGAGGATGTTCGCCCACTTCACCGGCTCGTTCGGATGCACGATGTCGGCGCCCGTGCGGCTCGCGTCGGCGTAGGCCGCCTCCGCCCCCGTGAAGTGGCCCTGGCACGCGAGAAAGAGGCGGTCGTCGCCGATGCCCTTGCGGAACGCCGCAACCGTGCGCTCAAACGGGTTCGGACAGTTCGGGTCGCGGAAGCGCGCGCGGACGTCGGGGCGCTCGTACAGGTGGGCGCAGTAGCCCGGCCCGCGCCCGGACATGCCGTCGATCTTGAAGAACTCGTAGCCCCAGTCATGCGAGGCCGTGTCGAAGATCCGCGTCAGGTGGTCGAGCGCCTCCGGCACCGTCGGGTCGAGCGTGAACTTGCCATTCCACGAGCGGATCGGATGCCCCTCCGCGTCATGCAGGAACCAGTCGCGGTGCGCCCGGTAGAACGCCTCGTTGCCCGTGCCGTAGGGCGCCATCCACAGCCCCGGCTTGAAGCCGAGCTTGCGGATCTCGTCCGCGAGCCACTTCATGCCCTCCGGGAACTGCTTCGCGTAGGTTTCGAGGTTCATGTTGTGGAACTTCGACACCGGCAGGCGGTCGGAGTTGTCCTGCCACGACTCGATGTTCCAGATCTCCATGCCGAACGGCCTGAACCATTTCGCGGCGAACCGCGCCTCGTCAAGGTTCTCCTTCGAGCCGGCCTGATCGAAGTAGGTGTTCCAGCTCAGCCACCCGGTCGGCGCATGCGGCGCGCGCGCGCGGTCGAGCGGACGGTAGTACGGCACCCATCGGCTCTTGTAGTAGTCTCGCACGACGGCGAACGACAGCGCGTTGCGCGTCGGGTCGGCGATCGACAGCGTCGCGGCGAGCCGCCACGCGCCGTCCGCCGACGCGGACAGCTGCCCGGCCGAGAACGTCAGCGCCTCGTCCGCCGCCGGCGAGAAGAGCGCGTCGTCGTCGCGCGAAACCGCCGCGCCGCTCTTCACCGACAGGACGCGGTCGTGCGCCTTGGGCGCGAGCCGGCAGGGGATCGCGTCGCCGCGAAAGGCCAGGTCGGCCTCGAAGCGCAGTTCGCCGTCGTAGGCGAAGGCCGTGCGGTGGTAGACGAGCAGCGAGACGCGGTCGCCGTCCGCCTGGAAGGCGATGTAGCCGTGAACGTTGTCCGCCGGGTCGACCAGCGCGAGCCGCCCCGTCGCGCCGTCCCGCGCGTCCGTCACGCGCCAAGCCGCCGTCCGAGCCGGATTGGCGGCGACACCGCTCCCCGTCACCTTTTCGGGGCCCGTGAACGAGAGACGCCCCGCGAGGCGCGCGCCGCTCGCCGCATGTGACAATGTGAGCCGCGCCTCCGCCGCCGCGAAGTCCACCGACCACGCGCCGACGGTGAGCGAAGTGTCCGCCGACGCCCCGCCGCACACGGCGCAAACCGCCGCCAGATTCAGAAGCTTCTTCGTCATGACACCTGTCTCTCCTGTCGTGGCCTCACTCGCATTTCGGGCAGTCGACCGCGCGCGTCTTGACGAGCTTGGTCGCGTGCGGCGGCACGAGGGCCGTATACGCGCCGGCGTGACGCCCCTCGCACTTCTGCCGCCAGAGGTCCTTGACCCACCGCTCGCCGCCGCCGAGGCCGAGCTCCTCGAACGTCACCGTGATCTCGCGGGCGAACGGATGCTTGTTGACAAGGGCGACGGCCGTGAAGCCGCCGACGAGCGGACGCGCCCAGACCTCCTCCGCGTCCGTCCGGCGGATGCGCCGGGCGATCTTGCCGAGCCGGTCCTGGATCACGGCGAGCACCTCGTCGTTGACGAGCAGGCTGCGCGTGAACGCGTCGAGTTTCGTCAGGTCGCAGCCGATCAGGAGCGGCGAGCCGAGCATGCACCACAGCGAGACGTGCGTGTACTGCTCGTTCGGCGTGAGGAACGTCGGGTGCGTGAAGCCGCACGAGCGCTGGTCGCCGACGATCATCATGTCGAGGTCGATCCAGCAGCCGGGACCCGACCACTTCCAGTAGTTCTCGGCGCCGAGGCGCGACTCGACCGACCGCCACATCCACGGCCAGGAGTCCTTCATGTCCTCCCAGACGCGCCAGGCGTTCGCCCCGGCCTCGCGCGCCCACTCCTCGGCGTGGCCCATGCCGTACTGGCAGAAGGAGTAGAGGATGTCGCGGTTCTGACGCTTGAGGCAGTCCTGCATCAGCCTGTAGGGGCGCCGCTTCGATTCGCCGCGCACGTCGCGCCAGTCGCCGATGTGCCACGGCAGCCCGCCGCGCTCGTCGGCGATGACCTCGTCGTAGGAGCACCAGTCGTACTTGACGTAGTCGAAGCCCCATTCGGCCCACTGCATCGCGTCCTGCAGCTCGTGCCCGTAGCTGCCCTCGCAGCCACCGCAGGTCGTCGGCCCCGGCGAGGAGTAGAGCCCCGCGCGGAAGCCGAGCGCGTGGATGTCGTCCGTCAGGCCCTTCATGTCGTGGAACGACGGGTTCGGCAGGATTCGCCCCTCGGCGTCGCGGGCGGGCCCGCGCAGTTCGGGCCGGTCCTTGTTCTGCGGCGCGTTGTTCATCTCCCAGAAGTCGTCGAGGTTGACGTAGGCCCAGCCATGGTCGCCGAGGCCCGTGGCGTCCAGCGCGCGCGCGGCCTCCCGCGCATGCTCGCCCGTGAACCGCGAGCCCCAGATGTTCCAGCTGTTCCAGCCCATGGGCGGCGTCAGGGCGATCGTGTCCCCGACCGCGAGGCGGATCGTCCGCGTCGCCCGTCCCTTCGCGTTCTCCGCCGTCACCTCGATGTCGTAGTCGCCCTTCTGCGCCGGCGCCGTGCCGCGCAGGATCCCCTTCTCGGCATCGAGCGTCACGCCGTCCGGCAGGCCCTTTGCCGTGAAGCGCAGCGGACGTTCGCCGGACGTCGCGACGCGGAAGACGATCGGCCGTCCGGGGCGGACGCCCCAGATGTCCGCGCCGTTGATCTGCGGCTCCGGCTTCTCCGGCGGCGTGAGGATGCCGAGCTGCCGCATCGCCTCCGGCCCGCCGAGCGGCTCGATCCGCGCGTCGTCCGCGCACGTGATGCGCGCGTCGAGCCAGTCGCCGTAGGCGGCGTCGAACGCGGCCCACGGCGCGTCCGACGACGTCTCCAGCACGAGCTCCCTGACGCCGGCGAGATCGACGTGCACCTCGACCGGCTGCATTCCCTCGCGCAGGGACGGCGACCGCCAGGCGACCTTTCCGTCCGCCCACACGCGGAAGACCATCTGCACCTGGCGGTCGCCGCGCTTCAGGCGGCGCGCGCAGTCGTCCACGCCGACGCGCGCGTCCAGCGCCGTCGCGCGCCCGTCCAGCCGGAAGCCGACCGCGCCCTCGGCCCGCGCGCCGATGCCGCGCGCAAAGGCCTTTTCCGCGACGGTCAGCGGCGTGCCGCCGACCGCCTGGCGCACGCCCGTCCGGTCGCCGCGCCCGTTATACGCGCAGGAGAGGTCCAGCGCATCCACATACCGCACGTCGCCGACCGCCGCCAGCGCCGCGCCGACGGCCAGTCCCGCCAGTACGGCCGCGCGCTTCCGCCACGTCACCTTGCCCATTGGAACGAATGACATATCTTTGTTATTCCTTTTCTTGGTTCATTTCTGCCGATGGGGGCTAGTATAGCAAAAAGCGAGGCGTCTGGGAGCAAAAGACATGTCAACTTTTTTCAGGCTCTGCCTCAATAGCAAAACGCCGATGACAGGGATCGGACTCCCCATCACCGGCGTCTTTTCGCAGACCGCCTTCGACTTACTTGAAGTAACGGTTGTAGCGGATGACCCGCCTCACGCGCGGCGGCGAGAGCACTTCTCGCGCAACCGCTGGAAGACGGCGTAGAGCGCCGGCACGAAGACGATGCCGACGAACGTCGCGAGCAGCATGCCCGACATCGTGCAGATGCCGATCGCCTTCATCGCGCCCGCGCCGGCACCCGACGCGAACGCGAGCGGCAGCACGCCGATGATGAAGCTCCACGCCGTCATCTGCACCGCGCGGAAGCGCAGGTTCGCGCCGTTGTAGGCCGACGTCAGGATCGAGAGCCCGCGCGCGCGCTCCTGCTTCGAGAACTCGACCATCAGGATCGCGTTCTTCGCCGCAAGGCCGATCAGCATGACGCAGCCGAGCTGCGCGTAGACCGAGAGGTCCGTCTTCGTCACCCAGAGGCCGACGAACGCGCCGACAATCGCGAACAGCACCGACAGCATCACCGAGATCGGGATCGTCCAGCTCTCGTACTGCGCGACGAGGAAGAGGTACGCGAAGACGAGCGCGAACGCCATCAGGATCGCGAGCCGCCCCTCGTTCTCCTTCTCCTGCGACTGGACGGGCCCCCACTCGATATCGAAGCCCTTCGGCTTCGGCGTCCGCTCGATGAGGCGCATGATGTCCGACGAGGAGACGCCCGGCGCGGGCGTGACGTCGCACCACGCCGCGAGCATCTTGTTGTAGCTCATCGTCTCGCGCGTGCCGCCGACGTACTCGACCGTGCCGAGCGACGCGAGCGGCACCGTCGCCCCGCCGTCCGTCGAGATGCGCACCGCCTCGATGTCGGCGATGCCGACGCGGAAGTCCGGGTCGTTCTGCAGCTTGACCTGGTAGACGCCGCCCTTGATGTTGAAGTCGTTGACGTAGTACGAGGCGAGCTGGTTCTGGAGCGTCGCGAAGACCTTCTTCGGCGTGAGGCCGAGGATGTCGACCTTTTGGCGGTCGAGCTTGAGCTCCAGCTGCGGCGTCGAGCAGGTGAAGCCGTGCTTCGCCGCCGTGACGAGCGCGTTCGTCGAGAGCGTCAGGACAAAGTCGTCCGCCGCCGCGAGCAGTTCCTCCGGCTCGCAGCCTTCGATCGAGCAGAAGTTGAAGCCGACGCCGGAACTGCCGCCGAGGCCCTTGATCGCCGCCGGCTGCGTGAGGCTGTAATCGACCTGCGGGAAATCCTTCAGCACCTCCCGGATGCGTTCCATCACGGTGTCGATCGACTTCTCCGCCGTCTTGCGGTCGTCCCAGTGCTCCAGGCGCGTGAAGATCGTGAAGAGGTTCTCGCCCGAGCCCCACAGGCTGTTCGAGCCGCACCGCTGCGTGCAGGAGACGACGCCGGGAATCTGCCGGATGCGCTCGTAGATCGCGTCCGACACGGCAATCGTGCGCTCCATCGACTGGCCTTCGCTGAGGCGCCCGTTGAACATGATGTAGCCGCGATCCTCCTTCGGCAGGAAGGCCGTCGGAACCTTGCCGGAGACGAACCAGAGCGCGGCGGCGAACGCCGCGAAGAGGAGGACCGTGACGACCGCGTGGCGGATGAAGAACAGGACGAAGCGGAGGTATCCGCGCCGGAACCTGTCGAGCGTCCAGTTGAACGGCGCGAAGACCCGCGCCGGCGTCTCGCGCGGCGGCTTCAGCAGGTAGGCGCAGAGGACGGGCGAGAGGACGAGCGCGACGACCGTCGAGAAGCAGAGCGCGACGCACATCGTCACGGCGAACTGCACATACATCATGCCGACCATGCCGGAGTAGAAGACGAGCGGCAGGTAACACGCAAGCGTGACGAGCGTCGTCGCGATGATCGCACCCGTGATCTGCGACATCGACTTCTTCGCGGCCTCCTTCGCCGACAGCCCCTCGCGGAGCATGAGCGACTGGCAGTTCTCGACGACGACGATCGCGTCGTCGACGAGCGAGCCGATGACGAGGATGAGGCCGAACATCGTCAGCACGTTCAGCGTGTAGCCAAGCGGATACAGCACGGCGAACGTCGCGAAGAGCGAGATCGGAATCGCGATCGCCGGCACAAACGTCGCCCGCCAGTCCTGAAGGAAGAGGTAAGTGATCGCGACGACGAGCAGAAGCGCGATGACGAGCGTCTTGAACGTCTCCTTCAGGAAGACGAGCGTGAACGCGGTCGAGTCGTCCACCAGAACCGCCTCGACGCCCTTCGGCAGGCGCGAGATCCACTTCTCGACCTCCGCCTTCACGCGCTGGGCCGTCTCGACCGAGTTCGCGTCCGGCGACTTGTACGCCTCGAAGTAGACGGTCGGCTGGTCGTTGAAACGGCTGCGGATCGTGTAGCCCTTGCAGCCCAGCTCGACGCGGGCGACGTCCTTGACGAGCACCTGCGCGCCCGTCTTCGGGTTCGAGCGGATGACGATGTTCTCGAACTCCTCCTTCGTCTTGAGGCGGCCCTTCACGTTCAGCTTGAAGTTGAGGTACCGGTTCGCGTATTCGGCGCCGACGAAGCCGGCCGCCGCCTGCACGTTCTGCGCGAGAACCGCGTTCTTGATCTCGTCGATGGAGATGTCGAGGGCCGAGAGGCGGATGGGGTCAAGCCAGATGCGCATCGCGTACGTGCGGCCGGAGGTCTGCACCTGCCCGACGCCGGCGACGCGGGCAATCGCGTCGGCGACCTGCTTCTCGACGAAGTTCGACAGCTCCATGATGTCCATCTCGCGCCCGTCGGTGACGAAGCAGTACATGACCAGCCGGTCTTCGGGCGACTTCTTCACGGTGATGCCGCTCTGCGTCACCTCCGTCGGCAGCTTCGGCTCGGCGCGCTTGACGGCGTTCTGCACGTTCATGAGCGCGACGTTCGACGGCGTGCCCGGACGGAACACGCAGTAGCAGGTGTAGAGGCCCTTTGACGACTTGGACGACTTGTAGTACCAGATGTCCTCGACGCCGTTGATCTCGTCCTCGACGATCTGCCCGACGGAGGCGTCGAGGTCGTCGGCGCTCGCGCCCGTGTAGGTGCACGAGACGGTGATCGTGACGGGCACGATCTGCGGATACTCCGAGATCGGCATGCGGAAGAGGCAGATCATGCCGCAGAGCGTGAGGGCGATCATGGCCGACCACGCGAGCTTCGGGCGGCGGACGAAGATTTCGGAAATGCTTTTCATCGTGCTTTCGCGCACCTTTCTTCCATTCGGTGTCTGAGATTCCTCAAATGATTCTGCGCATTATAGCAAAAATCATCGGCCCGATGCGCAGCGCCTGCGTCTCCCAGCCCTTTCACCGGACGCTCTTCAGCGCCGCGTCTTGTTTCGGTAGTGGAAATACAGCGTCAGGTCCGTCGAGACGAGGGCCATGTCAAGAAGATAGACGAAGACCAGCCAGTCGTTTCCGGGGATGGCGTCCAGAAGCCCCGCGCAGATGCCGCAGACATAGCCCAAGAGGACGATCATCATGAAGGCCGGGCTCTTCCCGTCCACCCGCTTCGCGCGATACGTCCGATGAATCGCGAACGGCCACGAGAAGCCGAACGCGAACAGCATGAGAAATTCGCAAAGCTGAGCCGTTTCCATGCGCGGTATTATACCACGTTTCCGCCGCCGAGGAGTTTGCTCTATTTCGCGACCGGCTCGATTCGGAGCGTCCAGGCCGTCTTCTCGATCGGGAAGACGTACTTCTTCATCGGCTCCGGGCCGCAGCTCGCGCCGCCGAGGCCCGTCTGGCGCACGTCGAGGTTCAGGCAGACCTCCGGCCGCGCGACGAGCGGCGCGCGGAAGCGCTGCTGGCCGTTGCGGTGCCGCGCGAACTCCATGTCCTCCCAGCCGTAGTGCAGGGCCTGCACGAACAGCGGCTCGGACGCCGAGAAGCGCACGCCCGTGCCGTCCTTCGCCGTCAGGCTGACCCAGCGGACATCCGTCTTGTAGCCGTTGTCCTGCGGGCGCACGTAGTCCTCGAACTGCTCCGTGACCGTCGACCGCCAGCGGCCGAGAAACGAGCCGGAATTGCGGTCGACGTAGTTCTCGCGCGGGCCTCGTCCGTAGTACTCGATCGCCTCCAGCGCAGAGTCGAGCTTGAGCGAGAGGCCGAGGCGCGGCAGCGCGGGCGGCATCGCGCCGTGCGGCGTCACGACGTTCGCGACCGTGATTGCGCCGTCCGCGCCAAAGCTCCAGACGGCCTCGTGCGTGAAGCCGGCCGACTTGCGACCCGTCACCTCCGTCGTGACGACGACCTTGCCGTCGCGCACCGCGAGCGGCCGCGCATGGTGGCGGAGCTGCGTGAGGCCGCGCGAATAGACGCTGCCGCGCTTCGCGTTGTCCGACCACGCGGCGCCGCGCCGCATCCAGATGTCATTGTCGGTGAGCGCGCGCAGGCAGGTGAGCTGCGGCCCCGCGACGAGACCCGGCGCCGGGTCCTTCAGGATCATGCGCCCGTTCATGACGAGTTCGCAGAGCGTGCCCGACGCGCGGCAGAAGACGGCCTTCGTCGGCCCCGCCGTGACGGTCACGGCCTTGTCGGCTTCGTCGATCGTCACGCCGGACGGCGTGACCGCAGAACCCGCAGCCACCACAGAACCTGCAGCCGACGGCGCGGTAGAGCCCGTAGCCGACGCGGCGGCAGAACCCGACGGCGCCGCAGAACCCGTAGCCGCAGAACCCTGCGCCGCCTGCGCGAAGTTCCAGCCCGTGCCGAGCGCGACCTGGTCGCGCGCGACGACCCAGCCCTTCGGCACGAGCGGCGCCTCGGCCTTCGTCGCGAACGCGAAGTTGACGAAGATCTCCACGCCGGGCTTCGCGGCGGCGAGCGCCTCGGCGAGGCCGGGCACGGTGAAGCGGCAGCGCTTCAGCGGCTCGACGGCCGGCGTCTCGAACGCGCCCGACTTCGTGACGGTGCCGTCCTCGACAAGCTCCCACGTCGCGGCGTAGGCGTCCGCCCGCGTGAAGAGGAACCGGTTCCAGAGCTCGAACACGACGGCGTAGGGGTTGTCGCCGGGCTTCGCCGAGCGCGTGACGACGAGGTTGCGGTGGACGTGCGCGACCTCCACGAGCTTCGCCGAGACGTTGCGGAACGGATCGACAATGCCGTTGTCGCAGAACGGCCCGTCGTTCGGCTGCTCGTCGAAGTCGCCGCCGTAGGCGAGGTAGCGCTCGCGCGCGCCCGTCTTCGGGTCGATGCGGTCGGTGTACTTCCAGACGGCCTGGTCCACCCAGTCCCAGATGCAACCGCCGATTAGCGAATCATAGCGGTAGAAGGCGTCCCAGTATTCCTTGAAGTTGCCGACCGCGTTGCCCATCGCGTGCGCGTACTCGCACATGATGTGGCACTTGCCGGGCGAGTGGGTCATCCGCGTGCCTGACCAGTCACCGACCAACTGCTCCGGCTTCTGGAAGCGCCCTTCGCTCCTCTCGCCGCGCTCTTCCAGCCACGTGACGGGCGGATACATCGTCGAATACACTCTTTGATCAGTTTCCGCAACTACCCTTCGGGCGAAGAATCGACATCTTGCCTATTCTCCGCCCAAACGAACCGTCGCCGTCACCGAGAATGGGCCGATGGGGTAGAGGCGTGTCTCTGGTGTCGATTGAAAAAGTAAGTGGGCAGGGGCGACGGACGGTCGGCAAAGACCGCTTTTTTCAGGGGTCTGGCGACACGTTTTCGCCTTTGGCCGCCTGCCTTTGGCGCGGACATTTCCGCGTTTTGCGCGCTTTTGCAATGGAAAGCGGGCATGGCAGGCGCGCAATGCGGCTTCCAGCGCGAGGCGCTGGTCGTCCGTCAGGTGCTTGTTCCTCTCTTTCCTGATTGCCATGTCGGCATCCTTTCTTCGTTGCGGCGCGGCGGAATTGCCGCGCCGGACGGAAAGGATGCCATTTCCCGCTTGCAGGGGAAAGCGGGCATCTCCGCTTGCAGGACTAACCGGGCAGGTTCCCCCGTCGCCCCTGCCCACTTACTTTGTTCAATCGACACCTATCCTCCATTACGCTCGCCGAATCACTCTTCGGCGCGAGAAAGAAAGGCTCGCAGAAGCTCCTCTCGCTCATTTCGCTTTTCCGTGAGATCTTTCCAGTCCAGCCGTGGAACGCGGATGCCGCCGAAGCCTATTCCAAGATTCGAACCGAAATGGAGAGCTGCGGACATCCCATCGGCAACATGGACATGCTGATTGCCGCCTCGGCAATCTCATCAGGCTGTACGCTCGTCACCTACAACGAACGACATTTCCGCCATGTCCCCGGACTGACGCTTACGAATTGGACGCGGGAAGCGTAAGACGAATCTGCATCACACGCCTCCAACCCATGAAAAGGAAGCGCAACGTCATCATCGTCCTCCGGCTTGCCGGGACTGCCGGACGCGACATCCTCGCCGGCATCCTGCTGTTCACGCGCCAGCGCCCCCACTGGCACACGCGGCTCTTCCAGATGCCGGACGAGCTGACGCCCGCGAACTTCCGCGCCCTCGCGGACGAAGGCTACGACGGCGTCATCATGAGCGAGCCGGGTCCGGACGCGACGGCCGAGCTCCTGCGGGACGCGGCCCTCCCCATCGCCTTCATCGGCGACGCCGGGCCGATCCTGTCCGCACGGAAAAGCGGCATCGCCTACATCCGCAACGACGACTGCGAGATCGGGCACATGGGGGCGCGCTACCTGCTCTCCACCGGACGCCGTCCGCCGTGGCGTTCCGCGCGCCCCCACTGGAACTCGTCGAGCGCGAGTCGGCGACCGCGACGGCTCCGGCGGCGCATCTTCTCGCGCGGGCCAACCGCTTCATCGCGCAGAACGCGACGCGCGGCATCTCCGCCCGCGACGTCGCCACCCATCTCGGCGTGACGCTGTTCAAGCGCCGCTTCGGCCTCACGATGCGCGCCTATCGCGCCCAGCATTCATCACGCGAGACGTGACCTGCCCTCGGGCGCGAAGGCGACCTGCTGCGCGGCAGCACGTTTCGTCAGATCACGATCTTCCCGTCCTTCGCCGTGACCTTGATCGTCGCGCCCGGCAGGTAGGTGCCCGCGACGATGAGCTTCGCGATCGGGTTCTCCAGGTCGCGCTGAATCGCCCGCTTGACGGGGCGCGCGCCGTAGGCCGGGTCGTAGCCGTCCTTCACGAGCACGTCCATCGCCTTGTCGTCCACGTCGAGCGTGAACTCCTGGTCGGCGAGCCGCTTCTTGAGGTCGGCGAGCTGCAGCTTCACGATCTCGCGGATCTGCTCCTGCGTGAGCGAGTCGAACTCCAGCACCTCGTCGAGACGGTTCAGGAACTCGGGACGGAAGATGTCCTTCAGAGCCTCCTTCGTCGCGTTCGAGGTCATGATGACGACCGTGTTCTTGAACGAGACCGTCCGCCCGTGGCTGTCCGTGAGCCGCCCGTCGTCCAGCACCTGCAGGAGCAGGTTGAAGACGTCCGGGTGCGCCTTCTCGATCTCGTCCAGGAGGACGACCGAGAACTGCTTGCGCCGCACGGCCTCCGTGAGCTGTCCGCCGTCCTCGAACCCGACGTACCCCGGAGGCGCGCCGACGAGCCGCGAGACGGCGAACTTCTCCATGTACTCCGACATGTCGAGGCGCACCATCGCGTTCTCGTCGTCGAAGAGCTCCTGCGCGAGGGCCTTCGCGAGCTCGGTCTTGCCGACGCCCGTCGGGCCGAGGAAGAGGAACGCGCCGATCGGGCGCTGCCGGTTCTTGATGCCGGCGCGCGAGCGGATGACCGCGTCCGCCACCGCGTCGACGGCCTTGTCCTGGCCGATCACGCGCTTGTGCAGCGTGTCCGCGAGGCGCACGAGCTTCTCGCGCTCGCCCTCGACGAGCTTCGTCACGGGGATGCCGCTCCAGCGCGAGACGACCTCGGCGATCTCGTCCGCCGTCACCTCCTCGCGCAGGAGGGCCGAGCCCGCGTTCTGGCGCAGGTCGTCCTCATGCACCTTGAGCTTCTTTTCAAGCTCCGGGATGAGCCCGTACTTCAGGCGCGACGCCTCGTTGAAGTCGCCCTCGCTCTCGGCGCGCTCGTAGCGGTGCTTCGCGTCCTCAAGGCTCGTGCGGACGCGGCGCACGTCCTCCAGGGCGCGCTTCTCCTCCTTCCACTGCGCCGTCATCTTGTCGGATTTCGCCTTCAGGCCCTTGAGCTCGTCCTGCAGCTCGACGAGCCGCTTCTTCGAGTTCTCGTCCTTCTCCTTCTTCAGCGCGATCTCCTCGATCTCCAGCCGCCGCACGTGGCGCGAGATCTCGTCGAGCTCCTGCGGGCAGGAGTCCATCTCCGTGCGGATGCGCGCGCACGCCTCGTCGAGGAGGTCGATGGCCTTGTCCGGCAGGAAGCGGTCCTGGATGTAGCGCGAGCTGAGCGTGACGGCCGAGACGAGGGCCTCGTCGCGGATGTGCACGTTGTGGTACTTCTCGAAACGCTCCTTGATGCCGCGCAGGATCGAGATCGCGTCCTCCTCGCTGGGCGGGTCGACCTGCACGGGCTGGAAGCGGCGCTCCAGGGCGGCGTCCTTCTCCATGTACTTGCGGTACTCGTCGAGCGTCGTCGCGCCCACGCAGTGCAGCTCGCCGCGCGCGAGCATGGGCTTGAGCATGTTGCCCGCGTCGGACGACCCCTCGGTCTTGCCCGCGCCGACGATGGTGTGGATCTCGTCGATGAAGAGGATGATCTTGCCCTCCGACTCCCTGATTTTCTTCAGGACGGCCTTCAGGCGCTCCTCGAACTGGCCCCGGTACGACGCGCCGGCCATGAGGGCCGTCATGTCGAGCGAGAAGACCATGCGGTCGCGCAGGCCCTCCGGCACGTCGCCGCGCACGATGCGCTGGGCGAGGCCCTCGACGATGGCCGTCTTGCCGACGCCCGGCTCGCCGATGAGGACAGGGTTGTTTTTCGTCTTGCGCGACAGGATGCGCACGACGTCGCGGATTTCCGTGTCACGCCCGATCACGGGGTCGAGCTTGCCGGCCTTCGCGAGCGCCGTCAAGTCCGTGCCGTATTTCTCAAGGCAGTTCTGCGTGTCTTCCGCTGGATCAAAACTTGCATTCATGATTGGTTTCCTCCAAATTCTGCCCTTGGCTATGCAAATTACGTGCCAACGCCGATGCCCACAGCTGCCGACGCGGCGAACGGGACATTGTGTCGCACCCTGTGCCAAACGCGCGCGGCCCACGCCACGGCGGCCACGGTCGCTCCCCCCTTCAGCCTATCGGTAGACGGCCTTCAGGAGTGCCGCGCACCGTCCGCAGTGCGTACAGTCGTTCGCCGTCGGGCATTCGCGCACGTCCGCCCAAAGCGGCGCGGCGGCGGCGAAGGCCTTGTTGTCCACGACGCCCGGCAACGGCGGCCGCGCGTCCATCAGGTCAGCGAGGTTGCCGTCGTAGGCGCGCGTCGCATAGGCCGCGACGATCTTTTCGGGGAACGCGTGCCGCCGCGTCGCGAGCTTGACGACATCGACGAACGGCTCGTACAGCGGCAGGTCCTCCGGACGAATCCACGTCGCGCGCAGAAAGTCCTCCGCATGGCCCTCCGCGTAGCGCTGGAGGCAGAGCAGCGGCGAAAAGCCGAACCGTTCGCCGACCTTTGACTGCGCGCGCCGGTCGTGCCCGTGCAGGTTGTCGTGGAACTGCTGGTACGGACACTGCCGCAGGCAGCCGGAGTTCGCCTGGACGCCGATCGTCTTGCCGTGGGCGTGCGCCCAGTCGGACATCCCCTTGAGCCACGCCGTCTCGCGATGCCGCTCGCGCGAGGCGTAGAAGGAGTCGAAGAGCGGCAAGACCGGCTCGAAGCCGACGGAGCCGTGGACGCGCTGGTTGACGCTCAGGCGGACCTTCACGGACGGGAATCTCTGCCGGAGCACGGTCGCGATGAACGGCGAGGTCGTCGTCACCGTCTCGGGGAAGAGCCCTTCGGCGTCCATCTCGCGCAAGGTGCGCGTGACGAAGTCCGCCAAGTCGGGCGAAATCGCGAGGTCCCCGTAGCAGTTGCAGTTGAAGAGCGTGTCGAGTTCAAGCCCATGCGCCCGCGCCCACGCGAGGTCGGAGAGGAGCCGCGCGCGCACCTCCGGCGTGAAGTCGGGCGCGGGACGGCACGAGAGGACGCCCGGCCACGCGAAGAAGACCTCCCGGATGCGCGGCAAATGCGCCGCGCAGACGCCCGTGAAGTCTCCGTTGAAGAAATGCCCGACTGCCAGTTTCTTGTCCGCCATGTCAGGCCGTATTATACCAAATCCACCGCCAGACTTGGGTGAAGATTCTTTCCCAGTGGGACAGACAGTCGTGCGCATCACTGGCCCGTCGGCCCGACAGCTCGCACGACCGGACGTCGCTGCGCTCCGTCTATGTCGGCCTTCGGCCTCGATCCGGGTCGCTCCGGGAGTCGCACCTGTCGCCACACGTCAGTCAATCGAACGTGACCGATTGCGAAGCAATGTCCGAAGGACCTACACATTCCCCTCGGCAGAATGCGTGTCCGCAAGCGAGAACACCGAGGCGACAGGCGATCCCTGCGCTCCTCTCGCGCGACTTGTCGGTCCGGCGGGCCAATGATGCGGGCGACTTACCGAGGGCGGATCATCGTTTCATGCTGAACCGGACAAGCGGCGCGTCAGGGCGCGTCCAGAATCGCGCGGCAGTTCAGGATCTTCACGAGCAGGTCGTTCGGCACGTAGAGATAGCGGTTCGAGGCCTCGTAGCCAAGCGCGCTCTCGACGCGGACGAGCCCCAGCATCTCCTTCGCCGTCGCGAGCTCCGCCGCCGCGCGCCGCTTCATCTCCGCCCGGTCGCCGCGATCCCGCGCACAGATGAATTCCGCCTGGTCGACGCACGTGCGCAGGGTCAGCGTCGCCGCGCGGAAGAACGCGCGCTCCCGTTCGGCGCGCGACCGCGCCGCACCGTCTGCGGACGCGATGACGTCCCGCCAGAGCCGGTCGCCGCGCGCGAAGCCCTCGGCGCAGAGCCGCATCTGAGCGATCCAGCCCGGACGGTTGTCCGCATAGCCCTGAGACCAGGCGTCGAAATCGTCGTATGGCGTGTTGATCATGGTCGCCGGATAGCCCGTCTTCGTCGCGTAGAGGAGATTCGCGGGCCCCATCTGGACGGGCGCGTAGTAGACCGTCTGCCATTCGATCGGGTAGTTGCGGAACCCCTCGCTGTACGCCGTCCACGCCTTCCGCACCATCGGCGCGGCCTTGCCGTAGAAGCGCGCCGCCGTGCGGTCCAGGACCGCCGCCGCGTCGTCGCCGCGCCGGAACTCGTTGAACAGCGCGAGATTCGGCGAGGGACAGCCGCCCTGCGACCAGGAGAGCATGACGCTCTCGACGGGCGACGCCGCCAGGTTCGCCGCGTGTTCGGCGACGAGATCCAGCGTCGGCAGGTAGGGGACGGAACCGAGTTCCCATGAGCAGTTGACCTGCAGCTTGGCGACCGACTTGAGTCCGCACGACGCCGCCAGCCGCCAGAGCGCCAGCGTCTTTTCGCTCGGCCCCGGATGCGAAATCGAATACTCGCTCACCTGCCGCGTCCGCCCCGCCTGTTCGAACGGAAGGCCCTTCTCGCTCCAGACGAGAAGCGAGCCCTCCTTTGGCAGCATCGGGATGACGCGCCGGTCAAGGCCGTCGCGCTCCCAGCCGACGTCGTAGAACCAGACCTCCGCTTCGGGATCGCCCGCCTTGACGCCGTCCGCGATCGCGCGGTTCACCTGCGCGACGACCTGCTCCACCGGCCTGTCGCGGCACTTCGGACAGGTCGCCTGCCGCGCATCGAACCGCGACAGGCAGTGCGTCGGCGTCTCGCTCATCGTGATCGTGAAGACGCCGCCGAGCCCCTTCACTTCGGTGAACAGGCTTTCGAGGCAGCCTTTCAGCCACGCGAGCGTCGCCGGATCCGACGTGCACATCATGTTGAAGTTCGCGCCGGGCCTGCGATCCGCCGTGCCCCGCAGACCCGCACGCCCCGGCGCGTCGAAGAACGCCGACGGCTGCTCGCGCGGCTCGTTGATGTAGAGAAAGACCTTCACGCCGTATTTCGCCGCCCGTACGACGAGCTTCTTCAGCGCCGCCCGGCGGCGCGGCGCCTCGACGCCCCATTCGGGATAGTTCGGATCGGTCGAGAGTTCGGCAA
The DNA here is from genome assembly GCA_934635045.1 of uncultured Kiritimatiellota bacterium. Classification (GTDB taxonomy): domain Bacteria; phylum Verrucomicrobiota; class Kiritimatiellia; order RFP12; family UBA1067; genus UBA1067. The sequence goes on along the minus strand of CAKTZA010000051.1, from coordinate 7,407 downwards.
GGACGACATGAAACCACAGCGCGTCCACGCCGCAGGCCGCAAGGCGCGCGATCAGCCCCTCGCTACAGCTCGCCGCGTCCGGATCGGCGAGGACGTCGCCGTAGTCCGCGCAATACGGGAAGATGAGCTTCCGGCGGAAGCGTCCGCCGCCGGCGGCAACCTTCTGTCCCTCCAGCGACGCAGGGATTTCCGCCAGACGGCGCATGAACGCAAAGCGCGGCTCTTCCGCCGAATCGACGACCTTCACGCCCTCCTCGTCCAGCACCGCCTTCAGCCGCTGGCGCGCGGCGCGCCCGTGCGCCTCCGCATCCGCCGACCAGACGAGACGCGCGGCATCCGGCTTCTCCGCCCCCAGTTTCGTCAGCAGGAAGTCATCGTACATGAGCGCGTGACGCAGTTCGCGCCGCGACATCCCGACGACCTTCAGAAGCTGGGCGTACGGCAGCAGCTGCCAGTTGCGGCGGAGGATCGTCACGTAGCCGCCGCGCGCCCATTCCGACGGGACGCGCGCGAGCGGGTCCAGCCCCATCTCCGCCGCGATCCGCCGGATGTCCGCCGCCTCCGCGCCGACCGTCTCCGCCAACGTCTCGGCCGACACAAGCGACCAGTTCACGAAGACAAAGGCCGAGAGCGCGTCCGGGAACGGCGCGCACCCGATGGGCTTCTTCCACGCCGGTTCGCCGGGCAGCTGCACGAAGTCCGGGTCGGTCGGACAGCTCACCTTGATCCGATCGCCCTTCTGCGCGCCCTGCAGCGCGAAATCGACGACCTTGCCGTCTTTCATCTCCGCCGAGACGCGGTAGCCACCGCGCACGCGGAAATTCTCGAAGCGCCCCGAAAAGCCCTTCGGCACGGACGGGAAGAGGCGGATCTCCCCTCCCCAGCCCTGGCAGAGCGATTCGGACGCAAGCATCAGGAACGCCGCGCCGCCCTCCAGCACAGGCGCGACGAAGGCCTTGCAGTCGGCCGAATAGACGAGGTCGTTTGGCCCCTCGCGTCCCATCGAGACCAGCTGGCCGTGGTAGTTGCGGCGCACGAGCGGCGGGGCCTTCGCGAGGTTCGCGCGAATCTGCTCGGACGTGAGGTCGGTGACGAGGATCGGGTTGTGCGAGAAGAGCCCGTTCGGCTTGGCGAACCCGGCGCAAAAGTCCGTCAGCGCCTTCCAGCCGCGCGCGCCACCGTAGAGGCGGATCGTCGCGAGGCCCGCGTACAGCGCGCTCCATTCGTGCACGGGATGCGGCTCGTCCGTCTCCCACGAGACCTCGACGGCCAAGTTGCGGTGGTAGTCGAGCGTCCGCTTCGCCGTCTCGACATCCGTGTCGGACTCGGCCGGGAAGAACGGATAGAAGAGATGTCCGCCGTACATGTAGTGGTCGTCGGGAATCTCCGGGCCGCACCACCAGCCGCCGGACGAATGCTTCGCGAGCTTCGGGTAGTGCGCGAGGACATCCTCCCACAGCGCACGTTCCGCGTCGTCGCAGCCGAAGCGCCGCGCCGCCTCGACGGCCGTTTCGAGGCAGGGCTTCAGGCAGGCGACGATCGCCGTCTCGTCCGTCGTGCCCGTGAAGATCTCAGGCGGCACCGACCAGAGGAAGTGGTACGTCCCCGCCGCGTCGCGCGTCATCGTCGACGTGTAGAAGCGGATGAACTTCTTGAGCAGCGGATAGATCTCCTTCAGGATCGCCTCGTCGTGCGTGTACCACCACGCCTGGGCCAGGACGAGCCCCGAATAGGCCCCGCCGCAGAGCGTGTAGCGGTAGTCCGCGATCGGATGCTCGACGCCGTTCGGATTCATGTTGAGCGGCAGGTACGCCCCTTCGGCCTTTTCGCCGAAACATTCCTTCGTGCGGCGCTCCAGCTCACCGAGGGCCTGTTCGTAGGTCTTCACGAACGGCGTCACGAACTCGGCGTGTCCGAGGGGGAAGAACGGCATCATCGGGATCTGCACGTTCTGGTCATGGACGTAGCAGTTCGAGCCGACGCCGCCGTTCGCCCCGTCGAGCGGCCCGTACGTAAGGCCGTTCAGGGCCGGCATCGGCGCGTCGCCGAACTGCGCCGCGAGCGCGTAGAGCGAATAGTTCCACTGCGTGTCCAGAGCCTCGTCGGACGCGAACGTCACGCGCGCGCCGCGCGTCCAGAAGTCCCACCACCAGGCGCGGTTGGCGTCCCGCACGGCCTCGAAGCCGTCCCTCTCCGCCGCCCGCACGGCGGCGACGGCCGCCGCCGCCGGATCTGCCGCGTCCCGCGTCGTGCGCACCGCGAGGAAGACGGTGCGCCCGCACGTCGTCGTCACCTTTGCCGTGCGGCCGACGAACGACGGCGGCGCGGCGGCGGACATCGCGACGGCGTACGTGCCGCCGCCCGGCAGCCCCTGGGTGAAGACGACGACGCCGCCCGCGTCCTTCCACGCGAACGGCAAGGGCTCGAAGCGCACGTCCTCCGGCCGCGCGAGCTCAATGACCGCCAGCCGCTTCGGCGCGTTCCGATCCGTCAGCGAGATCGCCATCACGTCGCGCGTGCGCTCGACGAGGGACAGCGCCTCCGGCGTCATCTTCGGCGACGTCAGCGACGCGTGCAGTTCGCCCGTGCGCGTGTCGAGCGCCTGCCGCGTCGGCGGCACGGCCGGCATCGACCAGCCGAGGCCCGGCCAGAAGCGGACCTTCAGGATCGCCGCCGAGAGCGAGAGCGTCAGCTTGTCGCCGCTGTCCGGGTAGCCCTGCGTCCGTGACCTCTCCAGTGCGCCAAGGTAGGCGACGGAGTGTCCGGCGTTCGTCGCGACGCAGGCCATGACGGCCTCATGCGGCTCGTAGGCCGTGCGCCAGACGCGCGCGTCGAAGACGTCGTTTCGGTTGATTGTCCATTCGAGCCCCGACGGCGCGTAGGCCATCGCCCCCGTGCGGCCGTCGCCGATGAAGAGCCCGTCCTGCCAGATCGCGCCGGCCTTTTCGCGCGTGAAGACCGTCGACGCCGAGGCCGACAGGCTTCCGAGAATGACTGACAACAGCAGATGTCGCATAAGCATATGAGTTTCCTTTCTTATGAATTCGTTTATAGCATGAAATAACAGACATTACGACAATAGGGACTTTAAGTCATTCATCGCAAGAGAACCGCTATTCCCGTCGTCGAGACCTCGACGTCGAACCGCTCGTTTCGGACGTCCGGGCCTCGCGCCGTCAGCCGCAGCGTGTCCCAGTTCGTGTCACAAAGCCAGCTCGGCGGGGCGGCGGTGACGGTCGCGAAGGCCGGCCCGACTTCGTTCGAGACAGCAAGGCCCCGCATCACGCGATGCCTGAGGGCGCAGTCCCAGCGCAGGGTTCGATCCGCCCCGTTCGTCTCGGCGGACAGTTCCTCGAACCGCTCGCCCGTCGGAATGCGCTCGATGAAGTACCGTCCGCAGTCCCAGCCAACCCGGACATCCGACTCCCCAAAGGAGAGAACGCCATCGCCGTCATCGTCCCGACCGAAAACGATTTCGACGTTGTTGGACGAAGTTCCCCAGAATGCGAGTTCCAAGTTGAGCCCGCACACGCTGGGCATCGCCTGGTCAAGCGAATGGCAGGCCGTCACTTCCGTGTCGGCGAATGCCGACGTCGGCAACGGCGGCAGGGGACGGGCGAAGACGGCCTCGAAACCAATGAATGCGAACACAAATGCAAGGGCTGATTTCATGTCATGATTTCTCCTGTCATGGGCGGCGCTCGCCGAGGTTGCCAGGATTTGGGCAGAGGTTCGTCTTCATGTCCCATTCGAGGTTGCGGTCGAGCGGCGTCGGGTTGAGGTAGTAGAGAAACTCGACGCTGCAGCCGCCATACCGCAACCGACACCCGATTTCAAAGTCCCCGTAGATCTTGCCGTAGTAGCCGCCGACGAGATTGCCGCTCTCGTCGTATCTCGACCGAATGCGGAAATAGTGGCATCGATTCGGATTGCACTCCGTGTACACATCGTCCCAAATATTGGGCGGCATGACCTTCATTCGATTTCCGCAACGGCTAACGGCTGCCCGTTCATAGCCTTCTTCAGGAGCAACACGCAGTCTAATGCCGTCGGTCGCACGGGTCATCGACGAAACCACTCCGTTCCCTTCTCCCGGAAAGGACATCGTGTTGGTGAAGTCGTAGAAGAACATTGTCTGACGGTAGATGTTTGTCGAGAACAGGCTCGTCAAGCGCGACTCGACCACAAGGTCGGCAACCTCCCCTCGACCATCCGGTGGCAGGTAGTCCCCGACAACGAGGTCGTATTTGAAGAGCGTATTTGTGCCATCGACATAACCGACCTTGCTTCTGTTGATGTGGTCGCCCACGCGCTTGACGAAAAGCGGAATCGGATGCTCCACGCGCTGAAGCCGAATCGTCACAACGAGATTGTCGGGCTGCCAAACGCCAAGAAAATCTTTCTTTTTAAAGCTGAACCCAACACCCTCACTCGGTCGATAGTATCCGATGGGAACTTTTCTAACAGCAGCCCCTGCCTCTCCGCAATTTGTCCGCCCCTGTACACTGCACAATCCCTGTCGATCCGTCACCTTGAAGTCTTCGTTTGGTCTGCTTGACTCCGTCCAGGCCAACCAGCCATTGTCAACCTCAAAACCGCCGCGCACCACGACTCCTGGCATCGGCTCTTGCGTCTCGTCATCAATGACGAGCACCTTGAGTTTTGCCACGTCTGAACAGCCTATCTGCGGTAACACACACATCACATACAACATAAATGAATTCTTCATTACCATTTTCCTTTCACAAGTTCATCAAAAAACAGATGCACAAAAGGATACGCCAAGTTCTTGATTGCGGAATGTTTCCAGATGTTCTGTCCGCTTTTATTCTGTTCAGGCCATTGCGCCTCATTCGCCATCAGACTATGGTAATTAAGATTCTTCACGCAGCCTCCAATCTCGTTTGCGCCCGCCGCGAAGGTCGTCGCCGGGATGCCGTCGGCGAGGATGCGCGGAAGGACGTCCGCCACCTGCGCCGCCGCCACCGCGTTTGTCGTGTGCAGCCACTTGTCCGCAAACGGGCTGAACGGAGGGGATGTCTTCATCTCGTCTGGCGTGAACTCCGTCTTAAGCAGATCGTCCTTCGACAGGGGCACGGTGTGCTGCTGGTTGAACCACCATCCGGCCTCGCTTGCGACACGCGGCATGAAGGCCAGAGTCCCCGTGCCTTTCAGCAGCTCCTGCGCCGACCACGCGCTGCCCAGTCCTGACGCCACGTTCGCGAGCACGTCCTCGGTCGGCGAATGGCAGTTCACGGCATTCGCAAGGTTCGCGTAGCGCCCTCGCCATGTCAACGCACAACGACCGTCGTCCGATTCGAACAGCTTATGCCAGTCGGACGAGCGGAAACTCTTCGGGTATCGCTTCCAAGCGGTTGGCGTCATGTTGTCAAACTCCGCCTGTCCCGCGTCATACGCCTCGGCCGGCACGGCGGCGTTGAGCATGAAATATCTTGAATATGCGAGCGCGTGGTACTTGCAGGCCTCCGACGTCAGCACGTTTCCAAGGGAATGGGCCAGCATGACCTTGCCGCCGGGCAATGCGTTCGCCAGTTCCGCCAACGCCGGCGCCGTCTTGAGCGCATGGATGACGTTGGCCCAGTAGTTCGGCGCGAAGCCGGCGAACTGGCTGTAGTCCCCGCGCCAGTCGACGGCGGTGAAGCGCGACCGCGAGCCCGCCCACCAGAGCCGCTTGAACATCGCGCGCGCCCAGAGGCGGGACGCCGACTCGTTCACGTTGTAGCCGTGCACGAAGACGAAGTGGCGACCGTCCGTCTCGCCGTCCGGCAGGTTTCCCGGCTCGCCGGGCACGGACGGCGCGAAACCCCCGCCCGCCTCCGCGCCGCGCAGGTTCGCGTAGCGGTAGAACTCGTCCGCGGACGTGATCGAGACGGGCAGGCGCTCGCGGTAGACCTCCGCGTCGCCGAGCGACACGACGACCTCCGGCCCCGACCACGCGTCCACCGGCCCCGCCGCCTCGAACGCGAGGGCGACGGGCTCCGACAGCGGGCGTCCGGCGAGTTCGCCGAGGTCAAGGCCGCCGGAGCCGAGCGGCGTCAGCGTCGCGGACTCCAGCGGATTGCCGTCCGCCGCGGAAACGGGCTTCGACGCGAGTCCGAGGACGCTCCCGGACGAGAAGCCCTCGCCGAGGACGCAGAGGCGAAGGCCCTCCGCCGCCGCGCGCAGGCGGACCGTCATCGCGCCTCCCCACGCCCGGCGGAACGGCGAGACGTCGATCTCGACGGGGAAGAGGTTCACGAGGTCGAGCTTCCCGTTCACCTTCAGGTCGTCCGCGTTCGGCGTCGCGTCGGACATCTGCCCGACGAAATCGCCCTTGTCGCAATCTTCGTTGAACCAGAACCTGAACGGCCTGCCCGCGAGGCGGGCCGCGTCGTCCGACTCGCCCATCTTCCCGTCACGGTCGATGTCCGCGCGGACGCGCGGCTTGATCGCCGTGAGCCGCTGCCGCGCGACGTCCTCGACGAAACGGCCATTGAAAACGCCCCAGTAGCGGAAGGCGAGCGTCGCCGCGCCGGGGGCGGACGCCGTGACGGAGACCGCCGTCCGCGAGGTCTCGGCGTCCGTCGCGCCGCCCACGAGCCGCCGCCACGCGGCGAGCGAGACGTCCAGCGGCCCGCCGTCCGAGGACGCAAGCCGGCGGCAGGTCGCCGTTGACGGATCCCACGCCCAGAGCGCGAACGGCGCGGACGCGCCCTCGAAGCCGACGCGGACGTTCCCGCCGTCAAGCCCCACGGCCGTCACGAGCTCGAGCGCGGCCGCCTCGGCGGCGTTCGTCGCGACGGGGACCGGGAGGCCGAAGTCCGCGTTCAGGGCGTCGAGCGCGGCGAGGTCGACGCCGGGCCTGCGCACGCCGACGCCGAGGACGGTGTACGCGCCGTCGAGGCAGACCGCCCCGTTCGTCGCGAGCGAGACGAAGGCGTCGCCGACGGCCCGGCTCGGCCGCGCCCCCGCAAGGCGCACGTCGACCGTCTCGGCCGCGCGCCTGAAGTCGAGGCCGTCCGCGTCGACGGCCTTCAGGCGGTCGGACAGGTACGCCACGGCGACCCAATTCGTCGCGTGGTCGGGGCACGGGCAGCAGCGCGGCGCGTCGGCGTCCGGCACCTCCAGGCGGATCGGCGGCGCGAACAGCAGCGGCTCGCGGATCTTCAGGACGCCGGAGAGGTGCGTCCAGTTCGTGCACGCCGCCTCGTAGTCGCCGGGCTGCGGCTCTTCCTCCTCGGACGCGCCGCCCGGTCGTTCGCTCCCCTGCTCTTCCCCGCAATGGCACCGGGGACAGCAGTCGCAGCCCCTGCTGCACAGCCCCCAGACGCAGTGCCAGCAGGGATCGTCCTCGTCGTCGTCATCGTCCCGGCCGCCGTAGTGCCGTCCGGCGGACGGGTCTTCCTC
>CAKTZA010000050.1 GCA_934635045.1 uncultured Kiritimatiellota bacterium | reverse complement strand
CCCCCCCCCCCCCCCCCCCCCCCCCCCCCCCCCCCCCCCCCCCCCCCCCCCCCACTCCTCAGCCTGACCTGTGCGCTGTTGCTGCCGATGACCGGCTCGGCGGCGACGCTTTACGTCGACAATGGGCTGGCCGACTATGCCGGGCATGACGGAGCGTCCCCTGAATCGGCATACAGACGCATACAGGAAGCCATCGACAAGGCGTCGGACGGTGACACGATTCTCGTGGCGCCGGGTGTCTATGGCGACGATCAGGGACTGGGTCGCACAGGGAGCGCAATTGCGTCATCCGGTGGGCACTGGTGGGGCAGCGCGCGCATTTTGATCAGCAACAAGTCGCTGCGCATCAAATCGACGGGCGGCGCGGCGGTGACGCACATCGTCGGCGCGCACGATCCGACGTCCGCTTCCGGCCTTGGCGACCAGGCCGTGCGCTGCATCGACGTTGAAAACACGAACGCCGACAGGGAGAATGTCATTGAGGGCTTTACGCTGCGGGACGGGGCGACGCGCGAAAACACGAACCCCAGTGGGCGCGGCGGCGCGCTGCACGTCTCGTCCGACGGAAACACGCCCGTCAAGGACAAGACGTTTCTGGTCGATTGCGTCGTCTCGAACTGCGTGGGCGCAGTCGAGGCGCTGGCCTTGGGCGGCACGTTCATCCGCTGCCGTGTGCAGGACAATGCGCTTCTGGCGTCCGACATGAGCAACCCGAACAGCGCGTCCAACCGTCGGCTCTCGACTGGGACGGCCTATTTCAACACGCTTTTCGGACGCAACCGGACGGTCGATGCCGTGACGGCAGAATCCGTTTCGGGGTCGATTTTGCTTTCGCCCGGCGGGCGGTTCGTCAACTGCACCTTCGCCTGCAACCTCGGTCGGTTCTACTCGCTCAGTTTCAACGACTTCCGCAACACGCTCGTGTCCGGCACGCAGTTCGACACTTATGGCGGTGGACGGCACCAGAACCGTGTGGACGACACGACCGCGACGCGCAACCTCATCGCGCCGGCTTTCGGCGACGTGCGTCTGCGGGCGGGCGCGGACGCGGCGACGGCGGGCGATGCCTCCTTTGTTGTGGACGCGGAGACAGTTCCTTTCCCGACGCTCTTTGCCGTTGATCGGTTCAAGGACCTGTACGGCGCGGACATTCCGCAGACCGGGGCGATAGCCGTCGGCTGTTCGCAGACGACGGTCGATCCGGTCGCCGGCGCAGTCGTCGCGAGGGACACGTCCGTGCTGTTCGGCGACACGGCGCAGCCGCAGTACCAGCCGTCCTACGTCTATCCGACGACGCGGACGGAGTTCGTCCGCGTCCGTTGCGAACTGACGGAGGGGCAGTGCGCCCTGTGGGCTTCCGTCGTCCGGGGGCAGGAGACCGCCGCATTTCCGCTTCCGGCGGACGGCGCGATCAAGGTGATGCCGCCGTCGTCCGTCACGGAGACGGTGACGGTCGCGTTCGAGCGGACGTCGAACGTCCGCTACGCAGACCCGACGGTGGCGGAGTCGGCCGAACAGGACGGTTCGGCGGCGAAGCCCTATCGCACGCTCGCCCAGGCGCTTGAGGCGCTGAGCGGCGCCGCTGGCGCGGTGATCGCGAATCCCGGCGTCTATGACAGCGGGGAGATGAACATTGACGGCTCCCGCGAGGTGAAGGCGCGCGCGGTCGTGCCGAATGGCGCCGTCCTCGCGGCGCGCGACGGCTGGACGAACACGTTCATTGTGGGCGCGGCGTGCCAGCCGTCCGACCAGGACAAGTCCAACGACGCCCGATATACGGATGCCATCGCGGGCATGGGCAAGTCGGCCGTGCGCGGCGTCTACCTGGCGGGACCTCGTGCGGCCGTCTGCGGCTTCACGCTGACGAACTGCTATGTGCGCGGCGCAACGGACGCCGGCGGCGGCGGACACAACAATCTGGACTACTGCGGCGCCGGCGTCGCGGGCGGCGGTCAGGCGAAGAACTGTCGGATTGTGGACTGTCACGCCTTCCGTGGCGGCGGGGCCTGGCAGACGACGCTGGTGAACTGCATCCTCGAGCGCAACACGGCGCTTTATGGCGGCGGCGCGTCCGACGATGCGAAGCACTACGGCTGCCTCTCCCGTGAAAACCGGTCGGCGAACGTCAACACGGCGGCGGACGGCCTGTTCTACTGGAATGTCTGCGAGAACGGCACGCTCCTCGATGCACGGACGGGCGGGCCGAAGGCTGCCGCCTGCATGCTCAAAAATACGCTGGTCCGCTCGAAGATGAGCCGGGGCGACATTCCGGACGACGCGATCGCGCCGGCCCTCTTCAGCCACTGCGCGTTTGCCGCCGACATGAACGGTGCGCAGACCGGGGGCTTCAAGAACGCGATCGAAAGTGGCGACGGCAATGTGCTGGTCCCGTCGGACGCGCTGGCGCTGGATGCGGACGGACGTCCCGTCATCGGCGCCTGCGCGGCGGTTGACGCGGGTGACGCCGCGCTGAATACGGCGTACGTCGGCGAAACGGATCTCTTCGGTGGGCCGCGCGTCTCCAACGGTGCGCTGGATATCGGCGCGCTGGAGGGCGACTGGCGTGCCGTCTATGCGCGGGCCATTCGCCGGTCGCGCGTGATGGTCACGGAAGCGTCGCCGTCCGTGACCACGAATGCGGACGGGAAGGTCGTCCTGACGGACGGGGCGCGGCTGATGGCCCTCGTGCAAGGAACGGCAGGCCTTCGCTACCTGCTTCGGGTGCGGGTGACGGGCGGCGGCACGCTGACGGTGACGGTTGACGGCGTGTCGTCCATCTGCACGGCGGATGCGGAAATCGTCCTGTCGCCGTCCGACGGCCCCTGCGCGTTTGCGCTTTCCTACGCGGGGGCGGGCGAAGCGGTCATCGAGGGCCTGAAGCGCGAGGGCGGCCTGGTCTTCATTTTGCGGTAGGGCAGCAGCGTTCAAATACGAAGATGGAAGAGAGCATGCAGACAAAAAAGAAGACAAGAGGCGGCGCGTGGCGTCTGGCCTGTGCCGCGTGCGCGGCGGTGCTCATCGGAATCGCGGACGGTGCGACCGTGCGCGTCACGGACTTCGGCGCAGACCCCACGGGCGCACAGCCGAGCCAGGAAGCCATTGCGCAGGCCTGCCGGGCGGCGCAGAAGGGCGACACGGTGCTGTTCCCGCGCGGCGTCTACGCGCTTCGGAAAAGCGTCAGACTTGAGAATCTTCGCGGCGTGACGCTTGCGGGCGAGCCCGGCACGGTCATTCGGATGCACAACAGTCTTGAAGGCCCCGAATCGGAGAGTTCGGGCGGCTTCGTCGTGAACGGCGGCCGTTCAGTGCGCATCGAGAAGCTGCGGCTGACGACGGAGAATCCGATCGGGTGCGCCGGGCGCATCGTCGCAAAAGACGCGGCGGCGCGGACGGTGGACTTCCTTGTCGATGCGGCGTGCGCGTTCACGGGACGCGAACACGTCTTCCAGATCGACACTTGCGACGAGGAGGGGGCACCCGACCGTGCGCTGGAGACGCATGCGGACATTCATGCCGTCACGAACGAGGCCGGTTCCGTGCGCCAGGAGGGTCTTGCCTACACGCGGCTCGACGAGCGGCTGATTCGACTGTCGCTTCCGTCATGGGCATCGGTTCAGGCGGTCACGAACGGGCATCGCGCCCTGCTGAGGTATTCGCGCAGAGGCGGCACGGCGTTCTGGATCGCCAACGTGCGCGGGCTCACGCTGGAGGATGTCGAGATCTCTCGCACGGCGGCCATGGGCATGGTCATCGCGCCCGGCACGGCCGATGTCACGCTGCGCCGATTCAGCATCCGCATGGCGGCGGACGACCCCGCGCTCCATTCCTCCAATTCGGACGGCGTTCACGTCTTCGGGTGCGAAGGGACGCTGCGGCTGGAGGACTGCCACTTCAAGGGGCTGGGTGACGACGCTTTCAACGTGCACGCGATGGGCGGCGAGATTGCGCAGTGCGACGCCGCGCAGGGAATGGCGTCGCTTATCCTGCGGCTCGTGGATCGCAAGCCGCAGGCACTGCCGGACGGCTGGGCCCGCGCGGGCGACACGATTGACGTCTATGACCCGAAGACGCTCAGCGTCAAGGGCTCGCTCAGGCTGACGCGCTACAAAGACGGCGCGGCGGTTTTCGCGCCGGTGAAGTTTGCGCTGGCGAAGGGCGACATCGTCGCGAACGTGCGGCACCTGCCGGCCGTCCGCATTCAGGACTGTTCGGTCGAGAACACGTGGGCGCGCGCGTTCCTGCTGCAGACCCGGCATGTGTCTGTCGAGCGCTCGCGGTTCAGGGGCTTTCCCTCTCCGGCGATCATCGTCTCGTCGGACGTGAAGACATGGAACGAGATGGCGCCGACAGTGGACTGCGCGATCCGCGACTGCACGTTCGAGAAGTGCGCCAATTCCCTTAACGGACTGCCGCTGGGGGCGGTCGTCGTGAAGCTCAACCACAACGGCGAACCGTCCGACGCCCCGGCAGGGGCCTTTCGGAACGTGCGCATCATGGACTGCCGGTTTGCGGACATCGGCTCAAACGCCATCTACGCCGAATGTACGGACGGCGTGCGAATCACGGGGAATGTCTTTCGGCGGACAGGCGTTCGTGTGAAGTCTCCGACGGAGGGCTTCGACATCCGACTGAACAACTGCGCCCGCGTGCATCTTGAAGGAAACGACTCGGATCGTCCCGCCGCGAATCTCGTGACCGGGGCGGATAATTCGCCGCGACTGGCGGAGATATTCTCGGATCACCTGGTCTTGCCGGCCGACAAGACGCTGCGCGTCTTCGGGACGGGGGACGGCGCGGTCTCCGTGCGGTTCAGCGGGATGGAGCGGAAGGTGCGTGCCGTGCGGGGGCGCTGGTGCGTGACGTTCCCCGCCCTGGAGGCGGGCGGCCCCTACGAGCTGGAGGTCGATCTCGGCGACCGACGTCAGGTCGTCCGGGACGTCATGATCGGCGAGGTGCTGGTCATGGCGGGGCAGTCCAACATGCAGTTCCTGCTGGGCGAATCGACGACCAAGGAGCGGTTCGAGGATTCGCGCATTCGGATGTTCTCGACGACACGGCTTGAGCGCGGCGCTGTCTTCGGCGCGTCGGACGGATGGGTTCCGCTCACGCGCAAAAACGCATGGGCGTGGACGGCCATCGGTTGCGAGACGGCCGTTCGGCGCGCACGGGCGACGGGTCGTGCGGTGGGCGTCATCTGCTGCGTGCAGGGCGCGAGCGTCATCAAGACCTGGATGCCGTACGCATTGGCGCGGGACGCGCGGTTCAGCCTGCCGCCCGCGAAATGCTCGCACCCCGACGAGCGGGAGGACGCCTACACACTCTGGAACCGCAGCGGCACGCTGTACGAGAGCCAGTTCTCCGAGATCGCGGGCTACCCGGTTTCCTCTGTCACGTGGTATCAGGGCGAAAGCAACTCGCACAGCGTCGAGGAGGGAACGCTTTACGCCGACATGCTAACCGCGTTGATCGGACAGTGGCGGGCTGATTTCCGCGATGCCGGGCTGCCGTTCTACGTCCTGCAGCTGGCGGCCGACACGACAGGCGGGCCGAACCACGCGGCGTGGAACGCCGTCAAGGCTTCGCAGTCGAAAGTCGCGCAGTCGGTTCCCGGGGTGACGCTTGTGCGTACGGACGACATCTGCGAGCCCGACAAGGGGATTCATCCGCCAACCAAGCGGTTGATTGCGGAACGTCTGTCCGCGCTCATGGAAAGAGGGCTGCCATGACGTCGCTGTCAGTACTGCTGCTGGCTGCGGCGTCGTGTGCCCTGCAGCCGCCCACGAATGCGCCGCACCGGACTGAGATCCGTCCGGGCGCGCTGTGGCACGACACGTCGGGGCATGTCATCAATGCGCACGGCGGGGGCGTCCTGTTCGACAACGGCGTCTACTGGTGGTACGGTGAACACAAAGTCTACGGCCGCGCCGGCAACAAGGCGCATGTCGGGGTTCATGTCTATTCGTCAAGAGATCTCGTGAACTGGGATGACCGCGGCATTGCGCTCGCTGTCTCGGAAGACCCGCAGAGTGACATTGCCGACGGTTGCATACTTGAGCGCCCGAAGGTTTTGCGTTCGCAGAAGACCGGCCGGTATGTCATGTACTTTCATCTGGAGCTGAAGGGGCAGGGCTACAATGCGGCGCGCACGGGCATTGCCGTCGCCGACCGTCCGGAAGGGCCGTTCCGCTTTCTGCGCTCCCTCCGCCCGACGCCCGGCGCATGGCCGGAAGACGTGCGCGCGGACGAGCGGACGCCCGAGGCGATGCGCGCATCCCGGGAGCTCGGGAACGAGCCGGGCGGGCCGAACGAACGGGTGAGGGCGCGAGTCCCTTACCTTGGGCACATGGATGGCGGGCAGATGTCGCGGGACATGACGCTCTTCGCCGATGACGACGGACGTTGCTATCACATCTTCGCCTCGGAATACAACGCGACGTTGCACATCGCCGAACTGACCGAGGACTTGCTCGGCTACACGGGGCGCTGGTTCCGCGTGGCCGACAAGCACTGGACAGAGGCGCCGGCGCTTGTGAAGATGAACGGGTGGTACTTCCTCATCGGGTCGGGTTGCTCGGGCTGGCAGCCGAATGCGGCGCGGCTTTACCGTGCGCGGTCTTTGTCCGGCCCGTGGGAGCGGCTCGGCAACCCCTGCCGGGGCGTCAGCCCGGAGACGGGGTTGGGGCCGGAACTCACCTGGGGCGCGCAGTCTACGTTTCTTCTGCCCGTCGCGGGCCGTCCAAACGAGGTCATCGCGCTGTTTGACGTCTGGCATCCGGGAAACCAGGAAGATAGCCGCTATGTGTGGTTGCCCGTCACGTTCGAGAATGACAGTCTTTGGATCGACTGGAAGGCGTCGTGGCAACCTTGACGCCTACGTCGGAGCCCTGCGCCGCGTGACAATCGAGGACCTGCCCCTGCACCGCCTCTGTCATGATGGGCTCGTGCAGGCTCTTTTGGGGCGTCCTGTCGATTACGCGGCATTTTGATAGAGGGTTATGAGTAGAGGGTTATGAGTCAGACGTCCTTTAAGGCTTTCTGCATCGAATACTACGCTCGTCACGCCGGTGTGACGGGTGCGGAAGCCTATCGACGCTTTGACGAATCGGGGTTGCTGAAGGTGCTGGACGATGACTATGAGGATCTGCATGGCATGGGGTGGGAAGCCCTGATGCCGTTGTTTGACCAGTATTTGAGAGGGTGCCCGTCATGACGCTTTATCACGGCAGCACGATTGAGGTGAGAGAGCCGAAAATCATTCGTTCGGATCATGTGCTCATCCGCGCAACGCTTGTGACGGCGATTGTCGGCATTCTGGCTGCGCATTGGAGAATTAGTGAGGACGAGGCCATGCGCCGGTTTTATGCGTCAAAGACGGCGCTGGCCTTTGCAGACGACGAAACGGGGCTCTATGGCATGTCGGCGCTGAACATCGCGGGCGATTGCGTGCGCGAATACGACCACAAACGACTTCGGCATCTTCGGCTCCAAGTGCGTCTTCCGCATGCTGTCGGAGGCGGGGCGGACGGATCTCGCCTTTCGGATGCTCGTCAACCCGAAGGCGCCGTCGTTTGCGGACTGGGCGCTGCACGGCGAGGGGACGCTGTGGGAGTCGTACAAGGGCAGGTCGTCGCGCAACCATGTCACGTTCGGCGACTATGCGGCTTGGGCCTACAAGTATCTGGCGGGCATCGACGCCGATCCGACGCATGGGTGGCGTCGGCTGGTGTTCGCCCCGCAGCCGATCGACGCGCTTTCTTTTGCGCGAGCCGAGATAGAGACGCCCTATGGAACGGTGCGTGGCGGTTGGCGGCGCGAGGGTGATCGGATTGTCTACGAGCTGCACGTCCCGCCGCAGTGCGAGGCCACCGTGCGTCTGCCGGGCGAGACGGAGCGGTCGGTCGTGGCGGGTGGCTGGGTTTCAAGCGACACGCAAGCGCATCACGATTGACCCCACGACAGTTCCCGCGCAGGGGCGGCGAGAACTTGGTATAATACGCGCCATGATTTTTCTCTATGGACCGCCCGCTTCGGGCAAGACTACGCTCGGACGCCGCCTCGCGACGGCGCTCGGCGTGACGTTTGTCGATCTTGACGAGGAGATTGTCCGAACCGCCGGGCGGACGATTCCCGAGATTTTCGCCTCCGACGGCGAACCGGCGTTTCGCGATCTGGAGTCGCAGGCGCTCGCCCGTGTCACGGGCGGCGTCGTCGCTCTTGGCGGTGGGACGTTGCAGCGCGAGGCCAACCGCATGTTCTGCGAAAAGGCCGGGACGGTCCTCTGCCTTGACGCGCCGTCGGCTGCCGAGCTTGCGCGCCGCCTCGGACTGGCGGCGGGGTCGCGTCCGCTGGGGGACAGGGCACGGGAGCGCGCCGCGCATTATGCCTCGTTTCCGAATCGGATTGCCGGCTGGTTCGACCTCGACAATTCGCTCGTCCTCTGCGGCGAGGGGCTGGCGCGCGTCTTTTTGGAGGGGCGTCCCGTCGTGGCGGACGCGACCGTGGCCTCCCTGTGGGAAGGGAAATTGGGCGTCCGGCCGATTGTGACGATTCCTTCCGGCGAACAGCACAAGACAATCGGTACGGTCTGCTCGCTCTGGGGGGCGTTCGCGCGGGCGGGGCTCGGCCGACGCGATACGGTGGCTGCGCTGGGCGGAGGGGTGACGGGGGACTTGACGGGGTTCGCGGCGGCGACATGGATGCGCGGCATCGACTGGATCAACGTGCCGACGACGCTGCTGTCGATGGTGGATGCCTCGACGGGCGGGAAGACGGGGTGCGACCTGCCGGAAGGGAAGAATCTGGCGGGGGCGTTCCACGCGCCGAAGCTCGTCGTCATCGACGTGGCGTTTCTCACGACGTTGCCGTCGGCGACGTTGCGCGACGGCATGGCCGAAATGATCAAGCACGCGATCATTTCCGTGGGGACAGACCCCGAAAACGTGGGGACAGACCCCCGCAAAATTGCCCAAAACGTGGGGACAGACCCCAAGGATCGGGGGTCTGTCCCCAGGGTGGCTTGCTCGATAACTTCAGAAAAAGTTCCGACGGCGCGTGAAATTGCGCAAAATCTGGCCGCCAAGGTGGGCATTGTGCGAGAAGACCCGTTTGAACGGCTGGGACGGCGGATTCTGCTCAATTGTGGGCATACCGTCGCCCATGCCGTCGAGAAGGCGACGAACTATGCCGTTTCGCATGGCTCGGCCGTGGCGATTGGCTGCGTTGAGGAGGCGCGGATCGCGGCGCGGCGGGGTCTGTCCCCAGCGGAGTGGCCGGACGAGCTGGCGGCGCGGTTCGCCGCCGTGGGGTTGCCGACCGCGCTGCCGGGGGGCCTGTCCCTTGGGGCGCTGGTGCCGCTCATGAAGGGCGACAAGAAGCGCGCGGGCGCGGTCGTCACGTTTGCGCTGCCGTGCGGCTGGGGCGACGTGCGCGCCGTGCCGATTGACTTGGCGAAGGAGGCGCTGTGATACGCCTCGAACCCGGTCTGCGGCGCGGCACAATGACCGTGCCCGTCTCGAAATCACACGCGCATCGCGTATTGATCGCCGAATTTCTCGCGGGGCGCACGGCGTGTCTTGCGCCGTCAGCCGAAGACTGCGACGACATTTGCGCGACGAAGCGGTGCCTAATGGCACTTGACGCGAGGCTCGCGCCTCGCGCACAGGACACGACATTCGCGCTTCGCCGCGCACAGAACATGGCCGTGACGCTGGACTGCGGCGAGTCGGGGACGACGCGGCGGCTGTTGGGGCCGGTGGTCGCCGCGCTGGGCGTGACGCCGAACTGGGTGATGAAGGGGCGGCTGGCCTCGCGTCCGCAGATTGACTACGCGAGACTGGAACCGGGCGTTCAGGCGTTGCCCGGTGACGTGTCATCCCAGTTCGTGAGCGGCTTGCTTCTCGCCCTGCCGCTGTTGGGCGGCGATTCGGAGATTCGCCTCACGTCGCCGCTCGCTTCGCGCGGCTATGTCGACATGACGCTGGATGTCCTGCGCGCCTATGGCGTGTCGGTCGACGAGACGGCGACGGGGTTCTGCGTTGCGGGCGGCCAATGTTTTCGAGCACCGGCGAAGGAGCCTCGGTTTGAGACGGACTGGTCGGGCGCGGCGTTTCCGCTTGCGATGAACGCGCTCGGCAACGAGATTCGCCTGGCGAACGCCAGCGGATCCGTTCTCGCGGATGATTCGCGGCAGCCGGATCGTGCAATCGTTTCGATTCTCGCCACGCTTGCGTGTGCCGGCGAGAAGACCATAGACATTGACGCCTGTCCCGACATCTTCCCCGTCCTGACGGTCGTTGCGGCGAAGCGCCCTGGCGAGACGCGCTTCACGGGCATTCGGCGGCTGCGGCTCAAGGAGTCGGATCGCGTGGCGGCGATGGCGGACGTGCTGACGCGCTTTGGCGTTGCGGCGGACGTTTCAGAAGCGGCTTTCGCCGTCCATGGAAGAACGGCTCCGCTTTGTGGCGGATCGTTCCATTCGTTTGCCGACCACCGCATCGCCATGTCGATAGCCGTCGGCGCGACGGTGTGCGACGGGCCGGTCGAAATCGACGACGAACGCTGCGCGTCGAAGTCGTATCCCGGCTTCTTCGCGCAGGTCGCCGCCTTGCGTCCGCGCTGATCACTCCCGCGTCGGGACGACCTTGACGAAGGTCGGACGGTAGGCGCGCCAGTTGTCGAGCAGCCGCTGGGCGAGGGGTGAGCCCGTGCGCCGGACGTGCTCGTTCAGGAGCGCGAGCAGTTCCTTTTCGTCGTCCGATTCGGCCTCGACGGTCGTGAGGTCGATGGACGCGAGGTTGCAGCGCAGGTCGAAGTCGCCGGCCGCGTCGAGGACGTAGGCGACGCCGCCCGTCATGCCCGCGCCGAAGTTGACGCCGGTCGGGCCGAGGACGACGACCTTGCCGCCCGTCATGTATTCGCAGCCGTGGTCGCCGACGCCTTCCGCGACGAGCGTCGCGCCGGAATTGCGGATGCCGAAACGCTCGCCGGCCTGTCCGTTCAGGAAGATCTTTCCCCCGGTCGCGCCATAGGCGATGACGTTGCCGGCGATGACGTTCTCTTCGGGGATGAAGCCGTCGTGGGCGGGCGGCCGGACGGCGATGATGCCGCCGGAGAGGCCCTTGCCGACGAAGTCGTTGGCTTCGCCTTCGAGGCTGAAGGTGAGGCCGGGGGCGAGGAACGCGCCGAACGACTGCCCGGCGATGCCGGTGAAGGCGACGGCGATCGCGTCGTCGGCGAGGGCGCCGAAGCGCGCGGCGACTTCGCTCGACAGTTCGGTGCCGACCGTGCGGTCGGTGTTGTGGATTGCGCGCGCAAGGGCGATCGGGCGCGACGGCGCGCGCCCAGCAGAACCTGCCTCGCCGAACACGGCGGGGATCAGCTCGTGGCGGTCGTAGGAGTCGAAGACGTAGGGGTTCGCGCCGGGCGTGAAGCGTGGCGCGTCGCCGGTCTCGCGGTGGAAGAGCCGCGCGAAGTCGAAGGGAGGGACGCGCGTTGTCGTGTCCGCACGGTTGCCGGCCGTTGCAAGACAAGGCCCGCAGAGCAGGTCGGTGCGGCCGACGGCCTCGTCGAGCGAGCGGAGGCCGAGCGCGGCGAGGTGCTCGCGCGTCTCCTCGGCGAGGAAGCGCAGGAAGTTCACGATGTGCTCCGGCTTGCCCGCGAAGAGCTTGCGCTTCTCGGCGCACTGCGTTGCGATGCCGACGGGGCAGGTGTCGCAGTGGCAGCGGCGGTCCTGCACACAGCCGAGGGCGACGAGCAGCGTCGTGCCGAAGCCGAACTCCTCCGCGCCGAGCAGGGCGGCAATCACGATGTCGCGGCCCGTCTTGAGCTGTCCGTCGACCTGCACCTTGACGCGTCCGCGCAGCCCGTTCTTGACGAGCGTCTGCTGGGCTTCGGCGAGGCCGAGTTCCCACGGCAGGCCCGCGTGCTTCATCGAGGTGAGCGGCGCGGCGCCCGTGCCGCCGTCGAAGCCGGAGATGAGGACGACGTCCGCATGGGCCTTCGCGACGCCGGCGGCGATCGTGCCGACGCCGGCCTCCGAGACGAGCTTCACCGAGATGCGCGCCTTCGGGTTCGCGCAGCGCAGGTCGTAGATGAGCTGGGCGAGGTCTTCGATCGAGTAGATGTCATGGTGCGGCGGCGGCGAGATGAGGGTTGTGCCGGGCTGCGCGTGGCGGAGCTTCGCGACGAAGGAGTTCACCTTGTGTGCGGGGAGCTGTCCGCCCTCGCCGGGCTTCGCGCCCTGCGCGAGCTTGATCTGAAGGTCTTTCGCGTGGCGGAGGTAGTCGAGCGTCACGCCGAAGCGTCCCGACGCGACCTGCTTGATGCCGCAGTCGGCGTCCGTGTCGAAGCGCTCGGCGTTGAGGCCGCCCTCGCCGGAGTTGGACATCGAGCCGATCGAATTGAACGCGCGCGCGATGGCCTCGTGGGCCTCGGGCGAGAGCGAGCCGAGCGACATCGCGCCGCCGACGAAGTGGCGCAGGACCGACTCGACGGGCTCGACCTCGGAAAGCGGAATGGGAGAAGGAAGAGGGATGGGGGAAGAGGGAAGAGGCGCGGACATTTCGTTCGCCTTTGTCCCTTGTCCTTTGTCTGCCGTCCCCTGTCCGCCGTCCGCCGTCTCCGAAGCCAGCCGAAAGAGGCCGCGCAGGGTGCAGCTCTTCTGCTCGACGGCGTCGATGGCCGTCGAGTACTCCCTGAACTTCGCGGTGTCGTTCTCGCGCACGGCCTGCCGGAACGCGGCCAGCGTCTGCGGCGTCCAGGTGTGGTCTTCGGTTCCTTTACGGTAGCGGTACTGGCCTCCGGGCGCGAGGAGGGTCTGGGGGGCGGCCGACGGCGCGGCCGCCGCAGAACCCTCGGTTCCTTTGAGCGCGACAAGACCCTCGGTACCTTTGGCCGCCGCAAAACTCTCGGTTCCCTTGAGCGCGACAAGTTCCTCGATTTCTTTAAAGCCGAGGCCGCCGACGCGCGAGGGCGTGCCGGTGAAGTAGCGGTCGACGACTTCGGGCGCGAGGCCGACGGCCTCGAAGATCTGGGCCGCGCGGTAGCTGCGCAGGGTCGAGATGCCCATCTTCGACATGATCTTCAGCAGCCCCTTGTCCACGGCCTTCACGTAGTTCGCGGCGGCCTTGACGGAATCGGCGGGGAAGAGGGCCGAGACGGTCTCCAGCGCGAGGTAGGGGTTGATCGCCGTCGCGCCGTAGCCGAGGAGGACGGCGAAGTGGTGGACTTCGCGCACCTCGCCGGACTGCACGATGAGCCCGATGGAGCTTCTGAGCCCGGCCTCGACGAGCGCGCGGTTGACGGCGGCCAGGGCGAGCAGGATCGGGAGGGGCCGTTTGGCGGCAGTCGTGCCGTCGACCGCCTCCGCGCGATCCGATAGCACGACGATCTTTGCGCCGGAGCCGACGACTTCGACGGCGCGCTTCGCGAGGTCGCCGAGCGCGACTTCGAGCGAGCCGGAGAAGAAGGTCGAGAGCGTCGCCTCCGGGTAGCCCCGGTCGCCGACCTTCGAGAGCCGCGCGAGCTCGTCGTCCGTCAGCACGGGGCGGCGCAGCTTGATGAGGCGCGCGTGTTCAGGCGTCTCTTCGAGGATGTTGCCGCGATTGCCGATGTACGTCATGAGCGACATGACGAGCTCTTCGCGGATCGGGTCGATCGGCGGGTTCGTGACTTGCGCGAAGAGCTGGTGGAAGAAGTCGAAGAGCGACCGGCGCACGTGCGAGCGGCAGGCGAGCGCGGCGTCGTTGCCCATCGAGCCGACGGGTTCCTTGCCGTCGCGGGCCATCGGCTCCAGGATGAGCTCGAGGTCTTCGGACGTGTAGCCGAAGAGCCGCTGCCGGGCCGCGAGGTCGCTCGGGACCTGCGACGGCACGATTTCGGTGAAGAGGCCCTGGATGGCGATGCGGTTCTCCTCGACCCAGCGGCGGTAGGGGCGGCGGCGGGCGTAGCGCGTCTTGATCTCGGCGTCCTCCAGCAGCCGGTGGTTGGGCAGGTCGAGGTAGATCATCGCGCCGGGCTTGACGCGGCCGTGGCGGACGACGGCGGCGGGGTCGATGTCGAGGACGCCGGTCTCGGAGGCGAGGACGAAGAGGTTGTCCTTCGTGAGCGTCCAGCGCGCGGGGCGGAGGCCGTTGCGGTCGAGCGCGGCGCCGGCGGTGATGCCGTCCGTGAAGGCGACGGCGGCCGGGCCGTCCCACGGCTCCATCAGCGCCGAATGGTACTCGTAGAAGCCGCGCACGTCGTGGCCCATGTAGTATTTCGTGCCCCAGGCCTGCGGCATCAGCATGAGCATCGCGTGCGCCGGGTCGCGTCCCGCCGCGACGAGCAGCTCGAACATGTTGTCAAGCGAGGCCGAGTCGGACTGCCCGTCCCGGACGAGCGGCAGGATCTTCTTCAGGTCATCGCCGAAGAGCGGCGAGGCGAGGTCTTTCTCGCGGGCCTTGAGCGCGTTGAGGTTGCCCTTGAGGGTGTTGATCTCGCCGTTGTGCGCGAGCATGCGGAAGGGGTGGGCGAGCTCCCACGTCGGGAAGGTGTTCGTCGAGTAGCGCTGGTGGACGAGCGCGAGGGCCGAGACGAACGCGGGGTCGGCGAGGTCGGGGTAGAACCTCTCGACCTGCGGCGCGAGGAGGAGGCCCTTGTAGACGACCGTGCGGGTCGAGAACGAGCAGATGTAGCCGCTCTTCAGCTGCTGCTCGATCGCGCGGCGGATGACGTAGAGGCGACGCTCCCGCGCGTTGCCGTCCGGCGCGCCCGCACGGCCCGCGAACGAGACGAACAGCTGGCGGATCTTCGGCAGGACGCGGCGCGCGACGGGGCCGACGGCCTCGGGCACGACCGGCACGTCGCGCCACGCGAGCACGGCGGCCCCGTTGTCCCGCACGACGCGCTCGAACAGCGCTTCCTCGCCGACGGCGCCGAAGACCATCGCGAGGCCGTATTCGCCCTTGGACGGCAGGTTCGGCACCCGCTGTCGGAAGAAGGCGTCGGGAATCTGGACGAGCAGCCCCGCGCCGTCGCCGGTCTCGGGGTCATTGCCGGTCGCGCCGCGGTGCATGAGGCGCTTCAGCACGGTGAGCCCGTGCGTCACGATGTCGTGCGAGGCGACGTTGTCAAGGCTCGCGACGAGCCCGACGCCGCAGGCATCGTGTTCGAAGTGGCGGTCATACATTCCGTGCTGCTGGTCATTCTGCATAGTTCAGTTCCTTTCTCGGTAGGCTTTGCAAATCTTGTGCCAACGGAGGCGGAAACGGCGTGACGCCAAGGGGTTTACACGTCTTGTAATCTTCGCCTGGCCGCGTTTACAAACCGCCCGATTCCGTTAGGCCCGATTCCGTTATGGTATAATACGCGCCATGAGCGAAAAGATCACCTTGCAGGGCGGGAAGCTGTGCGTTCCCGCGAACCCGATCATCCCGTACGTCGAGGGCGACGGCACGGGGCCCGACATCACGCGCGCGGCGATGACCGTCTGGAACGCCGCCGTCGAGAAGGCCTACGGCGGCGCGCGCCAGATCGCGTGGCGCGAAGTCCTCGCCGGCGAGAAGGCGTTCAACAAGACGGGCGAATGGCTGCCGCAGGAGACGCTGGACGTCTGCCGCGACTGCCTCGTCTCGATCAAGGGCCCGCTCACGACCCCCGTCGGCGGCGGCATCCGCTCGATCAACGTCGCGATGCGCCAGGAGCTTGACCTCTACGTGTGTCTCCGGCCCGTGCGCTGGTTCAAGGGCGTGCCCTCCCCGGTGAAGCGTCCGGAGCTGACCGACATGGTGATCTTCCGCGAGAACACGGAGGACATTTACGCCGGCATCGAATGGATGAACGGCACGCCGGAGGTCGAGAAGGTCAAGGCGTTCCTGCTCGGCGAAATGGGCGTGAAGAAGATCCGCTTCCCGAAGACGGCCTCGATCGGCATCAAGCCCGTCTCGCTCGAGGGGACGGAGCGGCTCGTCCGTGCCGCGCTCGACTACGCGATCGCGAACGACCGCAAGTCGGTCACGCTCGTCCACAAGGGCAACATCCAGAAGTTCACCGAGGGCGCGTTCCGCGACTGGGGCTACGCGCTCGCGCGCCGCGAGTACGGCGCGACGCTGATCGACAAGGGGCCGTGGTGCACGTTCAAGAACCCGAAGACGGGGCGCGACATCGTCGTGAAGGACTGCATCTGCGACGCCTTCCTCCAGCAGATCCTGACGCGCCCGGCCGAATACGACGTGATCGCCACGCTGAACCTCAACGGCGACTACGTGTCCGACGCGCTTGCGGCGACCGTGGGTGGCATCGGCATCGCGCCCGGCGCGAACATCAACTACCAGACGGGCGTCGCCGTCTTCGAGGCGACCCACGGCACGGCGCCGAAGTACGCGAACCTCGACAAGGTGAACCCCGGCTCGCTCATCCTCTCCGGCGAGATGATGCTGCGCTACATGGGCTGGACGGAGGCGGCTGACCGGATCATCGCCGCGATGGACAAGGTCATCGCCGCGAAGACCGTCACCTACGACTTCGCCCGCCAGATGGAGGGCGCGACCGAGGTGAAGTGCTCCGCGTTCGGCAACCTCCTCGCCGAGGCGATGTGAAGCGTCTTCTCCTGCTGACCCCGCCGCTGCTGCAGACGAACACGCCGTATCCGGCGACGATGCACCTGACGGGCTTTCTGCGCGCGCAGGGCTGCGACGTGCAGCAGCGTGACCTCTCCATCAAGGTCGTCCGCGACATCCTGCTCGCCTACGGCGACGAGACGACGGACGAGCTGCTGGAGTTCCTCGGCGGCCCCGCGCCGCTGGAGGAGAAGCGCGCGGCGAGCGAGGTCATCGACGAGCTGGCGCTGTGGATCCGCGACAACATCGATCCCGAATTCGGCTTCTCGCGCTACGCCGAGCACCTCTGCCAGGCGGTCGAGGACTTCGGCGAGCTGGAGAAGAGGGTGCGCCGTCGCGGCGTCATGGACCGTCCGCTCGAACGGCACCTGAAGGCGGCGCTGGACGAGGTGAAGCCCGATGTCGTCGGCGTGACGTGTCCCTTTCCGGGCACGCTCGTCGGCGCGTTCAAGATCGCCCGCTACGTGAAGCGGCACTGTCCGGGCGTACGGCTCCTGCTCGGCGGCGGCTACGTCTCGACGGAGCTTCGCGAGATGACGGACGAGCGGCCGGGCCGGTATTTCGACGGCTTCCTGTTCGACGAGGGCTACGCGCCGATGCTGCACGAACTCACGGGGATTTCGCTCGACGCGGCGGCTGCGTCCGTGCCGCCGTTCGTGAGCCCGTGCTACGACGGCATCGACTGGGACGACTACTTCGACGTCGTTGAGACGGACAACTTCGTCACGAACCTCTGGAACTCGGGCAAGTGGGTCAAGCTCGTCATGGCGCGCGGCTGCTACTGGCACAAGTGCGCGTTCTGCGACGTGCGGCTGCCCTACATCGGCTGTTTCCAGATGCCGAAGGCGACGGACATCGCCGACTGTCTGGAGAAATTCGTCCAGTCGAACGTCCGCTCCTTCCACTTCGTCGACGAGGCGATGCCGCCGAGGCTCGTGCGCGAGGTCTGCGACGAGATCCTGAAGCGCGGGCTTGAGGTCGCGTGGTGGGGCAACATCCGCTTCGACACGGCGTTCACGCCGGCGCTCGCGAAGAAGATGGCGAAGGCGGGCTGCCTCTGCGTGACGGGCGGGCTTGAGTGCGCGAACGACCGGCTGCTGAAGCTCATGAACAAGGGCATCACGCTGGCTTCGGCGGAAAAGGTCTTGCAGGCGTTTCATGACGCGGAGATCTTTGTTCACGCCTATCTCATGTACGACTTCCCGACGGAGACGAAAGCCGAGCAGAAGGAGGCCGAGCGGTACGTGAAGGGGCTCGCGAAGAGGGGTCTGATCCAGAGCTGCTTCTGGCACCGCTTCGCGCTGACGGTGCACAGCCCGATCGCGCGCGCGCCGGAGAAGTTCGGCCTTGTCGTCGAGCCGCCGCGTCCGGGGCGGCGCGTCTTCGCGCGCAACGAGCTCGCGTTCACGACCGTGAGCCGGAAGGCGCGGCGAAAGAGTATGGTATAATACGCGAATCCGTGAATTCAGAACTCGTTTGACCGTCCGCCCGTGAAGAATCCGATTCCATACGTGAACGAAGAAGTCGCCACGCGCGACTTCAAGTACTACATCTTCGACTGGGACGACAACATCCTCCACATGCCGACGAAGATCCGGATGGAGCATCGGGAGGACGACGGCGCCTGGAAGCCGGTCGAGGTCTCGACGGCGACCTTCGCGCTCGTCCGGGCCGACGTCGAGCACTACCGCGCGCCCGGCGGCGTCTGGGCGGAGGCGTTCCGCAACTTCGAGGATCCGCCGAGCGACGGCGGGGGACAGATCCCGCCGAACCGGTTCCTGGAGGACACGATTGCCGCGCTGGAGAAGGTCGAGCATGGCGCGAAGCCGGGGCCGAGCTACCAGGCCCTGAAGAAGACGTTGCGCGAAGGGCGGCTCTTCGCGATCGTGACGGCGCGCGGACACTCCCCCGCGACAATCGAGAAGGCCGTGCGCATCTTTATCCGCTATGCGCTGACCGAGGAGGACCGTGCCGTGATGATGTCGAATCTGCGTGGCTACCGCCGCTGGATCGACGGCGTGGGCGACGGCGAGTTCGGCACGGATGCCGAGGAGCTCGACTACTACCTTGGCATGTGCCGCTACGCGGCCGTCACCTACGCGGGGTTCCGCGCGCGCATGGCGAACGACCCGATCTACCGCGAGAAGCTGGCCGTCGCCTCGACGGTCGCGCGGCCGGAGCTCGCCAAGGAGTTCGCGATCCGCGACTTCGTGGAGCACGTCTTCCATATGTTGCGCCGCTCCGGGCGTCTCGACCGGTCGGTCTCGATCGGCTTCTCGGACGACGATGTCGGGAACGTGAAGACGGTCTCGAGCTTCATCCGCCGCGAGCTCTCGAAGCGCTTCGACGGCATCAAGTTCGTCGTCTACGACACTTCCGACCGCACGCTGTCCAAGGGCCGCAAGGTCTGCGTCTCGGGCCAGCTCAACCTGCCGGGATTCTGATCCATGCATACGCTGCTTTCCATTCTCGCCGCCGTCGTCGTCGGAACCTGGAACGGGAACTGGTTCCCGTCCGGCCGTGCCGAGCACCGCGCGCATCCCGACGTCGAGGAGGCGACGGTCACGGCGGTCGCCAAGATGCTTGCGCGCGGGCTGGACGCGATCGACCCCGCCGGGACGAACGACGTCATTCTCTGCCTGAACGAGATTCGCGGGCCGCGCGTCGCCTCGAACCTCGTCGCGCGCATCGGGCGCACGAACCTCGTGGTCGCCTCCATTTCCGCCTATCGCCGCCGCGACCGCTTCGACCAGCAGCAGGACGTGATCGCGACGACGCTGCCGGTCGTCGAGAAGGGCTGGGCGAAGTGGAAGCCGTCCGGGAAGACCACGCCGCCGCGCGGCTACGCCTTCGCCGCGCTGCGGCTCGACCCCGCGACGACGGCGGCCGTCTACGCCGTCCACCTGAAGTCGAACTACGGCGCGTCGAAGAAGCCGGCGCTCGCCGAGCTGAACCGCGCGAAGCGGACGCGCGCCGTCGAGCAGCTGCTCGCGCACGAGGACGCCGTCGGAAAGGGGCGGCCCGTTCTCGTCGGGGGCGACATGAACGCCGACCGCTGGCGGCGCGAGTTCAAGGACGAGCAGATCTTCAAGCTGTTCGACGCGGCGGAATTCCTGAACCTCCTTTCGCTGCTGCCGCCGGAGGGACGCGGGACGCACCCCTCGAAATATTACGGCGACAGCGCGCTCGACTACATCTTCGCGCGCGGCTTCCGTCCCGCCGGCGCGCCGCGCCTCGTGTCGAGCGAGGAGCTGTCCGACCACAATGCGTTCTTTGCCGTCCTGTCCCTCGCGCCGAAACCGGATCGCGACTTGAAGGGGGACGCTTCAAAGTGATATACTATGGCCATGATCAAAGTCGAAATCTGCTGTGGAACCGCCTGCTACCTGCTGGGCGCGGCGAAGATGATGAACCTGGACGAGCAGCTGCCGCCGGAATGCCGCGGGCGCGTCGAGGTCGAGGCGAAGACGTGCCTCGACCTCTGCGAGCGCGACAGCCTCGGCGGCGCGCCGTACGTGCGCATCAACGAAACGGAGATCATGAGCCAGGCGACGCCCGAGAAGGTCGTCGCGCGCGTCCGCGAACTGCTGGAAGGGGCCGCCTGACATGCTGAACGGTGCGACATTCCTCCGGCGCGAGCTGATGATTCGGCTCGTCCGCGCCTTTGACGCGGGGACGCTCGAAGACGAGATCGACCAGATCGCGATCAAGCTGCGCCCCAAGGGCAGCGATCCCTCGCGCTGCTGCGTCTACCATGACCGCGCGGTCATCAAGTACCGTTTGATGGCGCTTCTCGGCGTCACGGTCGAGGAGGAGACGGACGAGGCGAAGACGCTGCGCGCGTACTGCGCCGAGCGGATTGCGCCGACGGCCGGCGCGAAGCCGGCGCGTCCCGCCGACAGCCTCGTCGCGCTCTCGCCGCTCTCCGTCTGCGGCCCGGCGTGCAGCGGCTGTCCCGACGCGAAGGTCGTCTCGACGCCGAACTGCCGGGGGTGCTTTGCGCGGCCCTGCGTCTACAACTGTCCGAAGAAGGCGATCGAGGTCGTGAACGGCCGGAGCGTCATCGACCCGGCGAAGTGCATCAAGTGCGGCAAGTGCATCACGGCGTGTCCCTACCACGCGATCGTCAAGACGACCGTGCCGTGCGAGGAGGCGTGCCCCGTCGGGGCGATCCGCAAGAACGAGCACGGCGTCGCCGAGATCGACTTCAAGCGCTGCATCTTCTGCGGCAAGTGCTTCAACGCCTGTCCGTTCAGCGCGGTCATGGAGCGCTCGCAGCTCCTCGACGTGCTTGTGGCGATGAAGCGCGGCGAGCGGCTTGTCGCGATGGTCGCGCCGTCGGCCGAGCACCAGTTCCCCGGCACGATCGAGCAGCTGCTGACGGCCTGCTCGAAGGCGGGCTTTGCGGACGTGATCGAGGTCGCGCTCGGCGCGGAGCTGACGACGCAGCACGAGACGGCGGAGTTCGTCGAGCGCATGGAGAAGGACCCGAAGACGTTCATGACGACCTCGTGCTGTCCCGCCTACGTGAACCTCGTCGCGAAGCACCTGCCGGATCTCGTCGAGCACGTCTCGCTCACGCCGAGCCCGATGGTCTACACGCGGGAGATCGTGAAGGGGAAGGATCCGCTGGCGAAGACGGTCTTCATCGGGCCTTGCGTCGCCAAGCGCAGCGAGGCGCGCCGCAAGAGCGTCGACTACGTGCTGTCGTTCGAGGAGCTCGGCGCGATTCTCGCGGGGCGCAAGGTCGACGTGCTCTCGTGCGACCCGTGGCCGGTCGCGCGGCCCGCGAACCCGACGGCGCGCAACTTCGCGCGCAGCTGCGGCGTGACGGAGGCGGTCTTGGCGGAGGCGACGGCGAAGATCCCCGGCTTCAAGCTGAACGCGAAGCAGATCAACGGCATCGACCGCAAGAGCTGTACGATGCTCAAGCTCTACGCCTCCGGCAAGCTGCCGGCGAACTTCCTGGAGGTCATGGCGTGCCCCGGCGGGTGCGTGAACGGCCCCTGCTCGCTGACATGAGGAGCTGACGATGGAAATGCCCGAATCGCTTACGTTGATCCTGCGCCTGCTGCTGTCGGGGCTGCTGGGCGGACTGATCGGGGCCGAACGCGAATACCGTGCCAAGGTCGCCGGCGTGCGGACGCATCTGCTGGTGGCGGTCGGCGCGTCGCTGATGCTGATCGTCTCGCGCTACGGCTTTGACGGACAGGGCGACCCCTCGCGCGTCGCCGCCCAGATCGTGAGCGGCATCGGCTTCATTGGCGCCGGCTCGATCATCGTCCAGCGCCATGCCGTCCACGGGCTCACCACGGCGGCCGGCATCTGGGTGGCGGCGGGCATCGGCATGGCCGTCGCGGCGGGGCTTTACGCGGTGGCCGTCGCGGCGACGATCCTGTCGCTGATCGGGCTTGAGGTGTTCGGCTGGTTCGGGCATGACCGCCGCGCTTCCGCGTCGTCCGAGGAGACGGCGCGATGCTGAAAACACCTGCGCGGCGTTTTTTGGTACAATACGCGCCGTGAGTTTTCAGGTACTAAAGGAGGATGCGCGCACCGAGGCGCGGCTGGGACGGCTCACGACCGCGCACGGGGTCGTCGAGACGCCCGTGTTCATGGACGTCGGGACGCTCGGCACCGTCAAGGCGCTGGAGCCGCGCGACCTCGTCGCGCTGAAGACGCAGGTCGTGCTCGGCAACACCTACCACCTGCTGCTACGGCCGGGGCCGGCGGTCATCGCCGCCGCCGGCGGGCTGCACAGGTTCATGCGGTGGGACGGCCCGATCCTTACGGACTCCGGCGGCTTCCAGGTCTTCTCGCTCGCGAAGATGCGCAAGTTCACCGAGGAGGGCTGCCACTTCCAGTCGCACCTCGACGGGCATGCGTTCTTCCTCGGCCCGAAGGAGTCGATGGCGATGCAGCGCATGATCGGCTCCGACATCGCGATGGTCTTCGACGAGTGCCTGCCGTATCCCTGCGACCGTGCGCGCGCCGAGGCGTCGGTCGAGCGGACGATCCGCTGGGCGCGTCGGTCGAAGGACGAGCCGCACGCCGAGGGCCAGATGGTCTTCGGCATCGTGCAGGGCGGCGTCTACGACGACATCCGCCGCCACTGCGCGGAGGAGCTCGTGAAGATCGGCTTCGACGGCTACGCGATCGGCGGCGTCTCGGTCGGCGAGCCGGAGGCGTTCATGTACCAGGCCGTCGAGGCGAGCGTCCCGTACCTGCCGAAGGATCGGCCGCGCTACGTGATGGGGCTCGGCGTCCTGCACCAGATGGCGGAATGCGTCGCGCGCGGCGTCGACATGTTCGACTGCGTCATCCCGACGCGCATCGCGCGCCACGGCACGGCCATCACGCGCAAGGGCAACGTCGCGATCAAGGCGGCGAAGTGGGCGTTCGATCCGGGGCCCGTCGAGGAGGGGTGCGACTGCTACTGCTGCCGCAGCTTCTCGCGCAGCTACGTGCGCCACCTCCTGAACTGCGGCGAGATCCTCGGCCTGCGTCTGCTCACGATCCACAATGTCTGGCGGCTGAACGAGTTCATGCGCGAGCTGCGCGAATCGCTGGCGAACGACACCTTCGCCGACTTCCTCGCAGAGGTCAGGGCCTACAGGAACTGACGGCTTCCCGAGGGGGAGGAAGGGCGGAGGACAGAGGACGAAAGACAGAGGACAGAGGATAGACAAGGCGGTTTCTTCTTCATCAACCCATAACCGAAAGGAAAAAACAGAAAAATGAACACAGCACTGATGATCTGCGACGCGGCGGCGGCCGCGCCTGCCCCCCAGGCCGGCGGCATGGGGATGCTCGTCCCGATGCTCCTGATCCTCGCGATCTTCTACTTCATGATGATCCGTCCTCAGCAGCGCAAGGAGAAGGAGCGCCGGAAGATGATTGAGGAACTGCGCGCGGGCGCGAAGATCGTCTTCGCGGGCGGCCTCATGGGCACGATCCAGGAGGCGACGGAGAAGACGTTCAAGGTCGAGATCTGCCCCGGCACCACGGTCGAGATCGCGCGCAGCTGCGTCTCGGGCGTCGTCCCGACGGAGGAGCCGCAGAAGAAGTAAGGGGCGATGTCGCTCAATCGCGGCAGGTACGGCCTTGAGTGGAATCCCCGACAGGACGAGCGCAAGCCGTCCGGCCTGGGCTGGGTGTTCGTTCTGGTCGGGCTTGTCGCGCTCGTCTCGTTTTCCGTGACGCTCGTGCGGCGCTACCGCGCGGCGGCGGCGCGGGACGCGGCGGAGTTCCCGCGCGACGCGGACGAGGCGGAGGCCGTTGTGCCGTCGCCCCCGCCGTCGTCGGTTCGCCCGGCGACGGACGAGCCGCCGCCCGTGATCGAGCCGGCTGTCCGCCGAGCCGTGACGGAGAAGCGTCCGGCGCGCGTCCGCAATCTCCTGTTGCGGCTGGAGGAGGCGGAGCGCCGCCGCGACGTCGAGATGGCCGTCTCGACCATCGAGCAGATCCGCGCGCTGCCCGGCTCGCCGGCGGCGGACCTGGACGATGCGTTGGCGCGGCGGCTGGGCGTCCTGAACATGAAGCGGCTCTTCGAGAAGCGGACGCCGCTCTGGGTGCGGCAGGTCGAGGTGCGGCGCGGCGACACGGCCTCGCGCCTCGCGGCGGAGAACGGCTCGACGTTCGCCTCGTTCGCGCGGCTGAACGGCGGCAACGTCGAGAAGATCCGGCTCGGCGCGAAGCTCTACGTGATGGATCATCCGCGCTTCACGCTCGTCATCCACCGGCGCGCACGGACGGCCGACCTGCTGCTGAAGGAGAAGTTCTTCAAGCGCTACGACCTCGCGCAGGAGCCGACGGGCAAGGCGGGGGCGTATGAGCTGCCGAGGGGGTCGCTGGCGTTCTGGCGGTCGCTCGGCGTCGCGTTCAAGGCGCCCGACCAGACGGAGATCGACCTGCTGATGCCGGTCGGGTCGAGCGTCCTCATTTCGGAGATGTAGGCGCCTTGTGACGCCGTGGGGACAGGCCCCACAGGTTTCTTGAGGGGTCTGTCCCCATGCTTTTTAGGGGGTCTGTCCCCGCGTTTTTCGACCGTTTTGAGGAGTGACGGCATTGACGGGGGCGTTCAGGTTCCAGTGAAATGTGCGGCTCGCTTGTCCGGTTCGGACATTTATGCTATACTTCTTACGAATCTGCGTGTTCTGTTCCGGAAGTTTATCTTGGCAAAATCGACTTGCGTTTTTATGGGATAAACTTCCGATGACGGTCGCGTAGACTTCCGCACGGAGAATGGCATGGAATATCTGACAGTTGAAGAGACCGCTGCACGGTGGGGCATAACGGCAAGGCAGGTTCGCACCTACTGCGCAAGCGGGCGCATTGCGGGCGTCATTCCGTCAGGCCGAACATGGCGCATACCCGTGCAGGCCGAGAAGCCGGCGCGCAAGAGCCGTCGTCCCTATCCCAAGACGATTTGCGGCATATTGAACGCGGAGCGCGAGGCTCGGCTGTCGGGCGGTCTTTACCATCAGCTGCAGATTGACTTTGCCTACAACTCAAACCACATGGAGGGAAGCCGTCTCTCGCATGAGCAGACGCGGTGGATCTTCGAGACGCAGACCGTCGGGGATCTGGGTGCAGACATTCCCGTGGACGACATCGTGGAAACGGCAAACCATTTCCGCGCCGTGGACGAGGTGATTAAGACTGCCGGGGCGGCATTGACGGAAGCGTACATCAAGCGGCTGCATGAAATCCTCAAAAGCGGCACGACCGACAGCCGCAAGCCGTGGTTCGCCGGCGGGGACTACAAGCGACTTGCGAACGCGGTGGGCGACCGCGACACCGTTCCGCCCGCACAGGTTCATGGCGAAATGGTGAACTTGCTTGCGTGGTACGGCAAGACGGCGCACACGCTCGATGATCTCGCCGCCTTTCATGTGCGTTTTGAGGCGATTCATCCGTTTCAGGACGGCAATGGGCGCGTCGGGCGGCTCGTCCTGCTCAAGGAATGCCTCAAGCACGGCATCACCCCCATGCTCGTCTTGGAGAAGACGCGCCGCTTCTACTACTTGGGTCTGCAGGAATGGCAGGCAAATGAAATGCACAGGGAACGTCTGCTCGACACGTTCCGCGCCGGACAGGACTACTTCGAGGCCTTGCTCCGCCGTTATGGCCATGTTGTCGCAGGAAAATGAATGTTTTGTGGAGGTCGCGAAAAATGAGAATTACAGGCGGAAAATTTGGCGGGCGCAATCTCAAGGTGCCGAAATCGGACGCGATTCGTCCGACGCAGGATCGCGTGCGCGAGGCTCTGTTCAACATCCTGGCGCCCGAACTCGCGGGCTGCGACTTCCTCGACCTCTTTGCGGGCTGCGGCGCGGTCGGGCTGGAGGCCCTGTCGCGTGGCGCGCGGTCGGCGACTTTCGTCGAGCAGAACCGCCGGCATCTCGCCGTCCTGAACGAGAACTTGGGTGTGGTCGGACTGGCTGGTCAGGGAGGACGATTCGGACAGGCGGAACGGGGTGAGCAGGTGGCGGCGGTTGTCGCGGCGGACTGCTACCGCTTTCTTGCGACCTATTCGGGGCCTGGGTTCTCGATTGCCTTTGCCGATCCGCCGTATGCGCTCGGCGAGGAGAAGGGCTACGCGCAGGTGCTGGCGACGCTCGCCACGCGTAACGTCGTGCGGCCCGGCGGGCTCTTCGTCGCGGAAATGACGGCCGTGCAGCGGGCCGAGGAGACGCCGGGCTGGGATCTCCTCCGCGACCGCACCTACGGCAAGACCCGCCTCTGCATTTGGCGGCGGCTGTGAAGACATTCGGCGGATGGCGAAGACGTGCGCGGCGCGGTTTTCAGAAATCGCAACCGTTTCTTCAGGAAGTGCAATTTACTTTTCGCCGCATCGGGTGTATACTACTGCGGCATGAAAATCACACTTCTCGCAGTTCTTGTCGTCCATGCGGCGATTGCGTCCGCGCAGACATCGAAAACCGACTACATGGACGTGATGGAGGCGGCCGTTTCGGCGTACTCCGACGCGCGGCTCGTTGGCCTGACGGAGACCGCCGAACGGGACGGCGTACAGGAGCACGGCTTCCCGCGCCTCGCCGCGAACCTCGGCTTCTTGGTCGCGAACGGACGGCTTGCGGAGAAGAAGCCGCTGCTTGCGCGCATGATGACGGTCTGTTGCCGCGATGCGGCGAAGGGCCCGATGCCCGTCAGAAGTTCCGGCAACGAGTTCTCGGTGAAGGAGCTGGTCTGGGCGCTCGTGCAGCTGGAAGCGGCGCGGACGTACGAGAAGTCGGTGACGGACGCCTGGCGGGCGGATCTGGCGCGGATTGATGCGCGAGCGTCCTACCGGACGGGGCGGCTTTCGCTGGGCGAGAGGCGCGCACACAACTGGGTCGTCTTCGCCTGTGCGAGCGAACAGGCGCGGCTGGCGCATGGACTGGGCGGCGACGCGGCGTTTGTCGAGCGTTATGTCGCCGATCAGCTGCGCTGGTTTGACGAGAACGGCATGTACCGCGACCCGAACGCGCCCGCCGTCTACGATTTCGTCACGCGCCTCCAGTTCATGCACATTCTGGATGACGGCTACGACGGCCCCTCGCGTCCGCAGCTGGAGGCACTGCTGGCGCGGGCTGCCGAACCCACGCTTCGCATACAGTCGGCGTGCGGCGAGATCCCCTTCGGCGGACGTTCCAACCAGTTCCTGCATAACAACACGTTTGACGCGGCCGTCTGCGAATGGTATGCGGCGCGTTTCGCGAAGCGCGGCGATCTCGTGCGCGCGAACCTCTACAAGCGCGCCGCGCGGCGTGCGCTGGATGACCTGCGTCCGTGGCTGGCGCAGAAGCCGGTTCGCCATGTGAAGAACGCCTATCCGCGCGCGTCGGCGCAAGACGGGCTTTCCCTGAAGCCGGACGTGGGCTGCGAGGACTACGCCTATTTCGACAAGTACATGGTGACGATGGGGTCGTGGGCGATGGGCGCGTTTCTGTTCTGCGCAGATGTGCCGTCCGTCGCCCTGCCGCCGGAAGATCCGTTCGTCTTCGCGACGTCGCCCGACTTCCACCAGATTCTGCTGTCGTCCGGCGACTACTCGGCCCAGTTCGACTGGAACGCGAACCCGGCCTACGATGCGACGGGGCTCGGACGCCTTCAGCGGCGGGGCGCACCGCCGGCGATCTGCCTGTCGACGCCCTGCGCGAAGGCGGCGCACTATCGGCGCGAGAGGGCGGACGGCGGAGACCTCGCGATTCGTCCTGTCGTGCCGGACGGCACGTCGCTCGTCCTCACGGCGCGGTACGCGACAAAAGACCTCGCTGTTGTCGATTGGCGCGTGGACGGCTGCGACTGGCGTTGCACGTTGACGAAAGACGGCCTCCTCTCCGAGCTGACGGGCGAAGGCGCTCTTGCGCTCGCTTTGCCGGCGTTTGAGTCGGATGGCAGCAGGGCGACGGACGTGTCGTGTGATGGGCGGACGCTGGGAGTCGCCTACGGCGGCTGGGTCTGTCGGTCGCGCGTCGAGGGCGGAACGATTGTGCGGACGGAGGCCGTCACGTCGAATCGCAGTGGCCGCTATCGTCGCTACGAGGCGCGCGGCACAGGAAAACTGGCAGTCCGAATCGTGATCGAGCCCGTCGCCGCGACCGTCTCGCATGTTCGTTTTTCTTATATGGATTTTCATTTTTCTGATATTGCGGCGCAAGCCGCGCATTTGCTATAATACACGGACAAGTTTCACAGTAGACCCAAGGCAAATGAAACAAGAAAGGGACAAAGTCATGAAATCGAAACCAACAGAACTGACGCATTTGCGTCCGCGCCGAATCCTCCAGGGGGGGGGGGGGGGGGGGGG
>CAKTZA010000049.1 GCA_934635045.1 uncultured Kiritimatiellota bacterium | reverse complement strand
GATGGTTGAACAAGGCATTCTCGCGTTGGCGATGCCGGAGAAGCCGAGTTCGCGGCATCAGAAATACAAAATTGGGGCAAAATTGGGGTCAGACCCCAGTGCATAGGATAGGGTGCATAGGATGTGATGGGACTTCCTTTTTCAATTGTGCTGTTGAGGCCTGAGATACCGCATAATACAGGGGCCATCGGGCGTCTGTGTGTCGGGCTTGGCGTGAAGCTGAACCTGGTGCGCCCTCTTGGATTCCGTCTGGATGACAAGTCCGTCGCGCGGGCTGGGCTTGACTATTGGCCACACCTCGAAAAGGCCATCCACGACACGTGGGATGACTATCTGGAGTCAGAGCGGCCGCGCCGTCTCTTTTTCCTCTCCACACGGGGCACGCGTTCGCTTTACGACTGTTCGTTCGAGCCGGGCGATGCGTTGGCCTTCGGGAACGAGGGTCACGGCTTGCCGGCGGGGGGCCGAGGGTCATTGGTGGAGTAAGAGTGGTGGAGCAGGTCATCCGACTGCCGTCCTCCCCTTCGGCAGGAGTCCGTACTTCCGCTGCGGCGAGTGACGGCTCTCTGCACCCACGGCATCGATGAACCCCGCGCGCGCCAGCGGCGTCAGGTAGCGTGCCGTCAGATAGTTCGCGCTGGAAAGGCCGAGGGCCTCGCGCAGTTCCGACGGACTTTTCGGGCCGTCCTTCAGCAGTCCAAGGATATCTGCCGCGACCTTGTTGCTGCCTCGGGCCAGCAGCCGGGGAACCATCCTGGGGACAGACACCTCGACCTGTTCAAATGTCTTCTGCCGAGCTTTCTGCATCTTCTCCTCGTCAACCGAGAGACCTTTCCTCGCCGGGCCGGACAGGCATTCGTCGTCAAGTTCCTTCAAGACCAGACGAATCGACTTCTCGTGCATCTCCCGGATCTGAGACCACGCCAAGGGGGCAAACGAATAGATAAACCGATAGCCGTCGATGCAGCGCGAATCCCCCCCCTGCAGGCCGCCGCAAAGCCGCACCACGCATACTCATCCGGACAAGGGACCATCTTCGCCTTGACAGGGTTGCGGTCGATGTATGCGGCAACATTCATCAGCGCGCACCTCTCGTCCGGCAGGTACTCCCGCGCGCGGAAGCGTGCCTCCCACATCGTGCCCGCATGGGCGCTCCGGCAGTTGTAGGACACCGTCGAATTCTGCTTCAGCGTCTTCATGAAGGCGCTGACGTCATGCATCCGCCTAAGGAACCGCTCGCGGAAGCGGATTCGCCCAGCGTCGTCCTTCGACTGGACAATCCGCTTCCAGTCCCGAAGGATCTCAGACAGCCGCTCCCCCGTATAGAACACCCTGATGCGCGCGAGCAGGTCCTCGTCCGACAGGGGCGGCGGCTCGGGGACGTAGACGAGGAGATGGAAATGGTTGCTCATGATGCAGTACGCCAAAACCTCCACGCCGGAAAAGCGCGCGACGCGCCAAAGCCGGTCGACAAAGCGCGTGCGCTCCTCTTCCGTGAGGAAGAACGCGCGGTGGGCGCAACGGTTCTGCCTGAAGTTACGGGGCTGACCCTCCTTCCGACCCTCCTTCCTGCCTTCCTCGAGTGAGTCATTCAGCTTTCTGCGACCGTGTTCTGTGCGCGCCACTCGCTCATGGTGAGGCCCGTCCGGGCCTTGAAGAGCCGCTTCAGGTAGATGGACGAACCCCATCCGCAGAGGTTGGCGATGGGCTCCATGATCTGGTTCGGCTTCTTCAGGAGCTCGAATACGCGCTCCATTCGGACGGAGATGATCTCTTCGACGATCGTCCGTCCCGTGGCGCTCTTGAAGCGGTTTTCGGCGGCGCGCTCGGAAAGGCCGAGGAACTTGACGACGTCCGTCGCGGTGAGCCCGTTGCAGGCCTCGCGGCGGATGTAGTCGAGCGCCTCTCCGATTGGGGTCTTTGAGGGCTTCAGCCGTCGTGAGGAGAGCCGCCGGGTGAGCCCGATCGGCGAATAGGTGAGCTTCTGCGGCTGGAGCCTGGGGTTGGCCAGGCGTTTCAGCAGGAGTTCCGCCGCGAGCCGTCCGCTGGTCCTGAAGCTCGGATGCACGCTGGTCAGTGACGGATGCGTGTTGTCGCAGAACGTCGGGTCGTCGTCCACGCCGACGACCCGGATGTCGCCCGGAACGGGTCGGCCGAGCTGGAGACAGGCGTTCAGCACGTCCGAGGCATAGGCGTCGTTGACGGCGAAGATGCCGCAGCCGACGGGAAGCCCGGCGAGGAACGGGCGCAGCCTCGCGGCGAATTCGGCCTTGTTCCCGAACGTGAGCGAATCCGTCAGGGCGAAGCACACTTTTCCGTGTGCGGCGGCGCGGGCGGCGAAGCGGGCCTTGCGTCGGTGGCTCCACCCGACGTCTGGATTCCAGCCGACGAAGGCGAGCGAGGGACAGTCTGCGAGTTCCTGGAAGGCGAGGTCGGCAATGGCTTCCGCATCGTTGAGCACGGTAAAGGCCGACGGGTCTTCCAGCGTCCAGTCGGGCGGGTCAAGATGGACGAGCGGGACACCGCGAAAGGTCTCCGAAGGAATCTCCCGGTTGCAGGCGCCTTCGAGGATGATGCCGACCGGCTGCCAGTAGGCGACGACATCCGCAAGCGGCTCGGTCAGGCGGACGAGCTCGACCGCCTCGATGCGCATCCCGGAACCGACGACGACTTCCTGCGCTCCCGCATACTGGTAGACGCGGGAACGCGCATTGAGATCGGTTATGAAGAGGATGGTATCCATTTCGACGTGAGGGGAATCATACCATAATCGCGGTTTAGGCGCAAGCGGAAATGGTTATGTCACGTGTGCGGTTTTAGTTAGGGGGGGGGGTAGCTTCATTTGGTAAACTATCAAAAGTTTTAAAGACCAAAGAAGGAGGCTTACGATGCACCACATCATGACAGGAAAGCGCGCCATTCTTGCTTGCGCCTTGGTTTGCGGCGTGTCCGTGTTTGCAACGGACTACTACGTCTCGCCGGATGGTTCGGACAGCGACAACGACGACGGGCTGAGCGCCGAGGCGGCATTCGCGACGGTCGACAAGGCGATTTCAGTGGCGGTCGCAGGGGATTCGATTTACGTGGCGGCGGGCACTTACACGACGACGACCCGAAATGCCCCCGAAGTGAAATGTGCGCTCGTCGGCATGGGCGAGACGCGCGCGGCCGTGGTCATTCAGGCCGGCGACACCTATCGGACGCTCAAGACGGCGTCGACAGCCTGCATCACGAATGTGACCATCGTCGGCAATACGGCGAACAAGACCGCGAACGGTGGCGCCGTCTACATGACCGGCGGTACGCTGGTCGACTGCGTGATTCGGGACGGCACATCGACAGGCGACGGCGGCAACGTCTACGTGGCGTCCGGTTTGGCGGCGACGATCCGCAGCTGCACGATTTCCGGCGGCACGTCCAGCGGTGGTGAAGGCGGCAACGTCTATCTTCAGGGCAACGGCACCGTCGTGGAAGACTGCCTGATTGAGGACGGGGCGATCGGCAACGTCTCGGGCAGATACGGCGTGAACGTCTTCCTCAAAGATGCGGTTCGCCTGTCGCGCTGTCGGCTGATGGGCGGATCGCACGGCTATTCGGCCGATCCGAATGCGGCGTCGCTCATCGTCTACTATTCATCGTCGGCCGTGGTCGAGGACTGCCTGATCGCCGAGAGCTCGTGCGGCGGCCTTGTCCTGCCCGGCGGCAGCACGCACCTCTACAACCTCACGATCGTGAACAATGTCGGGGCCGGCATCTGGTCCTGGAACGTTTCGCAGTTCCTCTACAACACGGTCATCTACGGCAACCGGAAGTCGGACGGGACGAACCGCGACTGGGCCGGCAACAAGCCCGGCGCGGCGGGCGCGTTCGTGAACTGCGCCGTCGGGGCGGACAGCGGCTTTGCGGCGAATTCGTATCCGGGGCTTGTCCTGCTGAATGACACGTCGGGCTTTGTCGACTATGCGAACGGCGACTACCGTCCGGCGGCTGGCGGCGTGCTGGCGGAAGGGGGCGTGAACGATCCGCGTCGCCAGGACGCGAGCGAAACCGACCTCATGGGCGCGCCGCGAACCGTCGGCACAATTGACATCGGCTGCCATGAACGTCAGCCGGAGACGTTCTACGCGACGTTCAGCGCGTCCCTCAGCGGACGTGAACATCCGGGCGAGGAAATCGTCTTCACCGCGTATGCCGCGCATGCCGAGGGCGAAGTCAGCTATTCCTGGGACTTCGGTGACGGCACAGATCCGGTCGTGACGACGGAGCCGTCCGTCGCGCACGCCTACGCGGACGGCGGCCTCTACACCGTCACGCTGACGGCGACGAGCGGCTCGGCGACGTTCACGCAGGTGCGTACGGACTATGTGGCGGTCTACGGGGTCATCTGGGTGAATGTGGAGGCAACGCCGCAGATTCCGTATGCGACGAAAGAGACGGGGCTGAACACGCTTCCCGACGCGCTGGCGCTTCACGGCGGAAAGGCGGGCGAGGTGCGTCTTGCGCCCGGCCACTACGCGGTCAGCTCCCAGCAGACGATTTCGAGCGCCGTCATCGTGCGCGGCATGGGCGCGACGCCGGATGATGTGGTTGTCTCGAACACGGCGACGGCGAGCGCCAGCAGCCAATACAGGCGCGTGTTCGAGGTGGCCCACGCCGACGCGCGCGTCGAAAGCCTGACGATGGCGGGCGGACGCGTCTACAACCAGTCCGGCGGCAACCTGCGCCTCGTGGCGGGTGTCGTCTCGAACTGCGTCATTCGCCACGGGCAGATCACGATCAACGGCGGAAATGGCGGTGGCGGCGGGGTTGAGCTTGGCGGACTCGGCATCCTGACGCATTGCTGGGTCACGAACAACCTCGTCTCCGGCACGGCGAACGACACCTGGGGCGCCGGCGGCGCGGTCTTCCTCTCCTATGGCTCGAAAGGTCGCCTTGACAACACGCTGATCGCCTACAACACGTATGTGCCGTCGAAAGTCGATCGCGGTTCGGCGGGGCTCCAGGTTGGCGGAAACAACGATACGGCCGTCATCGAGAACTGCTCGATCGTCTCGAACGTCGTCCAGGGCGCGATCACGACGGCGGCAGGCGTGTGGAGCGATTCGTCGTGGTACACGACATTCCGCAACTGCGTCATCGCCGGCAACTGGCAGACGGCGTCGAATGCGTTTTCGAGCGCGACGCTGTCGGATCGCACGAAGGTCTACAGCTGCGTGACGGACACGACGCCGAACCGCACGGCCTTCTTTGGCGACTCGACTGGCTTCCGGGTCGTGGGACTGGGGGCGCTTTTCGTCGATTTCGACGGCGGGGACTTCACGCCGAGGCCGGGCGGCCGCCTCGCGAACCGGGGGACGACGCCGTCTTTTGCGACAGACGTCGATCTCGCCGGGAATCCGCGCCTGTTCGGTCGCGCCATCGACGTCGGCTGCTACGAGGCCCAGCGCCTTCCGGGCGGCGTCTTCATCGTCCGCTGACCGCACACAGGCAAGGGAATCGTCTTCATGTTCGGCTCTATCCTCGCCGTTACGCTCGCGGCGCTCTCCTTGAGCGACTTCAAGCCCATGTACCGGGCACGTGTGACCCCGGAAGGCCCGAACCAGGTGCGGCTCGACCTGTCGAGTGCCGAGTGGGATTCCGGCCTGCGCTGGGATCCGGTTCCGGCGGCGGACTTCTCCCAGGCGAAGTATCTGGCCGTTGACGTGGAGAACCTTTCGACGACGCGGCAGGCGCGTCTCACGATGCACGTCTCGGCCGGCGCGGCGCAGGGCGATTCGGGCGACCACGCGACGGCGATTGCGCGAAAGAACAGGTCCGCCAACACGGGCATCGGGCTGAATCCGGGCGAAAGGCGGACGATGCGGCTGCTCCTGACGCACCCCGAAGTCTACGGGTGCCCGACGAACGCGCGCGGCCCCGCCGTCATCGACACGAAGCACATCACCTCCGTCCAGCTGAAGATGCAGTGGCCGTTCGAGGATGAGGTGAAGGGCCTGGCCGAACTGCGGCTCTCGAACCTGCGGCTGGAGGGCGAGCCCGAATGGACGCGATTCGTGCCCGCCGAGCGATACGTCCCGTTCATCGACAGGTACGGGCAGTTCGCCCATGCCGAATGGAAGGGGAAGGTGCATGCCGACAGGGATCTCGCCGATGACCTCGAAGCCGAGCGCAAGGCACTCGCCCCGCCGCCCGCGTCGTGGGACCGCTTCGGCGGCTGGAAGGACGGCCCGCAGCTTGCCGCGACGGGCAGCTTCCGCACCGAGAAGGTCGACGGCCGGTGGTGGCTTGTCACGCCTGACGGGCATCTCTTCTTTTCCGTCGGGCTGGACGTGACGCGGATCATGACGGACGTGACAGACGCCTCGAAGCACCCAGACTGGTATCAGGGCGAGATCCCTGCCGACAGGAAGATGGCGTTCACGGTCTGGAACCTTGAGAAGAAGTTCGGGAAGAAGGACTTTGCGGCGGACTACTTCGACTTCGTGCTGAAGCGGTTCGACTCGTGGGGACTGAACACGATCGGAAACTGGAGCGCGCCCGAACTCGGCCTGCTCTCGAAGAAGCCGTATGTCGCGAGCGTGCTCGAACGCGGCAAAGGCGTGCCGCGCCACCCGAAATTCCACATCTACGACTTCACGGCGCCGAACTTCGAGGCGACGATGCGCGCGGCGATCCGCGAGAAGTTCGCGACGGACAGGTCGCTGAAGCACGCGGCGAAAGACCCGATGTGCATCGGCTTCTTCGTCGACAACGAGCTCCAGTTCCAGAAGTGGATTCCCGACGTCGGCGGGGAGGTCGCCGAGCCTTTTCTCGACCTCTATTTCCGCATCTGCCGCGAGGAGCTGGCGCGCGCCGCGCCGGGCAAGCTCTACCTCGGCTCGCGCTTCGTCGGCTTCCGTCAGGCGGGCGTCCTGTGGCGCACGGCGGCGAAGCATTGCGACGTCATCACGGTGAACGCCTATGCGAACTCGGTGTACAATCTTTCTGAGCGGATGTTCGCGGACGGGAACGAGAAGCCGATTCTCGTCGGCGAGTTCCATTTCGGCGCCTACGACAGGGGCATGTTCAAGCCGGGGCTCGCGCCCGTCTACGACGAGCGGGAGCGCGCCCGCAGCTTCGCGCGCTTCGTGCAGGGCTGCCTGCAGCATCCGCTGATCGTCGGCTGCCACTGGTTTCAGTATCGCGACCAGCCCCTGCTCGGACGCGGCGACGGCGAGGCCTACGAGATCGGTTTCGTGGATGTCGTCGACCGCCCCTACGAATGGCTCTGCCGTGCCGCCCGCGCAATCGGGCAGACGATGTATTTCCGGCGCGCGAAGGGGGTCTGGTGACGCGGGCGACGTCCGTGCTGACGTCTTCGCGGATATGGTATAATATGCGGCCAAATGAAATGCGAGATTTGCCATCAGGCGAACGCCGAGACGGCGATTGTCCGTGGCGAGGGCGAGACGGCGGAGGAACTCTACGTCTGCAAGGCCTGCGCCAAGGCGGAACGTCAGCGTCGCCAGAAGAAGAGCCAGCGGACCCGTAAGGTGACGGGCCTTCCGCCGGGCGTGTCGATGTCCATCACCCGGATCGGCCCCGCCGACGCGGACGACGCGGCCGACGAGAGCGTCCCGGAGATCCTCGGCACGTTCCTGAACGCCATGAACGACGTCGTCACCGACCTCGAGAAGGTCGCGGGCGCGGGCGAGAAGAAGAAGGGCGCGCCGGACGCGAAGCGGCATCCGTTCCCCCTGGCGCGCGTCGAGGCGCCGTTCCGCGTGCGCGGCCAGCTTCATCTGGAAGGGCTGCACCTCATCGGCGAGCTGGAGTCCGTCCGCCGCGCGCTGCACGCGCTCGACATGGAGCTCGTCGGCGTGGAGGCGGATGGCGTGAACGAGCCGGGCCATGTCTACGGCATCGACTACACGGGGTCGTCCGAGCGGGCGAAGCGCGTGGTCGCGGACCTGCTGCGCGAGGAGCGCAACGCGCGTGTGCGCCTCTCCGAGGAGCTGCCGCGCGTCTTCGGCGACTCGCTCTGCCGCGCG
Organism: uncultured Kiritimatiellota bacterium; assembly: GCA_934635045.1. Classification (GTDB taxonomy): domain Bacteria; phylum Verrucomicrobiota; class Kiritimatiellia; order RFP12; family UBA1067; genus UBA1067. The sequence goes on along the minus strand of CAKTZA010000049.1, from coordinate 20,798 downwards.
CTCGCGATCCTGAAGAACTGCCGTCTCCTGTCGCCGGGCGAGCTCTTCGACCTGCTCTCGCCGCTGCGGCTTGCGGCAATGCAGAAGCTGCTGGACGGCATCACGCTGGAGGAGATCGAGAAGATGCTGCTCGAATGCGACCTCACGGGCGCGGAGGACAAGCTGGAGCAGGAGGAGCGCGACCAGGCGGACGCCGACCGCGCGGACGAGATGAACCGCCGCTTCGAGGACGTGATGCTGAACGAACGCGCCGAGGAGAAGTTCCTATGAGCCTGAGCTTTACGAAACACGCCGTCGATGCGCTGAACGCGGCGTCGAGCTGCGCGCAGCAGCTCGGTCACGACCACATCGGCGCCGAACACATCTTCCTGTCGATCATCGCGATTCCGGCGTGCGGCGCGGCCCAGCGGCTCGTCTCGCTCGGCCTGGCGCTCGACGACCTCGCCGAGTCGATGAAGTCCGTCCTCACGGGCGGCGGCGCCGGCACGCTCCAGCGCGGACAGCTGCCGCTCACGGCGCGGACGAAGAAGATCATCGACATGGCCGCGATCGAGTCCGGCCCCGGCAATGCGGTCGCCACGGAGCACCTCGTCCTCGCCATGCTGCGCGAGGGCGAGAACGCGGCGGCGCAGCTGCTGTTCAACGCGGGCGTGACGGTCGACAAGTTCATCGCCGCCGGGACGCAGGGCGGCGCGAACGCGGCGGCGTCCGGCGCGGCGGAGGGCGACGGCGAGGGCGGTGACGCGGCGTCCGCGAAGGAGGGCGCGAACGGCAAGGCGCAGAAGACGCCGACGATCAACACCTACGGGCGCGACCTCACGGATCTCGCGCGGCAGGGCCAGCTCGACCCCGTGATCGGGCGCGCGAAGGAGCTGAAGCGCATCGTCCAGATCCTCTCGCGGCGCACGAAGAACAACGCCGTCCTCATCGGCGAGGCGGGCGTCGGCAAGACGGCCGTCGTCGAGGGCCTCGCGCAGGCGATCCACCGGGGCGAGGTGCCCGAGCGCATGCAGGCGAAGCGCGTCGTCGCGCTCGACATGGCGCGGCTCGTCGCGGGCACGCAGTATCGCGGCCAGTTCGAGGAGCGCCTGAAGAAGGTGATCGACGAGACGAAGCGCGCGGGGAACATCATCCTCTTCCTGGACGAGATCCACACGATGGTCGGCGCGGGCGGCGCCGAGGGCGCGATGGACGCGGCGAACATCCTGAAGCCGGCCCTCGCGCGCGGCGAGCTGCAGTGCGTCGGCGCGACGACGCTGAAGGAGTACCACAAGTCCATCGAGAAGGACGCCGCGCTGGAGCGCCGCTTCCAGGCCGTCACGGTGGACGAGCCGTCCGTCGCGGACACGATTGAGATATTGAAGGGGATCGCGCCGAAGTACGAGGAGTATCACTCGGCGACGTTCACGCCGGCGGCGCTGCGCGCGGCGGTCGAGCTGACGGCGCGCTACCTGCCCGCGCGGCAGCTGCCGGACAAGGCGATTGACGCGATGGACGAGACGGGCGCGCGCCTCCGGGCGAGCGCGAGCGCGCGGCCGAAGGCGCTCACGGCGATGCAGGAGAAGATCGACACGCTGCGCGGACAGAAGGACGCCGTCGTCGCGAAGGGCGACTTCGACTCCGCCGCGAAGTTCCGCGAGGCGATCCGCGTCGCGTCCGCCGAGTTTCAGGAAGCCCTGAAGAAGTGGAAGGAGACGCACGCCGAGGAGACGCTGGAGATTTCGGAGAACGACGTCGCCGAGACGGTCTCGTCCATGAGCGGCGTGCCCGTCGAGAAGATGAACGCGACGACGGCGGAGAAGCTGCTCGCGATGGAGAAGACGCTGGGGAGCGTCGTGGTCGGGCAGATGCCCGCCGTGAAGGCGATCGCGCGCGCGCTGCGGCGGTCGCGCGCCCTGCGGGCCGACCCGAAGCGGCCGATCGGCTCGTTCCTCTTCCTCGGGCCGACCGGCGTCGGCAAGACGCATCTCGCGAAGATGCTTGCCGAAAAGGTCTACGGGGACGACAAGGCGCTCATCACGCTCGACATGTCGGAGTTTCAGGAGAAGTACTCCTCGTCGCGCCTCGTCGGCGCGCCGCCCGGCTACGTCGGCTATGACGAGGGCGGGCAGCTCACCGAGAAGGTGCGGCGGCGCCCGTATTCGGTCGTCCTCTTCGACGAGTTCGAGAAGGCGAACGGCGACGTCTGCAACATGCTGCTCCAGATCCTCGACGAGGGGCGGCTCACGGACGGGCAGGGGCGCATCATCGACTTCCGCAACACGATCATCATCTGCACGGCGAACCTCGGCTTCGACTTCGCGCGCGAGGGGCATTCGCTCGGCTTTGCGCGCGACACGGCGGAGACGAGCTACGAGGTGCTGAAGGAGAAGCTGCTGGGCGAGGCGAAGCGCGCGTTCCGTCCCGAACTGCTGAACCGCTTCGACGAGACGGTCGTCTTCAAGAAGCTCGAGAAGGCCGACTTGGAGGCGATCCTGAACTTGGAGCTCGCGCGGCTTCAGGCGCGGCTGAAGGACGCGCACATCTCGTTGTCGCTGGACAAGAAGGCGGCGGACTTCCTGATCGAGAAGGGGTACGACGGCGCGCTCGGCGCGCGGCCGCTCCGCCGCGTCGTGCAGGACTACGTCGAGGATCCGCTCGCGGATCTCGTCCTCGCGGGCAAGGCGAAGCCGCGCCTCAAGGCGAAGCTCGCGAAGGACGGGCAGTCGCTGAAGTTCTGATGGGCGGCGCCCGTTGCCGGATCGGCCACGGGCAGCCCTGCTTTTTGATATAATTCACAAGATTCGTTCGTTCAAGTTTTACGATACAGAAAGGTAGTTCAGATGAAAATAGCCATCGCTTCCGATCATGGCGGGTTCGAGCTCAAGGGGCATCTTGTCCGTGCGCTGGGGGCCGACCATGCGCTGATTGACCTGGGACCGTCCGACCGCGCGAGCTGCGATTTCCCGGACTATGCGATTCCCGTCGCGCAGGCGGTCGCCTCCGGCGCGGCCGACTTCGGCATCCTCATCTGCCGTACGGGCATGGGCATGTCGATGGCCGCGAACCGCTTCCAGAACGTCCGCGCCGCGCTCTGCGCGACGACGGAGGCCGCGACGCTGACGCGCCAGCACAATGGCGCGAACGTCCTCTGCCTCGGGGCGGACGCCGTCTCGGGCGACTACGCCGTGGAGATCGCGAAGGCGTTCCTCGCGACGCCGGTCGACAACGACGCGCGCCACGTGCGCCGCCGCTGGAAGCTGGAGCGCGCCGCGCGTCTCTCCGACTGCTCGGGGCTGATGAAGGACGACCCGGAGGTCTTCGCCGCGATCGAGGCGCAGACGAAGCAGGAGGACGCGGAGATCAACCTCATCGCGTCCGAGAACACGTCGTCGCGCGCGTGCCGCGAGGCGGCGGGCTCGGTGCTGATGAACAAGTACGCCGAGGGCTATCCGGGCAAGCGCTGGTATTCGGGGTGCCTGCCGGTCGACGCGGCGGAGGAGCTTGCGCGCACGCGCGCCTGCCGGCTCTTCGGCGCGGAGTACGCGAACGTGCAGCCGCACTGCGGCTCGGCGGCGAACATGGCCGTCTACTTCGCGACGATCAAGCCGGGCGACACGATCATGTCGATGGCGCTCGACCAGGGCGGCCACCTCTCGCACGGCTCGCCCGTCAACTTCTCCGGCAAGATCTACCACATCGTGCCCTACACGGTCGACCCGAAGACGGAGCGGCTCGACTACGACGCGCTGGAGCGGCAGGCGCTGGAGGTGAAGCCGAAGATCCTCCTCACGGGGGCCTCGGCGTATCCGCGCGCGATCGACTTCAAGCGCATCCGCGAGATCTGCGACAAGGTCGGCTGCATCATGATGGTCGACATGGCGCACATCGCCGGCCTCGTCGCGGGCGGCGCGCACGAGTCGCCCGTCCCGTATGCCGACTTCGTGACGTCGACGACGCACAAGACGCTCGGCGGCCCGCGCGGCGGCCTGGTGCTCTGCAAGGAGAAGTGGGCGAAGGCGCTCGACAGCGCGGTCTTCCCCGGCATGCAGGGCGGCCCGCTGGAGAACATCATCGCGGCGAAGGCGGTCGTCTTCCGCGAGTGGATGAGCGAGGCGAAGAAGGGCTACGCGCAGCAGGTCGTGAAGAACTGCCAGGTCATGTGCAAGACCGTGCAGGACCGCGGCTACCGCATCGTCTCGGGCGGGACGGACAACCACCTCTTCCTCGTGGACGTCAAGACCTCGAAGGGCATCACGGGCAAGGAGGCGGCGGCGGCCCTCGACGCGGCGGGCATCATCGTCAACAAGAACACGATTCCGTTCGACACCGAGAGCCCGTTCAGGACGTCTGGCATCCGCGTCGGCACGGCGTCGGTGACGACGCGCGGCATGAGGGAGCCGGAGATGATCAAGATCGGCACGTGGATCGCGGACGTCCTCGACGACATCGCGAACGTGCAGGTGCAGGCGCGCGTCAAGCGCGAGGCCGCCGAACTCGTCGCGAACTTCCCGGTGCCGTAAGATGGCGAAGGTCGCAGTCGTCGGGGTCGTGGGGCGGACGAACGCGGGGAAGTCCACGCTCGTCAACGCCCTTGTCGGCGAAAAGGTCTCGATCGTCTCGCCCGTCGAGCAGACGACGCGCAACACCGTGCGCGGCATCGTCGCCGACGCGCGCGGGCAGCTCGTGCTGCTGGACACGCCCGGCCTGCACAAGGCGGTCGGCCAGCTCGGGCGGCTCCTGAACCGCATGGCGCGGCGGAGCGCGGCGGGGACGGACGTGACGTGCGTCGTCTTCGACGCCTCCGAGGAGCCTCAGCTGGAGGACATCGGCTGGATGCAGCGGCTCGCGAAGGAGCGGCCCGAGAAGATCGTCTTCGTGCTCAACAAGGCCGACAAGGCCCCGTTCTACGAGACGATGTACCGGGATGCGTGGAAGGAGGCCGAGGAGAATAGTCGAATAGCCGAATTGTCGAATGGTCGAAACGGCGAATGTGCCGGCGAGACGCAAGTCGATCATTCGAGTATTCGCAATTCGACGATTTCTCCCGTCTGGGTCAAGTCCATCGCCTCGACGCCGGGTGGCGCGAAGGGCGTGCTGGACGCGCTCTTCGACTTGGCCGAGGAAGGCGAGAAGCTGTTCGACGACGAGATCGTGACGGACTATCCGCGCAAGCTGACGATTGCCGACTCGATTCGCGAGAAGTATCTCGCGAAGCTGCATCAGGAACTGCCGCACGAGCTGGGCGTCGTCGTCCGCCAGATCCATGAGGTGCGCGAGAAGGGCGCGCCGACGTGGGAGGTCGAGGCGGCGCTGCTCGTCAACCGCGCGAGCCAGAAGCCGATCGTGATCGGCAAGGGCGCGGCGACGATCAAGTACGTGCGCAAGTGCTCCGAACGCGAGCTGTCCGACCTCTTCGGCGTGAAGGTGAAGCTCGACCTGTGGGTGTGCGTCGAGCCGAACTGGATGAAGAACGAGCGTCTGCTCGCCGAGATGGGGTACCTCGGCGAACTGGTCTGATGGTTTTTTGAATGGGCGGGATCGGCATGAGAGACGAGCGCGACCAGAGGGCCTCGAAGCCAAAGGGACTGAAGGCGACCCTGTGGGTCTCACGTCTCTCGCGTCTCTCCTGTCAGGCCGTCGCCTGTCTGTTCGCCGCTTTTTCGGCGGCGGCGCAGGGCCTGTCGGCGACGGCGCAGGACGAGCTCGACCTCGCGCGCCAGGCGCTGCGCGACGGCCTTCTGGAAATCGCGCGCGCGCATGCGGCGAAAGCGGGCGACTGGGACGGCCCGCGCCTGGTGCAGCTCGAAAGCTGGGCGGCCGAGGGGAACTGGACGGAGGTCGCGCATGCGATTTCCCGCTGGCCGGACGCGCAGGGGCCGGCGTTTGACTACTACCGGGCCGTCGTGCGCGGCGACCATGCCGCCGCCGCGCGGCTCCTTGCGGAGGGCGGCTCGCCGGAGGGGTTCGTCCAGGCCCTGCTGTACGAGGCGGACAGCCTGGCGCGTGCGGGCGACGAGGCGGGCGCGAAGACCCTGTGGCGCGAGGTCTGCGCGCAGTCGAACGTCGCGGCGCGCGCGTTTGCGGTGGCGGCGGCGAACCTGATGGACCCCGACCTGCTGCGGCGCGCGCAGGCCGCGACGACGTCGTCCGCGACGCGCCGCGCGCTGACGCTTCGCCTGGGGCAGACGATGCTGACGGTTCCCGAATCGGCGGCGGAAGGCGCCGCGCTCATCCGGTCGGTCGTCCGGGACGCGCCGGACACGCCGGGCGCGAAGGAGGCCTTTCTGTCCGTGGCGGACGCGGAACTGGCGGCGGCGAACTGGAAGAAGGCGCACACGCTGTTTGCCGAGGCGACGGAGATCTGGCCGGAGGCCGCCCGGATGGCCGCCGTGCAGGACGGCCTCGGCTGGTCGCTCGCCAAGCTGGGTCGGCCGACCGAGGCGCTGGAGGCGTTCGAGCGGTCGGAGCAGGTCGCCGAGACCGATGCGGCGCGCGCGACGGCCGCGCTCAAGCAGGGCGACGTCCTCTCGTCGCTCGGGCGGATGGACGAGGCGATGAGCCGCTACCGCCTCGCGCTGTCAAAGTACCCGGAGACGCCGGCGGCCGCGCGCATCGGCGAGATGCTCAAGATCCGCGAGCGCGAGGCGCAGGGGCGCGAACTCTACCGCACCTACCGCTTTGCCGAGGCGCGCGCGGCGTTCCGCCAGGTTGCGGCGGACGACCCGTCGCGGGCCCTGCGCATGCGCTTCTTCGAGGCCCTGTGCCTCTATGGCGGCGGCGAGGACGAGAAGGCCGAACGGCAGGCCGAGGGCCTGCTGTCCGACAGGACGGATCCGCGTCTCCGTGCGGACGTCCTCCTGTGGCTGGCGAAATTCAAGTACAACCGCCATGACTGGAAGACGGCGGGACGGCTCTTCCGCGAGGCGTCTGACGTGCCTGAGCTGCCGGACGAGAAGGCGGCTGACGCGCTCCTGCGGGCGGCGCGCGCGGCGTTCGCCGAAAGCGACTACACGTCGGTGATCCAGCTGACGACGCGGCTCGTGGAGCGTTTCCCGACTTCGCCCGTGCGCCTGCCTGCGTTGCTCCTGCAGGGCGAGACGCTGAACGAGCAGGCGCGCTTCGACGAGGCCGTCCTGGTCTTCGAGCGGGTCGCGGCGGCGAGCGACGTGACGGCGGCCGACCGCGCGCGCGCGCGCCTGCTCAAGGCGGATGCGCTCTTCGCGATGGGCGCGGACAACCCCGCCCGCTACACGACGGCGCTGGAGGCCTACCGGGCCATCCTGTTCGGAAGCGCACTCTCGCCGAGCGAGAAGCTCGTCGTCTCGTTCAAGATCGCCCGCGTCCTCGAAAAGCTCAAGCGCCTCGACGAGGCAATCGACCAGTACTACACGCAGGTCGTCCTCGCCTACCGCCGCGAACGGCTGGGCCATACGCGGCTCGACGACGAGGCGCGCGCGGTCTTTTCCAAGGCGGCCTTTCGCCTGGCGGACGAGTTCGAGAGCCGCGGCAAGGGCCATCAGGCCGTCGCCGTGCTGGATCTCGTCGCGACGAGCGACAGCCCGGCCGCCGAAGAGGCCCGTCGGCGCATTCGGCGCATGACCGAGAAAGGGGGAGTCCTGTGAGTTCAGTCGGAAGTCCTGTCGTGTGGATCCTGTTGGCCCTGGCGGTCGTCGCCGTCGTCACGTTCTTCGAGCGGTTCTTTGACCTGCGCCGGGCGCAGGTCGACTACGAGGACTTTCTCAAGGGGGTGATCAACGTTCTGGACCACGGCCGCGCGGACGAGGCCCTGTCGATCTGCGAGGACACGCTCGCGCCCGTGTCGTCCGTCGTCGCGACGGCGATCCGCCACCAGCGCGGCTCGGCGCGCGTCTTGCGCGAGGCCATCGACTCGCAGGGGCGCGCCGAGATCGGGCGCCTCGACCGGCGGCTGGCGGTGCTGGCGATCATCGCGCAGGTCGCGCCTGCGCTCGGCCTCCTCGGCGCGGTGCTCGGCTTCATCCGGACGGTTCGGGCGGCCAACGCGAGCGAGCTCGTCTCGCGCGCCGCGCTTCTGGGCGGCACGATGGACGCGCTGACGGCCGCCGCGTTCGGGCTCGCGGTCGCGATCTGCGCGTCCGTGATGTACTCGTTCCTGCGCGTCCGGCTGGACCGCATCGTCGTCGAGCTGGAGGCGGCGGCCAGCCAGATCATCGGCTACATCTCCACGCAGAAGGAGAAGGAGGCGATGAAGGAGAAGGAGCGGACGAAGTGAGCCCCTGGGGATGGTCGCCCGAACGGTCGCTTGGCATCTGGCGACACGGTTCGGCTTGGCTGCGGCCGGTTGCCGCCGCCCTGCCCTACCTGACCGTGGGGCTTCTGCTGCTGCACCTGCGGTTCATCTCCGGGATCCTGACGTCGGCCGAGGGCACGCTCTTCGACCTGCCGGACGCCGTGCCGACGGACGCCGTGTCCGCCGAGTCGCCGGTCGCGCTGATGATGCCGATGCCGCGTGAGACGCTCGTCTTCTTCGACGACACGCGCTACCTGATGGGCGAGGACGCCTCGATGCGCGCGCTGGGCGAGCAGCTGGCGAACCGCTTCGCCCGCCGTGCGGAGAAGACCCTGCTCGTCCTCGCCGACCGGCGCGTGGCGAACGGCGAGATGATGCGCCTCGCGGCGCTCGCGAAGGCGAACGGCGTCGCGCGCATCCTCTTCGCGAACAAGCGTACGGGCGCGGCGGGGGCGGACGAATGAAAAGCGCGCGGCGCGAACTCCTGTCCCTCCTGACGGCGCTGTCCCTGCCGGTCGCCGTCTCCCTCGTCCTGCCCTATTCGGAACTCTGGTTCATGGCGGATGACGCGCCGGCGGCGTCGCCGCCGTTCGCCGCGTTCGTCGCCCTGACGCCTGAGCAGGAGGCACAGGCGATGCGCCGGGCGAAGTCCGGCGGACAGGGCGAGGCGGCGGGCCTTGCGTTCCGTCCGGCCGATCTCATCCTGAGCGCGCTGCCGGATGACGCGCCGGCGCCGATCGTCCGGCTTTCGGATCGCGCGCGTCCGCCTGCGCCGGCGCGGATCGGCTTTCGTCCGACGCCCTACCTGCCGACGTGCGCCGCGCCCGCGCCGGCGGTCCTCCCGGCGGAAAGGGACGCGGAGCCGGCGGACGGATTTACGCGGGAAGAGCTCCTGAGGCTCGAAGAGTAGGCTTGATGACAACGGACAGACGACAACGGACAAAACAACAGAAAGGAAACTCAGACATGACGCAGAAACAGGTTCTCCAGGCATTCAAGGACACGGGCGCGCTCTTGGAGGGGCACTTCGAGCTTCGCTCCAAGCTGCACTCCAACCGCTACTTCCAGTGCGCGAACGTCCTGCGCTACCCGCGCATCGCCGAAAAGCTCTGCCGCGAAGTGACGCGGCAGGCCGTCAGGAGCGGCAAGCTCGGCCAGCGGATCGACGGCGTGATCTCGCCGGCCGTCGGCGGCATCCTCGTCGGGCACGAGGTCGCGCGCGAGCTGAACGTGAAGTGCGTCTTCGCCGAGAAGGTGCCGGGCGAGGGCGTGGACGCGACGGGCAAGCCGAACACGGTCTTGGCGATGCGCCGCTTCACGCTGAAGAAGGGCGAGCGCTATGTCGTCGCGGAAGACGTCGTGACGAAGGGCGGGCGCGTGCAGGAGACGATCGACCTCGTGAAGGCCGCCGGCGCGAAGGTCGCGGGCGTCGTCCTGCTCGTGGACCGTTCGGGCGGCAAGGTCAAGTTCGGCCGCATCCCGATGTTCTCGCTCATGCAGATGACGCCCGAGACGTGGACGGCCGAGACGTGCCCGATGTGCAAGGCGGGCTCGAAGCCCGTCCACCCCGGCTCGTGACGGGGCGCGCGCACGGCGTTCCGGCCGCGCGGCGTTTGCCTCTTTCGGCCTAAAATGTGATATAATAAGCGACAAATGAAAACGAAGACGAAGAACATCATCCGCATCACCGACACGACGCTCCGCGACGCGCACCAGTCCCTCTGGGCGACGCGGATGCGGACGGACGACATCCTGAAGATTGCCGAGACGATGGACAACGCGGGCTTCTACTCGCTTGAGTGCTGGGGCGGCGCGACGTTCGACGTCTGCATGCGCTTCCTGCGCGAGAACCCGTGGCAGCGCCTGCGCGAGATCAAGAAGGTCTGCAGGAAGACGCCGCTCCAGATGCTTTTGCGCGGCCAGAACATCCTCGGCTACAAGCACTACCCTGACGACGTCGTCGAGCGGTTCGTCGCGCTCGCGTGCGAGAACGGGATGGACATCTTCCGCGTCTTCGACGCGCTGAACGACCCGCGCAACCTGGAGACGGCGATCCGCAGCGTGAAGAAGTACGGCGGCCACGCGCAGGGCACGATCTGCTACACGACATCGCCCGTCCACACGGTCGCGGCCTACGTGAAGCTCGCCCGGCAGCAGGCGGCGATGGGCATCGACTCGCTCGCGATCAAGGACATGGCGGGCATCCTCACGCCGGGCGCCGCGCGCGAGCTCGTCGGCGCGCTGAAGAAGGCGCTGCCGGAGATGCCGATCCAGGTGCATTCGCACATGACGAGCGGCATGGCCGCCGCGATGTACCTCGCCGCCGCCGAGGCGGGCGCGGGCTGCTTCGACTGCGCGATCTCCACGCTCTCGTCGTTCTCGTCCCAGCCGCCAACGGAGTCGGTCGTCTCGATCCTGGAGTCGGTCGGCTTCGACTGCGGGCTTGACCGCGCGGCCCTGACGAAGATCAACGCCTATTTCAAGGAGCTGAAGAAGAAGCGCCAGCCGGCGAGCTCGTCGAAGGTCGAGGCTGTCGACGCGGGCGTGCTCGTGCACGCGATTCCCGGCGGCATGATCTCGAACCTCCGCTCCCAGCTCGCCCAGCAGGACGCGCTGGACCGCCTCGACGAGGTGCTGGAGGAGCTGCCGAAGACGCGCGCCGACCTCGGCTATCCGCCGCTCGTCACGCCGACCTCGCAGATCGTCGGCGTCCAGTCCGTGCTGAACGTCCTCTCCGGCAAGCGGTATTCGATGGTGACGGACGAGACGAAGCGCTACGCGGCGGGCTACTACGGCGCGACGCCGGCGCCGATCGACCCGAAGCTCCAGAAGAAGCTGATCGGCAAGCTGAAGCCCATCACGTGCCGTCCGGCCGACCTGCTGAAGCCGGGCCTCGTCGCGGCGGCGGACGCGCTGCCGCCGAACACGATCCAGGCCGAGGAGGACATCCTCTCCTACGCGCTCTTCCCGGAGGTCGCGCTTGGCTACTTCAAGTGGCGCAAGGAAGGCGGGCCGATTCCGGCGGACGAGGAGGAGAAGGCGCGCGCGGCCGAGCCGACGGCTGCTGCCGCGCCGCAGGCGAAAGGCGCGGCATCGGCGGCGTCCGCCGACGTGAAGGGAACCCCGGTTCTCGCGCCGCTGAACGGCACGTTCTACCGCAGCGACGCGCCGGGCAAGCCGCCGCTGGCGGCGGACGGCGCGGGCGTGAAGCCCGGCGAGGCCGTCTGCGTCGTCGAGGCGATGAAGCTCTTCAACCCGATCAAGGCGCCGGCGGCCGGGAAGATCACCTTCCTCGTCGAGCACGGCAAGGCCGTCCAGAAGGGGCAGGTCCTCGCGACGGTTGGCTGAGGGCGCATACGGACACGGAAAGGAAAGGGGAGGCGAATCCATGACGACCGCGAAGAAGAACCCGCGCATCCTGATTGTCACGCCGGAGATCACGTATCTCCCCGAGGGCATGGGGAACCTCGCCGGCAAGATGTCGGCCAAGGCCGGCGGCATGGCGGACGTGTCCGCTTCGCTCGTCCAGGCGCTCTACGGCCTGGGGGCGGACGTGCACGTCGCCCTGCCGCACTACCGCCGCATGTTCCACGTCGAGACGGCCCAGCTCGTCTCGGAGGAGCTGCGCAAGTACAAGAGCCACCTCTCCGACGAGCGCATCCACCTCGCCGAGGATCGCTGCTTCTACTACCGCGACACGGTGTACGACCGGGGCGACGGGAACGTGAAGCTCGCGCTCGCGTTCCAGCGCGAGGTGATCAACAACATCATCCCGCACGTCCAGCCCGACCTCATCCACTGCAACGACTGGATGACGGGCCTCATCCCCGCCGCCGCGCGCCGCATGGGGATTCCCTGCCTCTTCACCGTCCACAACATCCACACGCAGAAGCTGAGCCTCGCGCGCGTGGAGGACGCGGGCATCGACGCGGCGGAGTTCTGGACGAACCTCTACTACGCCTACCCGCCGTATAACTACGAGGAGTCGCGCAACAACAACCCGATTGACCTCCAGGCGTCCGGCTGCTTCGCCGCGCACTTCATCAACACCGTCTCGCCGACGTTCCTCACCGAGATCGTCAACGGCTGGCACGCGTTCATCCCCGACTCGATCCGCAACGAGATTCGCAGCAAGTACTACGCGGGCTGCGCGGCGGGCATCCTGAACGCGCCCGACGCCTCGGACAACCCGGCGATCGACGACAAGATCCCGTTCAAGTACGGCCCGGCGGAGCATCGCGGCGCGAAGCGCCAGAACAAGCTCGCCCTCCAGCACGCGCTGGGGCTGGAGGAGAACGCCGACCGTGCGCTCTTCTTCTGGCCGAGCCGCCTCGACCCGGTGCAGAAGGGGCCGCAGCTCCTCACCGACATCACGTTCCGCTTCCTCGACAAGCACCCCGACGCGCAGATCGCGGTCATCGCGAACGGCCCCTACCAGCAGCCGTTCTGGGACATCCGCGCGTTCCACGGGATCGAGTCGCGCCTCGCCGTGCACAACTTCGACGGGCGCCTCTCGCAGCTCGGCTTCGCGGCGAGCGACTTCACGCTCATGCCGTCGCTCTTCGAGCCGTGCGGTCTGCCGCAGATGCAGGCGCCGATCTACGGCTCGCTCGCCGTCGCGCACAACACGGGCGGCCTGCACGACACCGTGGAGCCGCTGGACGTCGCGGCCTCGCGCGGCAACGGCTTCCTCTTCGACACCTACGACTCGAACGGGCTCTTCTGGGCGATGGACCAGGCGATGGACTTCTTCCACCAGCCGGCGGACGTCCGCGAGCGCGAGATCGCGCGCATCATGACGGAATCGCTCGGCCGCTTCAACCACGAGGCCTGCGCGAAGGAATACATCCAGCTCTACGAGAAAATGCTCGACCGCCCGCTCGTCTGACGCGCGGCGAGCGAAAAGACTTCAAGGCCGAACGGCCGAACCGAGAAAGAACATGACAGCAGAAGAACTCTTGACCACCCTGACGCAGGCGCTCGTCGACACGAAGGCGCAGGACGTGAAGACCTATGACGTGCGCGGCACGTCGGGCCTCACCGACTACTTCGTCGTCGCGACCGGCGCGGCCGCGCCGCACCTGAAGGCCCTCGTGAAGGCTCTCCCGAAGCCCTACCGCATTTCGGGCGACCCCGAGTCCGGCTGGATCGTCGCCGACTACATCGACGTCGTCGTCCACGTCTTCTCGCCCGAGGCGCGCGCCTACTACGCGCTGGAGAAGCTTTGGGCGTGATCCGCATCACCGATCCCTGCCGGCCGCTCGACGTCGACCTGTCGCGTCCGCTGGAGATCGAAGTCGGCTGCGGCAAGGGCCAGTTCCTGACGCGGCGCGCGCAGGAGAACCCCGACTGCGACTTCCTCGGCATCGAGCGCATGCTGGAGCGCGTGCGGCTCTTCGACGGCAAGTGCCGGCGCGGGAAGATCGCGAACGCGAACGTCCTGCGGCTGGAGGCGCTCTACACGTTCCACTACCTTCTGCCGGCGCACCACGCGCGGCGCGTCTACGTCTTCTTCCCCGACCCGTGGCCGAAGAAGAAGCACCATTCGCACCGCCTGTTCGGGCCGCTCTTCCGCGCCGCGCTCTGGAAGCGCCTCACGATTGGCGGACGGATCGAGTTCGCGACGGATCACGTGGAGTATTTCGAGGAGGTCTGCGCGGGGTTCGCGGACGACGCGCGCTTCCGCCGCGTCGAGCCGATGCCGCGTCCGCCGGAGGTCTGGACGGAGTTCGAGACGATGTTCCGCGCGCAGGGGCTGCCGATCCACGCGGCCGCGTGGGAGGCGGTCGCGGCGGACGATGCGCCGCTCGCGCCGCTGACGATTCCGCCGGAGCTCGAACCGCGCGAGGGCGTCTACCGCCGCGACTTCGGGGCCGTCGTCTGACGCGCGCGTCTTCATGAAAGTCTGTTTCGAGACGTTCGGCTGTCGGCTCAACAAGGCCGAGGCGTTGGAAATGGAGGCCGATTATCTCGCCAAGGGCTGGGAACGGACGGAAAGCCATGCGGAGGCCGATCTTTTCGTCGTGCGCGGCTGCAGCGTGACGGCCCACGCCCAGCGCGACTGCGAGAAGCTGATCGACCACTTGAGGCGACGTTATCCGCACACACCCCTGCGCGTCTGCGGCTGCCTCTCGCTCAAGTCATCCGTCCCCGTTCCCCGTTCCCCGTTTCCCGTTTCATCTTCCCCGGTCCCGGCTCCCGAATTCCCCATCCCGACGCGCACGGCCCGCGCGTACCTGAAGGTGCAGGACGGCTGTTCGGGACGCTGCACGTTCTGCATCGTGCCGAAGTTTCGCGGCCCATCCGCTTCCCGTCCGTTTGCCGAGGCCGTGGCGCGTGCGCGGCGCTTTGTCGATGCCGGATACCGGGAGATCGTCCTGACAGGATGCAACCTTTCGCTCTACGCCTCCGAGGGAAAGCGGCTGCCCGACCTTGTGACTGCGCTGGCCGCCGTGTCGCCCGACTGCCGCATCCGCCTGGGCTCGGTCGAGCCGGGGGCGTGCGCGCTTGAGACCGTGCGGGCGATGGCGGCGTCAGCGAACGTCTGCCGCTTTCTCCACATTCCCGTGCAGTCAGGCTCGAACCGTATGCTCGCGGCGATGAAGCGTCCGTATCTCGTGCGCGACGTCGAGGCGCTCGTCGTGACGGCGACGAAATTCCTGCCGAATCTCGGACTTGGCTGTGACGTGATGACGGGCTTCCCGGACGAGTCGGACTTCGACTTTGCCGCGACGGAAGGGCTGCTGCGGCGTCTGCCGTTCAACCGCGCGCACGTCTTTCCCTATTCGGAGCGTCCAGGCACGTTGGCGGCAGGGTTTGGCGGAGCCGTCCCGAAAGCGGTGCGCTCGGCGCGCGCGCATCGCCTCGCGGAGCAGATGGCGCGGCGGCGCGAGCAGTTCGCGCGGCGGTTTCTCGGACAGGATGTCGAGATCGTCGTCGAAGACGAGAACAAGACCGTCGGCTGGACGGGCGAGTACCTGCGATGCCAGACCGTCTCGCCGGCGTCGCGCAAGTCCCGCGTCCGCATCTTCGTCACGCGCGTCCATTCGGACGCAACGCTTGAAGGTCGCGCTCTTGCGCGCGAGACGCCTGATTGACGGGCGTGCGCGGTTTTTTGCTATAATTCCATTCGTGTTAAGGCAGAAACAGATCAGGGACACGGCGCTCGCCATTGGGCTGGCGTATGCCGTGATGGCGTTGCCGGACGCCTTGGGCGCCCTGTCGGCGAAGCTGGGGCTGGGCGGTGTTTCGTCCTCCCTGTTCTTCCTGTGGTTCGCGGCGTTGCCCCTGCCCGTCGGCGCGCTGTGCGTGCGGTTTGGTGCGGCGCGTCTCGTGCGCGCGTCGCTTCTGTTGGCGGTTGTCGCCTGCGTGGCGCTGGCGACGGGGGCGCTGTTCACGGGCGTTGCCTGCTGCGGGTTTGCGCTGGCGGGGCTGGCGAATGTCGTCCTGCAGGTCGCCGCGCCGGTCTGGGTGTCGGAACAGGAGCCCGTCTGCCGTGTGGCGGGCCTCTTGACGGGCGGCCTGTTCGTGAAGACGCTGATGGCCGTCGCGTTCCCGTTCGCCGTGGCGGCAGCTGCGGGCGTCGGCTGTTGGCCGCTGGCGCTTCTGCCGTTTGCCGCGCTGGCGGGACTGGGCGTCTGCCGGATGACGCGGACGGCGCGTCCGCCGCAGCCCGTCGCCGGTGTCCGGCGGTCGGCGGAACGTGCGCTGGGACATGTCGTGCGCGACCCGGCTGCCGTCGTGGCGGCGGCGGCGTTCGCCGTGGCGATCGTCGCGGACGTCCTGTTCTGCCTGTCGATACCGGAACTGGTCGTGCGACGGTTCGGGCGGGGTGACGCGACAGCGGCCGTCGCGTATGCCGTCCTGTTCGGCGTCAAGCTGCCGGTCACGCTGCTGGGCGCGTGGCATTTTGCGCGGCGGCCGGCGCATCGGACGTTTGCGCCGGTCCTGCTCGTCGCGCTCGCCGGCGCCGTCGGGATGGCCGCCACGGACGGACTCTTCCCGTTCCTTGTCGGCGTGGCGCTGTTCGCGGCCGGGTTCGCGAACGTCTACGGGCAGGTCTTCGACGCGGTGGCGCGGCGGCATCCGCAGACGATGCCGGCCGTCGCGTCGCTTTTGACCATGGCCGTCTCGGCGGGTGCGGTCGCCTCGCCGCTGGGGGCGTGGACGAAGACCATCGGCGGTCGCGCGCCGGAGGTCGCCGTGCTGGCGCTGGTCGCGCTTCTCGTGCCGCTCGCGGCTTTCGTCACTTTCAGCCGGAACAAGGCATGAGCAACGTCATCCTCTTCTTCGTCTACTCGAACAAGTACATCTGCGCGAACCGCATCGCCGGGGCGCGGCGCTATGCCGAACGGCGCGGCTGGGATGTGCAGGTCATCGAGCGCAACGACGCGCGGCTCGACGTCGCGGCGATCATCGGCCTCTGGAAGCCGCTCGGCATCATCGCGGAGTGTGCGGGCGGCGTGCCGGAGCTCTCGCGCCAGACGGTCGGGCAGATTCCGCTCGTGTATCTGGACGAGGATCCGCGCGGCGAGAAGGGGCGTGCGCTCTACGTCAACGCGAACAACGCGCAGGTCGGCGAAGTCGCGGCGAAGGAGCTTCTGCTGCTCGACCGGCCGCACTACGCCTTCGTGGGCTGGCGCGAGCCGCGCTTCTGGAGCGAGATCCGGCGCAAGGCGTTCGAGGCGGTCGTCCGGCTGCACGGCAAGGACTGCGCCGTCTTCGCCTGTCCGCCGAACGCCTCGCCGGCGCGGCGGCGCAAGGCGCTTGGCGCGTGGCTCAAGACGCTGTCGAAGCCGTGCGGACTCTTCGCCGTGCATGACCCGGTGGCCGAGGAGGTGCTGCAGCAGGCGGCGGTTCTGGGCATGTCCGTCCCGGACGATCTGGCGGTGATCGGCGTCGACGACGATCCGATCATCTGCGAGCGGACGTCGCCGCCGCTGACGTCGATCGGCCTCGACTTCGAGCGCGGCGGCTACTTGTGCGCACAGCTGCTCGACGAGCGGATCCGCAATCCGAAGACGAACGACGTCCGCCTCGTGTTCGGCGTGACGTCCGTGACGCGGCGGCTGTCGACGCGGCGGTTCCGGCAGAGCGACCGGCGCGTCTCGAAGGCCGTCGCCTACATCCGGCGCACGGCGTGCGAGGGCGCGACGGTGCCGATGGTCGCGGCGGTCATGGGTCTTCGGCGGCGCATGGCGGAGGTCGTCTTCCGCCGCGAGACGGGCCATTCGATCCACGACGAGATTCTGGACGTGCGGCTGGAGCAGGCCGCGAACCTGCTGCGCAATCCGCGCCAGCAGATCACGCCCATCGCCCAGCTGTGCGGCTGGAAGTCGTCCGCCGCGCTCCGCGCCGCGTTCAAGGCGCGCTACGGCAAGTCCCTGCGCGCCGTCCGCGCCGAGACCGTGGGCGGGGCGTGGGTCCTCGGATGACTGCGCCAAATTACCTAATGGTTTGCCGCCAAATTACCTAACGATTCCGCGCCAAATTACCTAATGGGGTAGTCTGACCCTTCGGAATTTGCTATAATATGCGCGTTATGAAGAAATACCGCAAAAGAATTGCAGATGCCCTCTTGCATGAGAAACTTTCCTATATGGGGGCTGTGTTGGTGCGGGGGGCCAAGTGGTGCGGGAAGACGACGACTGCACGGCAGGTCGCCCGGACAACGGTTTTGTTGGCGGATTCCAAGCGAGGCGCGGCTAACCGTCAGTTGGCGCAGCAACGTCCGGACAGGTTGCTTGCTGGCGTGTATCCGCTGCTGATCGATGAGTGGCAGGAGGTGCCTTCTCTTTGGGATGCCGTGCGTTCGCTCGTGGATGAGGTCGGAGAGCGCGGAATGTTCATCCTGACGGGGAGTGCCGTGCCGCCTCAAGTCGATGAGGAAGACGCAAGGAGAGTCATCCACCATACGGGAACCGGTCGCATTGCGCGATTGACGATGCGACCGATGACGCTTTGGGAAAGTGGCGATGCAAAGGGTTCGGTGTCGTTTTCGGACTTGTTCAAGGGGATTGACGTTTCCGGGGCTTCGAGCGAATTGGAACTTGAAGACATTTCAGACCTGATCTGTCGTGGAGGTTGGCCCGGGGCGATGGGTTTGCGGGGTTCTGTGGCGCGAGGGCCGGCCAAAGAGTATTTCGAGGCGATCTGCGAGACGGACATTTCGCGGGTTGACGATACGTTGAGGGATCCTTTGCGTGTGCGTGGCGTCATGAAAAGTCTTGCACGGCTTCAAGGCACTCAGTCTTCAGCTTCGGTTATCTGCCGCGACGTCATGGCGAATGATGTCGCGTCGCTAACTGAAGACACGGTCTATTCATACCTCAAGGCGTTGACGAAGATATTCGTGACGGAGGATCTTGAAGCCTGGTGTCCGAACCTGAGGTGCAAGACGCCGATCCGGACAACCGCAACGCGGTATTTCACCGATCCGTCAATCGCGGCTGCCGCGCTTGGAATTGGTTCGGACGAGCTGCTGGGCGACCTTCCGACGCTTGGCCTGCTTTTCGAGACGTTGGCGATTCGCGATTTGCGCACGTATGCCGAACAGCTGGGCGGACGGCTTTACCATTATCATGACAAGAGCGGTCTTGAGTGTGATGCGGTCATGCGTCTTGAAAACGGGAAATACGGACTGATTGAAGTAAAGACGGGCGGAGAGACCCTGATTGAAAAGGGCTGCAAATCGCTGAAAACGCTGGCGGACAAGATTGATGCGACAAAAATGCCGCAGCCGAGCTTCAAGATGGTTTTGACGGCTGACGGGAACTTGGCCTATCGAAACGACGATGGGATTCTTGTCTGCCCGATCGGGTGTCTGCGAGGGTAGGCATCTGCGCAAAACAGGCGAAGATTTTTGCGTGATATTTGCACTCTACGGGCGGCGAATATGCTATGTTGAGAACCCAGTCGGCATCGACGTGCCGTCCCCGCGCCTGTCGTGGAAACTGCCGGAGGGCAGGGTACGTCAGTCGGCTTATGAACTTGAAATTGACGGGCGCACGTGGGGCGTCATTCCGACGCGGTGCACAGGAACTATCGGAAAATGATATAATACAGGCGCTTTCAAAAAAGAGAAAATCAGAAAGTTTTGAAAGCGACATGTATGAAATTGATAAAAAGAGCTTTATATCTTGATAGACTGATGGGATTGAGAGGGTCGCCTGACATTAAGATCATTACGGGGGTGAGACGATCTGGAAAATCAAAACTGATGGAAGCCTTGCGTACGCGATTTCTGTCCGCTGATGGCGTTAATGTGATTTACATTGATTTGCTCGACTTGTCAAATGAGCCACTTCATGAGTATCATGCCTTAAATCAGTATGTGCTTTCTCATACGCAGGAAGATGTGGCAAATGTCCTGATGATTGACGAAGTTCAGGAATGCGCGTCGTTTGAGCGGACCATCAACAGCCTTCACAATACAGGGCGATACGACATCTATCTTACGGGCTCCAATGCTTTCCTGCTTTCGAGTGACCTTGCGACTCTTTTTACGGGGCGGCAATTGGAGATTCCCGTGTTTCCGTTCTCGTTCCGTGAATTTTGCGAATACTTCTCCGAAGCAGGGGATAAGGAGACTCTTCTTGATCGGTATCTTGTTGAGGGCGGGCTTGCCGGTTCGTATGCCTATCATGACGAACGTGATCGCGTGGCATATGTGAAGGAGGTTTTTGAGACGATATTGACGCGTGATCTTGTTCAGAAATTCCGCTTGGCCGAACCTGTTGTCTTGCGTCGGCTCGCCGAATACCTGATGGACAATGTGGCGAATCTGACGTCGCCGCATAGAACGAGCCTGCAACTTGTCCAGAACAAGGTCGCAACGAATCATGTCACGGCGGCGAATTACATGGAGTACCTGTCTCGCGCCTTCCTCTTCTATCCGGCCAAGCGGTACGACATTCACGGAAAGAAATATCTCTCTACGCAGGAGAAATACTACTTGAGTGATCTCGGTTTCCGCTATGCGGTGCTGGGACGCCGCAACATGGATTATGGGCATGCGCTTGAGAACATTGTGTATCTTGAACTTCTGCGACGTGGCTATGAAACGTATGTCGGAAAAGTCGGGACGCAGGAAGTCGATTTCATCGCCATGCGGGGCAGCGAAAAGATTTACATTCAGGTGTCGGATGACATTTCGAGAGAGGAAACTTTTCGTCGGGAGATTACGCCTTTCGCAAAGATCAAGGATGCCTATCCGAAGATGGTGCTGGCACGCACACGTCATCCGGAGTCGGACTATGAAGGGGTGCGAATCGTCAATTTGGCAGATTGGCTGAATCCGAGTTAAAAAAGGACGCGCATTGCTGAACAGCGATGGAGCTGCTTCGCGGATACTGCGCAAAACAGGCGAAGATTTTTGCGTGATATTTGCACTTTTCGGGCGGCAGATATGCTATACTATGGGCATAGGTAAAATCCTGATCATAAAAAACACAAGAGAAAGGAACGTTCCTTATGCGCGCGCGGAAAACGAATGCGACGTTGAAACCAGCAGTCCTTCACCTCAGGGGGGGGGGGGGGGGGGGGGGGG
>CAKTZA010000048.1 GCA_934635045.1 uncultured Kiritimatiellota bacterium | reverse complement strand
GGGAAATCCGCACGTCCGGTTTGATGAGGGGGAAGTCGCATCGGCGAAGCCGAGGCGTGGGTCTCTACTCTACAAGGTCCTGTCGGTTGTGGCGCTGGTCTGCTGCGGGCTGGCATTTGCCGGAGAGGGAACGGCGTCCATTCCCTATGAGCGGACGGAGAGCGGCGCGGCAACGGTCGGTAACCGCCCGCGAAAGCTCAAGAAGACGTGGATCCTGGCGGAACGCCAGATCTACTGGCCGGGCGCAAATGTCCTCCACTACTGGAAGGACCGCCCCCTTTTCCACGACGCGACGCTCCGTCAGGAAGGGGACGGCCTTGGCGGCGGCCTGATGCGCGGGTATCTGCGGGACGTCGAGATCCTCCAGGATTCGGGATTGGACGGCTTTGGCTGCATTGCCTACCATGGCGTCAACACGGAAATGCTGAGACTTCTCGAAAAGCATCCGCCGCAGCCGGGATTCCTGATGATGCCGGTTCTCTGCCCGTCGGACGGCGGCGTGAACCTGAACGAGGGCGTACGCGAGGCACCAGGGTTCAAGGCCGTCTATGATCGGGAGAAGTCGTATCTTCTATCGTTTGCGAAATCGCCTTATGCCGCACGGGTGGACGGCAAAGTGGTGTTTTGGACATATGGGAAAAATGTCAAGACACTGATGACCTGGGCGAAGGCTTTGCGCGAAGACCCAGAAGTGCCCCCGTTTGTCATGATTGGGCAGATGCCGTTCTTCGACATGTATGAGGCATATGGTTATGTCAATGCGACAGGGGCGCTCGGCAAGGACGGTGCCAAGAATATCCCGACGGAAAAGGTCGAAGCGTTCCGACGCAAGGTGTCAGAGGCTACGCGGCTGATGGGCGGATTACAGATGTGGATGACGAACATCCGCAAAGATTGGGATGGCGAGTATCCAACGAAGACGGAGGCGACGCCCATTTGGCGTGATTATCTGCTGCCGGTCGCCGATGAGGTTCTGCGGCGTCCGGAGAACAGGGACATGCTCGTCGGGGCGTACTTGGAAAAGGGGTATGTCAACAATTTCGAGGGCTGGACGAAAGGCAATTTTGGAACGGCGGCGCTGCGTACGCAGCTGGATGAGCTGCTGCTGATCAATCCCGACGTGCTGATGTGCTTTGAGTGGAACGAGGAAAACGAGAACACGCACTTCCAGCCGACCGTCGCGCATGGAAAGGTTTGGACGCGCATCTTGAACTACTACCGTTCCCTTCTGGATCATGAGCAGCCTCAACCGATGAAGGGAGATGATGTGCGCGTGCCGAACCTGGTCCTGTCCGTGCGGCAGGCGCTTAAGATCGGGGAGCCGTACCATCTGGAACTGCTTTATCTGCCGGATGGTTCGGCAGAGGCGTCGGTGACGGCGCAAGTGACGTTGCGAGACGAGAACGGAAAGGTTCTGGTTTCCTTCC
Organism: uncultured Kiritimatiellota bacterium; assembly: GCA_934635045.1. Lineage (GTDB taxonomy): Bacteria > Verrucomicrobiota > Kiritimatiellia > RFP12 > UBA1067 > UBA1067. Next base: position 28,420 of record CAKTZA010000048.1, on the reverse strand, counting down.
CCGAAGAGACGATCCCGACGTCAAGGCTGAAAGCCATTGACTATCGCATTGCCTCGGAGCGGCTGGCGGGCAGTCTTTGCGTGACGCCAGAGGTGCGGGTCGCCTATGCGGGGGCGAACAGGATCTGGAAGGGGTTTGACTCGACCCGCCTTTCGCCGACGATGTGCAAGGACTATCTCTATACCCATCATCCCCTGCGCGAGATGCTCGTGCCGGAGCGCGAGCGGCTGACGGTTGCGGCGGCATCGGCGCGCGGTGAATACAAGGTCGAGGCCGCGTTGTCGTGCGTCGAGTCCTTGGCTGCGCTTGAGGTCGTGGAAGGATTGGACGAGATTGCGGCAGCGGATTCCGCCGGATGGTTCGACGATGCGGCCTATGCCCTTTTCAGGGCCGAGATCTCGACGGTTCGTCCGAGCCTTTTCGGAAAGACGGAGACAGAGAGGGTTCGGACAGTCCGTGTTGGGTTTGAGGGCGCGCCCGGAGGCGAACTTCGGAATTCGGACTACATGTGGGAAACGGCGTCTGTCGGCAGGCGTGACGAGGACGGTTATCCTGTCCGTGTGCGGATGAGCGAGAGTTCCGCAAGGTTCTTTGTGCGTGTGCCGCGCGCGGAACTGGCCCATGCCAGGATGACCGTGTCCGTGCCGGAGTTGCCGTCTCTTGCGATCGGTCTTGAAGCGGTCATGCGTTCGGGGATCTCTCGCCACTCCCTTGACAAGACGGTGACGTTCGCCCTCTCGCGGCTGGACGACCTGGCGGACACGTCCGTGCCGCTGAACGCGCGTGCCGCGTCGTTGCGGCGGACGCACGTGAGCGCGAGCCGCTTCCCCGTCTACCAGCTGCGCGCCGTCACGAAGTCCGGCAAGGTCTACCGCAGCGCGCCTGTCCTGCCGCGCCGCCCCGCAGACAGGACAGGTGCGCTCAACGTGTGGTCGGATACGGAGCGAAAGCCCGTCAGGGCGCGTGTCCGCGAAGACCTGGTGCCGACTTTCGACTATGCGTTCGACCCTGTCTGTGGGGATCTGCTGAAGAGCGGGTGGGACAATGTGACGGATGCGTTTTTGGGCGGCTGTTCGGCCTATGGGCAGCCGATGTGTGTCGCGGAGGCGATGGGGAAGCTGCCCAAGGCGTTTGGCGGCTCGACCGCACCGACATGGGTGCAGAATGACGGACGCTGGGCACTGCATTTCACCGGAGGAACCTACCTCTGCCTGCCGCAGGAGGTCATCCCGCGCGGGGCGGAATACGCGGTGGAATTCGAGATTCGTCCGGCGTCCGCAAAAGACCAGGTGCTGTTGCGCTCGTCATCGACGCATACGCCGGACAACGGCTTGCAGATGACGATCAGGAACGGGACGGTTCACCTCTCTTTCTATGGCATCGCATGGTACAATCCGCCGGATTTTGACACGAAGGCGCGCTTGCGGACAGGCGAGTGGAACGTGATCCGCATCGTCAAGCGCTTCGAGACGTTGGAATGCGCGGTGAATGGTGATAAGTCCGTTTTCAGCTATGACCGGCGGGCACGGGCCTTTTCGTTCCACATCTTCGGATCGAACCTGATGCCGAACGAGACGGTGGGCAAGGGCTTTGCCCCATTTGAAGGGGACTTGCGGGCTCTGCGAATCAGCCATGTGCCTGTACCTTGACGGCAGGGTCTCGTTTGCCTCTGCGGCGGCCTTTTTGATAAACTACGTGATAGCGGCGCGGCAGGAGGCGTCTGCGCGATACGGAATGAGAACATCCAGAAAGTTTCGGGCATGAATCGGCTGAGAATGATTGGTCTTGCGGCGGCCCTTGGCGCGCTGGCGGTCGGGGGGCTGTCGGCGGCGGGCGACGAAATCCGCGCACCGTGGAGTCGGTCGCGCTGGATCACGGCACCGTCCGGGCAAGGGAACTACCGTCCGGCGCTCCGCCTGTCGCGTGCGTTCACGACGGCCAAGCCGATACGACGGGCAACCCTGCGCGCCACGGCGTTGGGGCTGTACGTGCCCTACGTCAACGGGCAGTCGGTCACCGCACGGCGTTTGCTGCCGGGCTGGACGCAGTATGAGCGGCGCGTCCCCTCCCAGTCCTTTGACGTCACCGCGTTTCTCGTCCCCGGCACGAACGTCCTCTCGGCGCTTGTCGGCGACGGCTGGTACTGTGGGCAGATCTCGCTTGTCGCCCAGCCGGAAGGCCAGGTCGGCTGGGGGCGCCATCCGCGCTTCCGCGCTGAACTTGACATAGCCTATGCGGACGGAACGTCCGAGACGATCGGGACCGGCCGTGACTGGCTGTCTTTCTACCTCGATCCGGCAACGCTGACGAACGACATCTACCAAGGCGAAGAGTACGATGCCGCGCATGACGACGAGAGCTGGAAGCTGCTCGGTTGCGAACGGCTTGCCACGGTGTCTGGGACGGCGGAAGTCGAGGAGAAGACGGAAATCGTCGGCGATGTCGGGCAGCCCGTCCGGGTGACGCGCGAGCTGAAGCCGATTAAGGTGACGCGCCGTCCCTCCGGCACGTACCTGCTTGACTTCGGCGAGAACATCGCGGGCGTCGACCGCATCCGTCTCGCGAAGGCGCATCCTGGCGCCGTGATCGTCATCCGCCACGGCGAAGACCTTGACGCGGACGGCAACCTCTGGCGCGGCAACCTGGCGTTCGCCGGCGCGAAGACGGTCGTCACCTGCGGGGCTCGCGCGCCGTTTGCGTACGTGCCGAACTTCACGTTCTACGGGTTCCGCTATGCGGAAGTCAGCGGCTGGCCGACGGACGAGCCCCTGACGGACGAGTCGGTCAACGCGCTCGTCATCTCCTCGGCCGTGCGCCCGACAGGCGACTTCAGCTGTTCCGACGAACGGATCAACCGGCTCTTCGCGAACGTGCGGCGCAGCCAGCAGGCGAACTTCATCGACGTGCCGACGGACTGTCCCCAGCGCTGCGAGCGGTTCGGGTGGACGGGCGATGCGCAGATCTTCGCCGAGACGGCCATGATGAACTACGACGTTGCGCGGTTCTTTGCGAAGTGGATCGTCGATCTGCGCCTCTGTGCGTCGCCGAGCGGGGCCTTCCCGTCCATCGCCCCGTCGCCGTGGTTCGGTCGGAACGCCGAGGCGTCGGAGGACGTCGGCACCGCCGGATGGAGCGACGCTGGCGTCGTGTGCCCGTGGATGCTCTACCGGAAGTACGGCGATCTCGACTCGCTCAAGGCGGCCTATCCGTCGATCACCCGGTACGTGCGCCTGATCTCGTCCGCCGCGAAGCTGAAGACGCTGGGCGACCACCTGAACCTTGGCCAGCCCACGAGTGGCGACTACATCTGCGAAGCCCTGCGTATCGAGATGCTGCGGCTTGCCGCCCTGGCGGCGCGGGCGGTCGGTGCGCCGGACGACGCGAGGGCCTTTTCCGCCCGCCGCGACGGATTCCTCCAGCAGTTCCGCGCGAAGCACTTCGACGCCGCAGGGCTGCCCATCGAGCAGACGCAGACGGCGATGGCATTTGCCATTGCCTATGGGCTTTGCGAAAGCGCGGCGACGCGACATGCGGCTGGCGTACGGCTGAAGGAGCTGATCGAGGCGCGCGGCGGACACCTTGCGACGGGCTTTCTCGGCACGCCTGTCCTTTTGCGGGCGCTGACGGAATCGAGCGAACGCGAAGCGGCCTATCGGCTCCTGGAGACCGAGACGGCACCGGGCTGGCTTTATCCCGTCGTGCAGGGCGCGACATCCATCTGGGAGCGATGGGATGCAAAGGTCGACGGGAAATTCCACGCGAACTGGATGAACTCGCTCAACCATTACGCCTACGGCAGTGTTGCGGCCTGGTTCTACGACACGATCTGCGGCATCCGCGACCTCACGGAGGAGAATCCGGACTGGGCCGCGTTCCGCCGCTTCCGGCTGGCGCCACAACCGGGCGGGACGTTGACTTTCGCCCGTGCGACGCATGAGATCCCGTCTGGCGGCGTCATCGTCAGCGCCTGGGAGAAGAAGGCCGACCGCATTGTCTGGACGTTTGAGGTGCCGGATGGCACGGAGGCCGAGATCATCTTCCCCGGACGTCTCGACGGCCCGCTCCCGAACGGGCTGGCGGTCGATTCGGACGGGACGGTCGTCGCTCGTCCTGGCGCCTATCGCGTCGCCGTGGCCTGTCCGTGAAAGGCCGATTGCGTCCGACTTGGACGCGCCGTCGGGCGGCGGATAGACTTCTCTCCGCAAAATTGCTATAATACCGCGCTAATTTCGCAAATACAGGAAATGCAGACATGAAAGAAGTCATTGGAACGCTGAACGCGCAGGGGATGAAGATCGCCCTCGTCGTCAGCCGGTTCAACAGTTTTCTCACGGAACAGCTCGTGAAGGGCGCGGCGGATGCGTTCGTGCGCCTCGGCGGCGACGAGAAGGACCTTCTGCTCGTGCGCGTGCCGGGGGCGTATGAGATTCCGCTCGTGGCGAAGAAGCTTGCGGCGGCGCAGGCGGTCGACGCCGTCCTCGCGCTCGGCGCGGTCGTGCAGGGCGCGACGGCGCACGCCGACCTCATCAACCAGGCGACGGCCAAGGCGTTCGAGGAGATCTCGGTCGAGACGGGCGTGCCGGTGCTGGACGGCGTCGTGTCGGCAGAGAACCTGGAGCAGGCCGTCGAGCGCTGCGGCACGAAGCAGGGCAACAAGGGCTTCTCGGCGATGCAGTCCGCCGTCGAGATGGTCAATGTGCTGAAGGGGTTGTGAAGTTGAGAGGGTTGAGAAGTTGAGAGGGAGCCTTTGTCGGCTGTCCCTTGTCTTTGTCCGATAAAACCATAAAACCAGAAAGAACACACCAAATGAAAGAAGTGAAGAAAGTTGCGTTTCTGACGGCGGGCGGTCTCGCGCCGTGCCTCTCCAGCTCGATCGGGTTCCTGATCGACGAGTACAACAAGGTCGCCCCGAACGTCGCGATGATCGGCTACGTGAACGGCTACATGGGCCTCTTGAAGGGCGACTCGATCCCGGTGACGGACGAGGTGCGCAAGCGTGCGCTCGTCCTCACGCGCCACGGCGGCTCGCCGATCGGCAACAGCCGCGTGAAGCTCACGAACGTCAAGGACTGCGTGAAGCGCGGGCTCGTCCGCGAGGGCGAGGATCCGCTGAAGGTCGCGGCCGACCAGCTCGTCAAGGACGGCGTGGACGTCCTGCACACGATCGGCGGCGACGACACGAACACGACGGCGGCCGACCTCGCGGCGTATCTCGCGAAGAACAACTACCCGCTCATCGTCGTCGGCCTGCCGAAGACGATCGACAACGACGTCTATCCGATCAAGCAGTCGCTCGGCGCGTGGACGGCGGCGGAGGAGGGCGCGAAGTTCTTCATGAACGTCGTCAAGGAGAACTCGGCGAACCCGCGCGCGCTCACGATTCACGAGGTCATGGGCCGCAACTGCGGCTGGCTCACCTACAAGACGGCGCAGTACTACCGCAAGATGCTCAAGTCGATGTCGTCGCGCGGGCTCTTCCTCGACGACTTCAACCTGACGATGGGCCGCCAGGACGTGCACGCGATCTACGTGCCGGAGTCCAAGATCGATTTCGAGGACGAGGCGCTGCGTCTGCGGGCCGTCATGGACAAGTGGGATTCCGTCAACATCTTCGTCTCCGAGGGCGCGGGCGTGAAGGACATCATCGCCGAGATGCGCCGGCGCGGCGAGGACGTGCCCGTCGATGCGTTCGGGCATCCGCGCCTTGACAAGGTCAACGTCGGCCAGTACATCGGCAAGCGCTTCGGCGAGATGCTCGGGGCCGAGAAGGTGCAGGTCTTCAAGTCGGGCTACTTCGCCCGCGCGGCCGCGCCGAACAAGAAGGACCTGAAGCTCATCGAGAAGTGCGCGCGCAAGGCGGTCGAATGCGCCCTTGCGGGCGAGAGCGGCGTCGTCGGGCCGGACGAGAACAAGGCCGCCGAGATCCGCGCGTGCGAGTTCCCGCGCATCAAGGGCGGCAAGCCCTTCAACGTGCGCAAGGGCTCGTTCCGCAAGATGCTGACCGAGATCGGCCAGCCCAACCCGCGCAAGAAGCGCACGGCCCGGTAAGGGCTTGGCCGATGGCGCGGCGGTCTGTTGTCGAGGCGGGGGCGTCCGTCGCCGTGTGGCGCGGCGGCGCCGTCGTCGCGCGCGCGTCTGGGCGCGGCATCGGCCCGCTCCTCGCGCTCCTCGACGCGCGGAAGCTGTGCGGCGCGGTCGTCTGCGACAAGGTGGTCGGCCGCGCGGCGGCGGCGATCTGCGTCGCGGGTGGTGCGCAGAAGGTCTGTGCGGACCTGATGAGCGCGCCGGCGGCGGCGTTCCTGAAGGCGCACGGCGTGCCGTCCGAGGCGGCGCGGCTCGTGCCGCAGATCGACAACCGCGACAGGACGGGGCCGTGTCCGATGGAGGGCGCGGTCAGGGATTTGGAGGATCCCGCCGAGATGGTCGGCGCGATTCGGCAGAAACTCGAAGAACTGAAGAAAGGCTCGATGAAATGAACGACATAACCTTTGGACAGGCCTGGGCGTACGGCGGCCCCTTGATGTGGGTCTTGGCGGGCATCTCCGTCTTTGCGCTCGCGGTCGTCCTCTATCTCTGGATCGCGCAGATGCGCTTCGTCTTCGTGCCGTCCGCCCTGAAGCGGCTGCAGGCGGCGAAGGATCTCGCGGCGGAGGGCAAGCGCATCGCCGCGCGGGCGAACGCGGCCGTGGACTGGCTGGCGGACATCGCGGCGGTCGCGCCGCTCGTCGGCCTGCTCGGCACGGTGCTCGGCATGTTCCAGGCCTTCGGCGGCATTGCGAGCGACGTCTCGGCCGGTGCGAAGCCGGTCGTGCTCGCGCAGGGCGTCTCGCAGGCGATCGTGACGACGATCTTCGGCCTTGTGGTCGCGATTCCCGCGCTCGTCGCGTATGCCTTCTTCCGCCGCCGCTGCGCGAAGCGCATCGCCGAGCTGGAGGAGGCGTGCGAGGATCTCGCCGTCGGAGCGGCCCGGAAATGAGCTTCGACACGCCACGCTCCAAGGCGCCCGCGCTGGCGCTGACGTCGATGCTCGACGTCATCTTCCTCCTGCTCTGCTTCTTCGTCACGGTCAGCGTCTTCTCCCAGTGGGAGAGCGAGATCTCGATCAAGCTGCCGAGCGCGGAGACGGCGAGCGAGCCCGAGCGCCTGCCGGGCGAGATCATCGTGAACCTCGCGAAGGACGGCACGGTGCGCGTCAACGGCGCGACGTGGTCGCGCGCCGACCTGAAGGCGCGGCTCCAGCGCATCTCGAAGTTCTATCCGGGCCAGCCGGTCATCATCCGCGCCGACCGCGAGACGAAGTACGAGACGCTGGTCGAGGTGATCGACACGTGCCGCGCGGCGGACGTCTGGAACTTCTCGCTCGCGACCGAGGGCGCGGCGAAATGACGCTCGGCCTCCTCCTCGCGGCGCTGTCCGTCCTGCCGGCCGACCGGCTGGCGATGGCCGACCGCCTCTTCAACCGAGGCGACTACGCGGCCGCCGACGTCGAGTACCGCGCGCTCGTCGGGGAGGCGTCGATCGCGGCGGACGAGCTCGCCTACCGCCTCGCGGAATGCGCGCGGGCGACGGGACGGGCGGACGACGCGGCGCGCCACTACGCCGCGCTCGTCGCGAAGTCGCCCGACTCGAAGTACGCGGGCGCGGCGCGCCTCCAGCTCGCGCTCGGCGCGACGGGCGACGAGCGCCTGCGGCGGCTCGCGGCGCTCGACACCGACCGCGTCGCGCCGTCCGTGCGCGCGGCGGCCCTCTACCATCTCGGCGTCGCGCGCAATGATGCGGAGATCCTGCGGCGGTGCGTGGCGGCGGAGCCGAAGGGCCGCTACGCCGCCTACGCCGACCTGCGGCGCGGCTCGCTGCTGACGCACGCGGACGATCCGGCGACGCGGCGCAAGGGCGTGGAAATCCTTTTGGGCATCGCGTTCGGCGGGAGCGCGCTCGCGGACGATGCGCTGTTCCTCGCGGCGTCGGTCAGCTACCGCGAGAGGAAGTACGGCGAGGCGGGCAGCCTCTTCCGCCGCTACCGCAAGATGTTCCCGAAGGGCGCGCACGCCGCCGAGGCGCGTACGCTCTCCGTCTGGTGCGACTACACGGAAGGCCGCTACGCCGACGCGGCGGCCGCGTGCGGCGAGGGGAAGACGGACGACCTCGCCTACGTGAAGGCGTGCTGCGCGGCGCAGGCCGAGGGCGGCGAGACGGCGCGCGCCCTCTTCCGCAAGTACCTGGACGACTACCCGGAGGGCCGCTACCGTGCGGACGCCGGCCTGCAGCTCGCGCGGCTGGAGTTCACGGCGGCGGTGGCGGCGGACGACACGGCGAAGGCCGTCGAGGCGGCGCGGCGCGCGGCGGCGGCGGGCACGGCGGCGGACGCCCTGCGGCTCGCGTGGATTTACGAGAAGGGCGGACGCGGCGCGGAGGCCGACGCCGAATACGTGCGCATCGTCCGGGAGCATCCGCAGACGGACGAGGCGGCGCAGGCGCAGTACGCGCGGGCGATGTCCGCCGCGCGGGCGGGCGACTGGGCGAAGGCCGAGCTGCTGCTCGCGGAGGCCCTCGCGACGGGGCGGCTCGCGGCGCAGCGGGCGGGCGCGCTCTACTGGCGCGGCGTCGCGGCGATGCGACTGGGGCACGAGGCCGAGGCGGCGGGCTTTCTCGCCGAGGCGCTGAAGCTGGGTCTTGGGCTTGACGAGTCGCGCGAAGCGCGGCTGATGGTCGCCGAACACGACTTGAAGGGCGGACGCACCGATGTCGCCAAGGCCGCCTACGCGCAGCTCGTGCGGGAGGGCGCGTGCACGCGCATGAGCGCGGCGCGCATCCACGCGGTCGGCGAATTGCTCGGCGGCGAAGAGGCGTCGATTTGCGCCAAGGCGCTGACGGCGGAGAAGACGCCCGACTGGCGACAGGCGGGGTGGACGATGCTGGGCCGCTACGAGGAAGCGCGTCAGTCCTTCACGGCGGCGATCGCCGCCTATCGCAAGGCGCTCGCCGAGCCGGTGAAGACGGAAGCGGCGGCGACGGCGGCGCTGGCCCTCGGTCAGCTGGAATGCCGCGCGGGCGAACATGTGGCGGCGGAAGAGACGCTGAAGACAGCCGTGACGCTGAATGCGGGGCATCCGGCGGCGCGTGGCGCGGCGTATCTCGCGCTCGCGCAGAACGCGCTGGCGAAAGGCGACGTCCACGGCGCGCGCGGCTACGCGACGGTCGTCACGACACTCTTTTCCGACCCGGCGCTCGTCACGGCGGCCGAGAAGATTCTGAAGGAAAATCCCCTATGACGCGCGAGACGAAAGGCGAGCTGATCGTGACGGCGCTGGTGGTTTCGGCGCTCGTGCACGTCGGCATCATGCTCTATGCGAAGCCGAAGGTGATGACGCACGTCGCGTCTGGCGGCGCGCGCCTTGCGACACGCGCGCCGATGCGCGTCACGAAGGAAGTGCCGCGTCCCGACCCCGTGAAGATCGATGCGGTCGAGGATCTCGCCGCGCAGAAGGACGCGCCACAGGCCGAGTCGGTCGCGGCGACGGAGCCGCTGCCGTCCGAAGCCCCCGACGTGCTGCCGGTCGCCGTCAAGGCCGCCGTCGCCTCGGTGCCGCCTGCGCCGACGGTCGAGGCGGTCGCGCCGGTCTTCGACACGGAGCCGCTTCAGCTGGACGCGGTCGTCTCGGCGAAGATTCCGCGCGCGAAGATCGAGACGCCGTCCGTCACGGACGTGCCCGCGCTCGCGGCGCCGACGGCCGTGCCGCGCGCCGAGGCGAGTGCCGCGCCGCTTCTCAAGCTCACGCCATCCGTGGGGACAGACCCCGATTCCGCGTTCTTGCCGACGCAGCTCGCGCGCGTGACGGCGCCGGCGGAGACCCCGGTGGCGACGTTCGTGCCGTCCGAGGAAGTCTACGAGAAGGTCGACGAGAAGATCGTCGAGGAGGAGAAGGCGGCCGTCAAGGCGCTCGTCGAGTCCGACCAGGCGGTCGAGCTCCCGAAGTTCGTCCACACGGCGATGACGCGGCAGACGGAGGGAGCATGGACGTATTTTAAGGTGATGGTGTCGCCGCGCGCGTCGCTTGCGGTCGTGCCGAAGGACGTCGTTGTGCTGCTGGACGCTTCCGGCTCGATCGGGTCGGATCGCATCGTCTCGATCCGCAAGGCCGCCAAGCGCATCCTGCGCAGCGCGACCAACACGGGCGACCGCTTCAACCTCGTCGCGTTCCGCGACCGCTTCGCGTATGCGTTCCGCACGTGGCAGGACTGTACGCAGGCGTCGTTCGACCGCTCGGACAGGTGGCTCAACAACCTCGCGGCGCACGGGCGCACGGACGTGTTCGCGACGATCTCGTCCGTCCTCACGCTGCCGCGCGACCCGGCGCGTCCGCTGATTGCGCTCGTCGTCACGGACGGTGACGCGAACGCGGGTGTGCGCGACAACGCGGACATCCTGTCGCAGTTCACCGCGCTCAACGACGGGCTCATCTCCGTCTACATGTACGGCGTCAAGTCGTCCGCAAACCGCGCGCTCATCGACGCGCTCACGCGCGGCAACCGGGGCGAGGGCTTCATCTTCGACGGCTGGCGCTGGAAGGCGGGCGAGGGCATCGACGGCCTTTCCGAGCGCTTCCGCGACCCGGTGCTGTCGGATCTGCGCGTCATCTTCGCGGCGGACGCGCAGGCCGAGGCGTATCCGCGCGTGCTCCGGAACCTCTACCGCAGCGGCACGGTCGAGATCGTCGGGCGCGTCCCGGCGGGCACGCAGAAGGTCTCGTTCTCGCTGCGGGGGCTCAACGGCGCGCAGGCCTACGAGGGCTTCTTCACGCATACGTTCGACACGGCGGCGACGGACGCGACGCTCGCGGCGGCGTGGCGCGCCGAGCGCGTGATCGACCAGCAGCTGCGCAAGGCGCCTTAAGGGGGGACGAAAATGAAAGACTGTCGAAACGAATGGTATGACGCCGAGAAGAAGGTCGCGGTCACGGTCGTGGATGTGACGGGCGCCGCGCAGGACCTGGCGCGCGCGCACCTGTGCGGGCCGACGGCGGCGCACTATCTCGCCAAGGGCCTTGCGGCGGCGGCCCTGCTCGGCGCCGAGACGAGCGAGCCGGACGAGACGGTCGTCGTGCAGCTGAAGTGCACGGGGCCGCTTGGCGGGCTGAACGTCGAATGTACGCATGAGGGGACGTTGCGCGGCTACACCGAGAAGAAGGTGCTCGATGACTTCGACGGACTGGGAAAGCCGAAGGACAAGGCTGTTCTCGGCGACTGCCAGATCCAGGTGACGCGCTCCGTGCCGGGGCGCATCCTCTCGCAGGGCATCTCCAATTCCCTTGACGGCTACCTCGCGGGGTCGCTCCAGCGCAAGGCGACGATTCAGCTGGAGGCGTCCGTCTCGGACGACGTGGAGATCCTGGAGGCGCGCGGTGTGCTTGTGGAGGAGCTGCCGGACGGCGCGAACACGGGCGTCCTCGGCGTCCGCTTCAAGTCGCTCGCCGTCGCCGAGCGCAACCTGCTCAAGCAGCTCGGACTCGAACGGGCCGAGCTGAAGAAGTCGATGCCGCTCGTCTTCAAGTGCCGCTGCTCGCCCGAACGCGCGGCGGCGACGCTGGCGGCCCTGGGCGACGCGGAGAGGAAAACGCTGCCGCCGGTGATTGACATCACCTGCCATATGTGCGGAAAAACGTACAGCATACGGACAAAAGAGTGAAATCAAGCCCCCCCCCTTGCAAGATCAGACCCGTTTTCGGTATAATATACAAACTTTTCTAAGCAAAGGAAGAAAAAAGAAATGGCAAAGCGCGACATTCCGCTCGATCACGTGAGAAACTTCGGCATCATGGCCCACATTGACGGTGGCAAGACCACGACGTCCGAGCGAATTCTCTTCTATTCCGGCAAGAACTACAAGATCGGCGAGGTGCATGACGGCGCCGCGACGATGGACTTCATGGTGCAGGAGCAGGAGCGCGGCATCACGATTCAGTCCGCCGCGACGTGCGTCCAGTGGGGCGCCTACCGCCTTTCGCTGATTGACACTCCCGGACACGTGGACTTCACGGCTGAGGTCGAGCGCTCGCTGCGCGTCCTCGACGGCGCGGTCGCGCTCTACTGCGCGGTCGGCGGCGTCCAGCCCCAGTCCGAGCAGGTGTGGCGCCAGTCCGAGAAGTACAAGGTGCCGAAGATCGCGTTCGTCAACAAGATGGACCGCGTCGGCGCGAACTTCTACTCCGTCATGGAGCAGATGAAGAGCCAGCTTAACGCGAACCCCGTCCCGATGGTCATCCCGATCGGCGCGGCGGAGACGTTTGACGGCGTCATCGACCTCATCAAGATGAAGGCGCTCTACTTCGACATGAAGTCGCTCGGCAAGACGGTCATCGAGAAGGACATCCCGGAGGAGTACCTCGAGAAGGCGCAGGAGTACCGCCAGAAGATGGTCGAGTCGGCCGCCGAGCAGGACGACGCGCTCATGGAGAAGTTCTTCGCGGGCGAGGAGCTGACGAACGACGAGCTCAAGAAGGCGATCCGCAAGGGCTGCTTGGCGCGGACGATCACCCCGGCGTTCTGCGGCACGGCGTTCAAGGACAAGGGCATCCAGCCGCTCCTCGACGCGGTCTGCGACTACCTGCCGTCCCCGCTCGACGCGGGCCCGGCGGTCTCGGCCGACGATCCGAGCCAGACGCGCGAGGTGAGCGACACCGCGCCGTTCTGCGGCCTCGCGTTCAAGATCATGAACGACCCGAAGTCGGGCGGCAAGATCACGTTCGTGCGCGTCTATTCGGGCACGCTGAAGCTCGGCGAGGAGCTTCTTGACTCGACGATCAACAAGGAGCAGCGCATCTCGCGCCTCTTCCGCATGCACGCGGCGAAGCAGGAGCCTCTGGACGAGGCGCACGCCGGCGACATCGTCGCCTGCGTCGGCCTCACCGAGACGCGCACGGGCGACACGCTCTGCGACCCCGACCACCCGATCACGCTGGAGTCGATCGACTTCCCGGCGCCGGTCATCTCGGTCGCGGTCAAGCCGAAGTCGCGCGGCGACAACGAGAAGCTCGGCGTCGCGCTCCACGCGCTCGCGATGGAAGACCCGACCTTCGTCGTCACGTTTGACCAGGAGACGAGCGAGACGATCATCGCCGGCATGGGCGAGCTCTACCTCGAAGTCATCGTCGACCGCCTGAAGCGCGAGTTCAACGTCGAGTGCGACGTCGGCGCGCCGCAGGTCGCGTACCGCGAGACGATCACGGTGCCGGTCGACAACGAGTACAAGCACGTCAAGCAGTCCGGCGGCCGCGGCCAGTACGCGCACGTCTGCCTCAAGCTGGCGCCGCAGGAGCCGGGCAAGGGCTTCGAGTTCGTCAACGAGGTCAAGGGCGGCGTCATCCCGACGGAGTACATCCCGGCGGTCGAGAAGGGCGTCAAGAAGGCGCTCGAGTCCGGCCCACTCGCGGGCTTCCCGGTCGTGGACGTCAAGGCGACGGTCTACTTCGGCTCGTACCACGAGGTCGACTCGAACGAGTTCGCGTTCATCACCTGCGCGATGCAGTGCTTCAAGCAGGCGTTCCTCAAGGCGAAGCCGCAGCTGCTGGAGCCGATGATGGACGTCGAGGTCGTTGTCCCCGAACAGTACATGGGCGCGGCGAACGGTTCGATCAACCAGCGTCGCGGCCGCATCGAGGGCATGGAGGATCGCGCAGGCGTCAAGCTCCTCAAGGCGACCGTCCCGCTCGGCGAGATGTTCGGCTACTCGAACGCGATCCGCACGGTCACGCAGGGCCGCGGCTCGTTCACGATGATCTTCAAGCAGTACGAGGCGGTGCCGAAGAACATTGCCCAGCAGGTCATCGAAAAACGCATCAAGGAAGGCAAGGTCCGTCCGATGGCCGACTGATCGGCACGGCGGACAGATCCGAGGGAAAGGCGCGGCATGATGACCGCGCCTTTCCTTTTCGCGATCAGCAGGATGTCCGCATTTCTGATATAATGTGCAGATATGCTTGACACGAGCCTCAAGACCTATGGTGCGGACGTCTTCTCCGAGAAGGCGATTCGCCGCCATCTGCCGAAAGCCGTCGCCGCGAAGCTGCTTGCGACGATGCGCGACTCGAAGCCCCTCGACCCGACGATTGCGGACGCGGTCGCCGAGGGCATGAAGACCTGGGCGCTTGAAAAGGGCGCGACGCACTTCACGCACTGGTTTCAGCCGCTGACGGGCGGCACGGCCGAGAAGCACGACGCCTTCCTGGAGCCGACGGGCCCCGCGCAGGCGGTGCAGCGGTTCTCCGGCAAGAACCTGATCGGCGGCGAGGCGGACGCCTCGTCGTTCCCGTCGGGCGGGCTGCGCTCGACGTTCGAGGCGCGCGGCTACACGGCGTGGGATCCGACCTCGCCGGCGTTCGTCAAGCGGCACGCGAACGGCGCGACGCTCTGCATCCCGACGGCGTTCTGCTCGTTCACGGGCGACACGCTCGACATGAAGACGCCGCTCCTGCGCTCCATCCAGGCCGTCTCGCGCGCGACGGAGCGGCTGATGCGGAAGTTCGGGCAGAAGAAGGCGCACGTCGCGGTCACGCTCGGCGCCGAGCAGGAGTACTTCCTCATCGACCGCCGCTTCTACCTGAAGCGTCCCGACCTGCTGCAGACGGGGCGCACGGTCTTCGGCGCCGCGCCCGCGAAGCACCAGCAGCTCGACGACCACTACTTCGGCTCGATCCGTCCGCGCGTTCTCGCGTTCATGACCGAGGTCGAGGAGCGCCTCTGGCAGCTCGGCATCCCGGCGAAGACGCGGCACAACGAGGTCGCGCCCGCCCAGTTCGAGCTCGCGCCGATGTTCGAGGACCTGAACCTCGCCGTCGACCACAACATGATGGTCATGGAGGTCCTGCGCCAGACGGCCGAGAAGCACGGGCTCGTCTGCCTCCTGCACGAGAAGCCCTTCGAGGGCGTGAACGGCTCGGGCAAGCACTGCAACTGGTCCATCGCCTACGGCGGGCGCAACCTGCTGACGCCGGGCGACAACCCGCGCGAGAACGCGATCTTCCTGACGATCCTCGTCTCCGTCCTCCGCGCGATCGACAAGCATGCGGACATCCTGCGCCTGACGACGGCCGGCGCGGGCAACGACCACCGCCTCGGCGCGAACGAGGCGCCGCCGGCGATCATCTCGGTCTTCCTCGGCGACGAGCTCAACGCCGTCCTCGACGCGATCGAGCGTGGCGCGAAGGCGGGGCCTGTCCCCGCCCGTGCGGACAGCCGCGCGCGCGCCAAGGCCAGTCTCCGCGTCGGCGTCGACACGCTGCCGCCGCTGCCGCGCGACACGACCGACCGCAACCGCACGTCGCCATTCGCCTTCACGGGCAACAAGTTCGAGTTCCGCGCGCCGGGGGCCTCGCAGAACTGCGCGTACAGCCAGACCGTGCTGAACACGATCGTCGCCGAGTCGATCGACGCCCTCTGCGACAAGCTGGAGGCGATGACGGGCGACTTCCACGAAAACCTTCAGAAGCTGCTGCAGCGGCTTGTGAAGGCGCACCGCCGCGTCGTCTTCTCCGGCGACGGCTATTCGGCGGACTGGCCGAAGGAGGCCGCGCGGCGCGGTCTGCCGAACCTGCGGGACACGCCGGCGGCTCTCGCGCCGCTCGACGACGCGGCCAACGTCGCGCTCTTCGAGACGTACGGCGTCCTCTCCGCGACGGAAATGCGCGCGCGGCGGGAGATTGGCCTGGAGGACTACCATCGGCGCATCCGCATCGAGGCGGGCATCGCCCTCGAAATCGCGCGGTCGATGGTGCGGCCCGTCGTGGCGGACGAGTTCTCGCGGCTGGCGACGGCGCTCGGCCAGGCGAAGGCGGACGGGCTCAAGACCGGCATTCGCGGCCTGACGGCGCTTTCGCTGAAGCTCGGCGCGGGGCTGGACGACCTGCACGTGAAGTGCGACCGGCTCGAAAAGGCGCTGGGGCGCGACGACCCTGCGGGCCAGATCGCCGCGATGGACGACTTGCGCAAGACGGTCGACCGGCTGGAGGGCCTGATTGACGATGCGCGCTGGCCGCTCCCGAAGTACCGCGAAATGCTTTTTGTCTACTAACAGGAAACAAGACAGCACATGAAACACATGACAATTCTGGCAGCGCTGCTGCTGACGACGGGCGCGGCGGTGGCTGCGCAGCCGAACGACTGGGAGAACCTCCAGGTCAACTCCATCAACCGCCTGCCGGCGCGCACGTACGCGATGCCGCTCGCAAGCGAAGAGGCCGCGCTCACGGACGCCCTTGAGCCCGAGACGCCCTACAAGAAGAGCCTCAACGGCGACTGGAAGTTTTCGTGGGCGGGCAATCCCGACCTGCGCGTGAAGGACTTCTGGCAGGTTGACTTCGACGATTCGGCCTGGTTCACGATTGACGTGCCGAGCTGCGTCGAGATGCGCGGCTTCGGCACGCCGGGCTACACGAATGTCCGCTACCCGCACGCCTGGGACCCGAAGCGCGACATCGCCGCCCCGACGATCCGCGACCGCGACACGGACGCGCGCGACTACAACCCCGTCTCCTCCTACCGCACGACGTTCACCGTGCCGGCGGACTGGGCGGGCCGCGACGTGATCCTGCGCTTCGACGGCGTGTACTCGGCCTACTACGTCTGGGTCAACGGGCACAAGGTCGGCTACGCCGAGGACGCGAAGCTCCCCTCCGAGTTCGACATCACGCCCTACCTCAAGGACGGCGAGAACCTCCTTGCCGTCGAGGTCTACCGCTGGTGCGACGGCAGCTACCTCGAAGACCAGGACATGTTCCGCTTCTCCGGCATCTTCCGCGACGTCACGCTCTGGGCGAAGCCGAAGGACGGTATCTGGGACTTCACGGTGCAGACCGAGCTCTCGACCGCGAACTATGCGTTCGGCCGCGTGAACGTCGCGGGCTGCGACCTCGCGGACGCGAAGCTCTTTGACGCGGACGGCAAGCTCGTCGGCACGTTTACCTGCGGCCTCGCGCCGCTCCAGGTCGCGAATCCGCGCCTCTGGTCGGCGGAGGATCCCTACCTCTACACGCTCGTCATCCGGAAGGGCGACGACATCCGCGCGAAGAAGGTCGGCTTCAAGGAGCAGAAGATCGTCGGCAACCGCTTCCTTGTCAACGGACAGCCGATCAAGTTCAAGGGCGTGAACCGCCACGAGACGAACCCCGACAACGGGCGCACCGTCACGCTGGACGACATGATGAAGGACATCACGCTCTTCAAGCGCTACAACATCAATACCGTGCGCACCTCGCACTACCCGAACGACCGCCGCTGGTACGACCTCTGCGACCGCTACGGCATCTACGTGATCGCCGAGGCGAACGTCGAGGGCCACGAGCCGGGCTACGGCGAGAACGGCCTCGGCCGCTATCCCGAATGGGACCATTCGATCGTCGAGCGCAACGAGCGCAACTGCGTCTTCTACCGCAACAACCCGTCCGTCACGATGTGGTCGATGGGCAACGAGACGGGCCACGGCGACTGCTTCCGCCATGCGATCGCCGCCGTGAAGGGGCTGGACCCGACGCGGCCCGTCCACTGGGAGCGCGGCAACCCCGATGCGGACGTCGACAGCCGCATGTATCCGTCCGTCGAATGGCTGGAGGCGCGCGGCCAGTTCGGCGACACCGGGGACGGCGCGATGAAGAAGGAGTCCGGCGGCGAGGGCTTCGTCGATTCCGGCGACCACTCGCCCCGCAAGTGCGCGTTCCTCTGCGAGTACGCGCACGCGATGGGCAACGCGGTCGGCAACTTCAAGGAATACTGGGACGCCTTCTACCGCTATGACTCGCTGATTGGCGGCTGCATCTGGGACTGGGTCGACCAGGCCGTCTGGAAGTGCACCGACCGCATCGACCCGAAGACGGGCGCGCGCGCGCGCTACCTCGCCTACGGCGGCGACTTCGACGAGCAGCCGAACGACGGGCCGTTCTGCGACAACGGCATCGTCGATCCGTTCCGCAACATCTCGGCGAAGCTTGTGGAGGTCGCGCACGTCCAACGCAACCTCGTCGTCACGCGCTCGGCGAAGCCCGGCGACAACCCCTACGCCGTCGTGTTCGAGCTCTGGAACCGCTTCCTCTTCACGCGGGCGGACGCCTACGCCGCGACGTGGGAGCTTGTCGAGGACGGCACCGTCACGAAGTCGGGCGCGTTCGAGACGCCGGCCGTCGAGCCGCTGAAGCGCTGCCGCTTCACCGTGCCCGGCCTCGCCGAGGCGCTCGCCGCCGCGAAGCCCGGCGCGGAGATTTTCGTCAACTTCGCGTTCGCGACGAAGGCCGAGGCGCCGCTCGTGCCGAAGGGCTGGGTCGTCGCGCGTGACCAGGTCGCGCTCGGCACGGGCTGGAACTTCGCGCAGGCGGCTACGGGTTCTGCGGCTCCGTCGGCTGCGGGTTCTGCGGTCACGCCGCCCGGCGTGACGATCGACGAGGCCGACAAGGCCGTGACCGTCACGGCGGGGCCGACGAAGGCCGTCTTCTGTCGCGCGTCGGGCACGCTCTGCGAACTCGTCATGAACGGGCGCACGATCCTGAAGGACCCGGCGCCGGGCCTCGTCGCGGGGCCGCAGCTCTCCTGCCTGCGCGCGCTCACCGACAATGACATCTGGATGCGGCGCGGCGCCGCGTGGTCGGACAACCTGAAGCGCGGCAGCGTCTATTCGCGCGGCCTCACGCAGCTCCGCTACCATGCGCGGCCGCTCGCGGTGCGCGACGGAAAGGTCGTCGTCACGACGGAGGTGACGGGTCGCAAGTCGGCCGGCTTCACGCACGAGGCCGTCTGGAGCTTCGGCGCGGACGGCGCAATCACGGTCGCGAACGTCGTGACGCCGCACGGCACGATGCCGCCCGCGCTGCCGCGCCTCGGCCTCTCGCTCAAGCTCGACTCTGCGCTGGAGGCGATCGAGTACTACGGACGAGGCCCGCGCGAGAACTACGTCGACCGCAATTCCGGCTCGTTTCTCGGCCGCTGGCGGTCGACGGTCACGGAGCAGTTCGAGGACTACGTGCGCCCGCAGGACAACGGCTACAAGACGGATGTCCGCTGGGTCAGCCTGACGGCGAAGGACGGCACGGGCGTGCGCTTCTCGGCGTCCGAGCCGCTGTTCGTGCAGGCCCTGCACTACGGCTGGGAGGACATGGAGTTCGCGCGGCACCGCAACGGCCAGCAGCGCTTCCGCGCGCCGCTCGTCGCGCGGCCGGAGGTCTGCCTGAACCTCGACGTGCGCCAGACGGGCCTCGGCGGCGCGAGCTGCGGCCCGGAGCCGATGAAGAAGTACGTCTTCCCGATCGAGAAGACGGCCTGGACGCTGCGGATGGAGCCGGTCGCGAAGTAAGGGGTGCGCCATGTCGAACGTCATTGCGATTGATGGGCCTTCGGGGGCGGGCAAGAGTTCGGTTTCGCGAATCGTCGGGCAGAGGCTCGGCTATCTGCACGTCGATTCGGGTGCGCTCTACCGCATCATGACGTGGCAGTGCCTGGCGAACGGCGTCGACACGTCGGATCCCGTCGCCGTCGCCGCCTTCGCCGCGTCGGTCGATGTCGTGTGCCGTCCCGAAGACGGCGCGATCGCCTATTACGTGAAGGGCGAGAAGCCGGGTAACCGCATCCGCACGCCGGAAATCAACGCGCACGCCTCGGCGGTCGCGACGGTGAAGGCGGTGCGCGACCGCATCACGGCGATCCTGCGCGGCCTGACGGCGCACGGCAGCCTTGTTGTCGAGGGACGTGACATCACGACGGCCGTCTTTCCCGACTCGCCGGCGCGCTTCTACCTGACCGCGAGCGCGGAGGCGCGGGCGCGGCGGCGGCAGAAGGAAGAGGTCGAGAAGGGCATTGCGAACCAAAGCGCGGAGGCGGTCAAGGCTTCGCTCCTCGCGCGCGACGCCATCGACTCGACGCGCCAATACGCGCCGCTCCGCAAGGCGGACGGCGTGCTGGAGATCGATTCGAGCGACCTCACGCTCGATGCGGTCGTCGAGGCCGTCCTCGCGGCCCTGCCCGCCGATTGGCGCACCCCCCTTGCGTCCTCACGGCAGATTTGATATACTACTCTCCGTTGTGCATATTTGCCTAACGGTGGGATGGCCGAGCGGTTAGGTAGCGGACTGCAAATCCGCTTACAGCGGTTCAACTCCGCTTCCCACCTCCAAAGAAAGACCTCGACTTGTTCGAGGCTTTTTTTGTTATGCCCGTGTGTGTGCCGTGCGCCACTGGC
Organism: uncultured Kiritimatiellota bacterium; assembly: GCA_934635045.1. GTDB lineage: Bacteria > Verrucomicrobiota > Kiritimatiellia > RFP12 > UBA1067 > UBA1067. Next base: position 8,208 of record CAKTZA010000048.1, on the reverse strand, counting down.
GCGGCGAGGTGCCGAATTTCCCCGCGAAGGTTCGGATGAAGTACTGGGGCGAGGAGAAGCCGCAGCGTGGGGCGATTTCGGAGACGGACAGCCGGGTGGACGTGAGCAGGTGCTGGGCGCGCTCAAGGCGCATCGCGGCGATCACGTTCTGCACTGTCGTGCCGAGCTGGCGGCGAAAGACCTTGTCGACCTGCGTGTGCGAAAGCCCGGTCAGGCGGTAGATGTCGGAGGCCGTCAGGTTGCGGGCGATGTTGCGGTTGATGTAGACGAGCGCGTCCGACAGCCAAGGCGGGTCGAGCGGGTAGATTTCCGTCGAGGTGCGCTCGACGACGCCGATGGGATCGACCTGTCGGACGATCTCCTTCCGCATGAGGCCCGGATTCGCGAGGAGCTGGAGGAGCGTGGCGGCCGCGCAGCGTCCGATGGCCTCGGTGCCGGGATCGATGCTGGAGATCGTCGGGCTGGCGAGTCCGCAGACGAGGACGTCGTTGTCGAGGCCGAGGATGGCGATGTCGCGCGGCACGTCGAAGCCGCGCGCCTTGCAGATCTGCACGAGCTGCCAGGCCCGGAGGTCGTTTGGGCAGAAAACGGCGATGGGCTTCGGCAGCTTCGCCAGCCAGCGCGCGAGGGCCTTGGCGTCCGGCGCGGGCTGCAGCTGCTCGTTGATGAGCACCTGCGCATTGAAGGCGTAGCGCGCCTTCGGGTCGGGCTTGTAGTTCGCGCAGACCGCCCCATGTCGCGCCAGCGCGTGCGCGAAGGCGGCGCGGCAATAGGCCGAGAATCGTCCGCCCGCGAATCCGCAGAAGGCGAAGTTCCTGAAGCGCCGTTCGAGGAAGTGCTCGGCGGCGAGGGTGCCGATGCGCGAGTGGCGCGTCTTGACGATGGCGAAGCCCGCGCGCGGACGGTCGTAGTAGACGTCCACGACCGGGCGTCCCGTGGCGGCAAGCGTGGCGGCGATGCGGTCGTTCATGACGCGCGCGACGAAGCCGTCGTAGGCGCGCAGCTCTTCCGGGCGGCGCAGGAGGGAGGCGTCGACGAGCGAGGGCGTGAACGCGCCGGTCTCGCGCGCCAGTTCGGCGATGCCGCGACAGAGGCCGCGTCCGAACTCGCGCGTGATCTCGACCAAGATGCCGACTTTGGGGAGCGTTTCTCTTTTCATGGGACAGTAGTATATCACGAAGGGCCGATCTGTTGCAAAGATTCCACTTGATTTTGCAAACAATACAATTGAAAACGGCGGGGGCGAGGGTGTATAATACCCGTGCAACTTGAGAAAGGAATCCAACAATGGAAATCGGCAAGAAAACATGGGTGTTCTCGGACGGCGACCTGCCGCCGCACGGGGATTCTGAACCGTTCGGCCACGAGGCACTGATGATCGTCAACAACGGCGAAAAGGACGCGACGGTCAAGGTCACGATCCTCTTCGACGACAAGGAGCCGAAGGAGGGGATCACGCTGCACGTGCCAGCGCGGCGCGTCAAGTGCTTCCGCATGGACTATCCGCTCGGCGACGAGCAGTTCCAGCTCGGCCCGGGGCAGACCGCGACGATTCTCGCGTCCGACGTGCCGGTCGTCGCCGTCTACGGGCGTCTCGACCGCCGGAAAGACATGGCGTACTATCCCGTCCAGGGCTTCTCCTGCTAAACCCACAACCAACTACCTACTACCAAGCTATCATGTCCTACTACAACCAATCCGAAACCGACAAGCGCATCGCCGCCGTTCAGGCGATCCTCGAGAAGAAGAACCTTGATGCCGCGCTCGTCTACTTCGACGAGCTCAACATCGCCAACGGCTGGTACCTGACCGGCTGGTGCGGCCAGTTCGAGAAGGGCTCCGTGTTCGTGCCGCGCAAGGGCGAGCCGTGGCTGCTCGGCGGGCCGGAGTCCGAGCCGTTTGCGCTCCAGAGCTCGGCGATCAAGAAGATCCGCTGCTTCCCGGTCTTCATGGTGCCGGAAGAGGAATACCCGAACGCGCACATCATCGGCTTCGAGGACCTCTACAAGGAGATGTCAGCCGCCGGCCTGCCGCTGAAGCGCATCGGCCTCGTCGGCACGGCCGCGCTGCCGCACCAGGTCTACCTCGACTTCCAGAAGGGCTTCGCGGGCGTCGAGCTCGTGGACATCACGTCCGACTACGAGGCGATGCGCGCGTACAAGAGCGACTGGGAGCGCGCGAACATGCTCAAGGCCGTCGGACTCTGCGACCTCGCCTATGACGCGATGAAGGCGAAGATCCGTCCCGGCGCGTTCGAGTTCGAGGTCGCGGCGGCGGGCGAGGCGGTCTGTCGCGCGAATGGCGCGACGAGCTTCGCGTACTCCACCATCGTCGGCTCGGGCGAACGCGCGAACGCGGTCGTCCCGACGGCCACGAACCGGCAGATGCAGGACGGAGAACTCGTTATGGTCGGCATCGCGCCGCGCTTCAACGGCTATGCGGGCACCTTCGGCGACACGCTTCCCGTGAACGGCGTCTTTACGCAGGATCAGAAGGACTGCATGAACCATCTGCGCGAGGTGATGTGGCTCACGAAGGGTATGCTGAAGCCCGGCGTCTCCGGCAAGGAGATCGACGTGCCCGGTCGCGAGTACTTCAAGAAGCACGACCTCTTCAAGTACCTCGTCTGCCCGTTTGCGCACACGATCGGCCTCATGGAGGCGGAGCTGCCGTTCTACGGCCCGAACTCCGAGGACGTGCTCGCCCCCGGCATGACCGTCATGGTCGATGTCAGCTTCTTCGGACACCCGAAGTTCAACGGCGCGCGTATCGAGACGGGCTACATCATCACGGAGAACGGCTGCACGCCGATGTCTCCGAAGATGGACGCGTACTTCTCGAAGCCGCTGTAAGCCATGAAGATTCTCGTCGGCGCGTTTCAGTGCGAGTCGAACACCTTCTCCGCCGTACAGGCGGAGAAGGGCGACTTCTACTATCTCAAGGGCGAAGAGGCGAAGCACCGCCTGTTCGCTTCGCACCTCTTCGAGGCGGCGGGATTCGAGGTCGTGCCGCTCGTCTACGCGGTCAGCCTGCCGTCCGGCTTCGTCTCGCGCGCCTGCTTCGACGAGATCTTGGCTGATTTCCGCGCCGAGGCGGCGAAGCGCCCCGATGCGGACGGCATTTACCTCTACCTGCACGGCGCGATGTGCGTGGAGGGCGGCTTCAGCGGCGAGGAGCTGACGGTGCGGGAACTGCGCAAGACGGTCGGCGATGCGATTCCGATCTCGCTCGACCTCGACTTCCATGCGAACGTCTCGGAAGGCCTTGTCGCGCAGGTGCAGGCGATCAGCGGCTACCGCACCGCCCCGCACACCGACTACGACGAGGCCGAGACGCGCGCCGCCGAGGCGCTGATGAAGATTCTCGCGTCCCATTCTGCCGCCCCCGTCCCCCACTTCTTCCGCATCCGCGTGCAGTTTGCGGACGCCGCGCAGACGTGCGTCGAGCCGTACGTCACGCTTCTGAAGATGGTGCGCGAGCTCGACCGGGATCCGCGTGTCGTGTCCGCGAACGTCTTCAACGGACAGCCCTGGGTCGATGCGCCGTTCATGGGCGCGTCGGTCGTGGTCTATTCGGCGGACGGACATGACGAGATCGCGGCGAAGACGAAGACGATCGCCGACTATTTCGAGGCGCACAAGACCGATCTCGCGTTTGGTGTGCCGGCGCTTGCGCCCGAGAAGACGCCAGAGGCGGTGCGGACGATGGCGAAGCCCGTGTTCGTGAGCGATTCCGGCGACAACACGACGGCCGGTGCGGCGGGGACGAGCGACTGCCTCGTGAAGGCCTTCAAGGGCACGGGACTGAAGACACTCTTCACGTCGCTGTGCGATCCGGATGCCGTGGCGAAGTTCGCGGATCGTGCGGTCGGGCGCGGCAAGATCCTCGGCTTCGTCGGTGAGGAGGCGGGCGAGGGCGTGGTCGTGCGGGACGGGAATGTCGATGTCGTCTACTCGACCGTCCGCACCTCCTTCACGATGAAGGAGCATTTCGCGGCGATGAATCTTGACGTGAAGGACTACGACGTCGTGATCGTCAAGCAGGGCTATCTTTGGCCGGGCGCGGCGGAACTCGCCGCCTCGCAGGTCTTCTGCATGACGCCGGGCATGGCGACGAACGACTTCTCAACCCTGCCGTTCAGGCACCTCGACGGCGACTACTACTACGTCAAGCCTCGGTCGGACGCGGAGCGATAGGCTGAAGGCGACTTGCCGAAGGCGGCGCGGAGGCGGAGGCCGAGGTGCGAGGCGCTGCAGAAGCCGCAGGACTTGGCGATCTCGTCGACGGTTCGCGTCGTCTGGGCCAGGCAGGCGATTGCCCGGTCGAGGCGGAGCCCCGTCAGCTCGTCGCCGAGCGAATGGCCGAGCGCGGCGCGGGCGCGGTGTGCGAGTTCCGTCTTCGAGCAGCCGGCGACGACGGCGAGCTCGTCGAGTGTCCGGGGGGTGGAGAGGTCGCGGCTCGCGTGCGCGAGGGCGCGCGCGACAAAGGCGTCCGAAATGGCCTGCGCGTCGGTAGAGCGGCGTGTCGTGACCGCCGTGTGGCGCGAGACGACGTGGCGCGGCGTCGGACGCCCGGACAGGAGCGCGTCCATCGCCGCACCGACGGCCTCTCCGCGCGCATGGTCGCCGACCGGGATGGAGGAGATCGCCGGCACGGTCATTTCGCAGAGCAGCTCGTCGTCGTCGACGCCGAGAACCGCGAGATCGTCGGGAACGCGCAGTCCGGCGGCCTGTGCCGTGGCGATGACCTGCTGCGCGCGGCGGTCATGGACGCAGAAGACGGCCGTCGGGCGCGGCAGCTCCCGGAGCCATTTCGCCAGGCGCCGCGATTCGAGCGCGAAGTCGTCCTGTTCGGCCGGGAGGAGTCCGCCGTAGACGGCGGGCCGATGGCCCGCCTCGCGCAGGCGCGCCGCGAAGCCCCTGCGCCGCTCGTCGCTCCAGAACGTGGGCCGTGCGGTGCCGACGTAGGCGAAGGACCGGTAGTGCCGCGTCAGGAAGTAGTCGGCGGCCGTCCGTCCCTCGGCGGCGTGCTCGTTCACGAACGTGACGACGTTGCGGCGCGCCGTGCGCGGCGGCTGGGCGAGCAGCGGCTCGATGAAGACGGCGGGCAGTCCCGTCGCGAGGAAGCTGCGGCGCTCGCGCGCGCTGAGGATGTAGGCGATGACGCCGCTGCAGCGCCAGCGCGCGAGGTCCTTCAGGTGCTGGCGGTTGAGGTCGCGGAGGTCGAGGTGCAACTGCCACGGCGCGCCGCCTTTCGCGTGCGCGTAGGCGAGCAGCCCTTCGAGCAGCTGGCGCTGCGTGTGCGTCGAGGTCGGAATGGCCACGAGGATGCGCATGAGTTCGGCTTTCTTTCCCATGACGCGGATTATACCACATCCGGGCGTTTCGATTTTGATAGTCTTCTTTTCTTTATTTGATAGTCGCATATGGTATAATGCGCTCGTCACAAAGCCGCAACGGCTTTTCAGAAGGAGGCAAGTCAGAATGAAACAGGTCAAGGTTGGCATCATCGGGTTCGGCTTCATGGGCACGACCCACTGGGGCGTCTACAAGGGGCTTCGGAACGCGAAGGTCGTCGCGATCGCGGACGTCGATCCGGCGAAGCGGCGCGGCGACGTCTCGAAGGTCGTCGGCAACATCGGCGGCGGCGACAACACGAAGCCGCTCGACCTCGCGGGCGTGAAGGCCTATGCGGAGGCGGACGACCTCATCGCCGATCCCGAGGTCGAGGTCGTCGACATCTGCGTGCCGACCACGCTGCACATGCGCTACGCGCTGACGGCGCTCAAGCTGGGCAAGCACGTGTTCTGCGAGAAGCCGCTCTGCCGCACGGCGGCGGAGATGCGGGCGATCGTCTCGGCGGCGAAGGAGGCCAAGGGCTTCTTCAACGTGGGCCTGTGCGTCCGTGCCTGGCCGGAGTACCGCCATGCGTACGAATACTACAAGTCGGGCAAGGCCGGGAAGATGCTTTCCGCGACCTTCAAGCGCATTTCGCCCGGCGTGGACGGCAACAGCTGGCGGAACTGGTACATGGACGGGGCGATGTCGGGCGGCGCGCTCCTGGACCTGCACGTGCACGACACCGACGAGGTGAACTACTTCTTCGGCAAGCCGAAGTCCGTGACGAGCGTCGGCGCGAACGTCGTCTCGAAGGGCGGCATCGACCATGTCGTCACGACATACGATTACGGCGACGGGCGGCTCGTGATGGCCGAGGGCGGCTGGGAGCAGGCCAAGGGCGCGACGTTCGAGATGAGCTTCACGATCGTCTGCGAAAAGGCGACGCTGAAGCTGGACGCCTCCGGCTATCACATCTTCCCGGCGAAGGGCAAGGCGATTGCTCCGACGTGCGACGTCAAGGCCGGGCCGACGGGCTGGCATCAGGAATTGGCCTATTTCGTCTCCTGCGTCGCGAAGGGCGTGCCGCCGACGAAGTACCAGACGATCGATTCCGTCGCGGACACGATGGCGATTGTGTTCGCCGAAGAGAAGTCCGTTCGGACGCGCAAGGCCGTCCGCCTCTAACCTTCACCTTCCCAATCACCTATCTTTCAGGCTTTCATCATGTACAAGGCTCTTAACTACTGGGTGTTCGGCGGCTTCGGCCCGAACAAGACGCCGTATGAATTCATCGATTTCGCGCGGACGAAAGGTCTTGACGGCGTGGAGCTGACGGTCGGCGACTGTCTGCCTGTCGACATCTCCGAGGCGGACTGCCGCAAGATCGCGACCTACGCGAAGGCGCGCGGCATTGGGCTGCGGACGCTTGCGACGGGCTTTTACGGGTCGATGAACCTTGGCGCGGCGGACGAGGCCGAGCGGCGGCGGGCGGTCGATTTCACGAAGGCGTATCTGCAGATCGCCGCATGGATCGGCGCGGAGACGATCCTCGTCATCCCTGGCTCGGCGCACGTGACGTGGGATCCCACGCGCCCGGTCGTGCCCTATCGGACGGTCTGGGAGAATTCGGTGAAGTCGCTGAACGAGCTCATTCCGTTGGCGGAGGCGTTGGGCGTCAATCTCGCGCTTGAGAACGTGTGGATGCGATTCCTGCTCTCGCCGATGGAATGGAAGCTCTTTCTCGACCAGTTCAAGACAGGTCGCCTGGGCATGTACTTCGACGTCGGCAACTGCCTTCTCTATGCGCCGCCGGAAGACTACGTCGAGATTCTCGGCGCGCAGCGGATCAAGGCGGTTCACATCAAGAACTGGCAGGGCACGGACTGCGGCGGCACGCTGCACGGCTTCGGCGATTCCCTGCTGACGGGCGAGGTCGACTACCGACGGCTTTTCGCGGCGCTGGCGAAGGCCGGTTATGACAGGACGCTCACGGTCGAGATGATTCCGTTTGCGCGTCTGCCGAACCTGGTGTTGCCGGATCAGGCATTGGCCGAGAAGGTCGTCGCCGAGCTGCATCAGATTGTTGCACGTGCGTCACTATAGATGCGGCAACGAAATATTGTGACAAACATTAGCATCCCATTCGCTCACTGCGTTCGCAATGGGATGAATGTTTAGCCTAAAAAAAGCAGTTGAGAAGCGAATGTCTCACACGGAGGCACGGAGGCACGGAGACACGGAGAAATGAACGGATTTCAAGTCGATTTTCGCAACTAACTTATCCCGTCTGCTGGTCTGTCTGTTCACCCAACGGGTGAAAGCGCGTACTGCGCCACGAAGTGTGATATTCTGAAGAAACTCCGTGTCTCCGTGCCTCCGTGTGCGATTATAAAGATTCGAGTGGATTTCAACTGCCGCATTTAGGCTTAATTGCCGAAACAATAATTTGATATGCTTTCCCATCAATGTAATGCAAAAATTACACGTATGAATGCAATCTTTCTAATTGCGCACAGTTCCTTCGTTTTGATATACTAACGCCATCTTCGGGGGACTGTCCCCAAGATGGCCTACAGATCAACGATTTGACATCCTTCCTTGTCCATGAAAACAACAAAGGAACATAGCATGCGAAACATCAAGATACCTGTTGCCTGTTGTGCTTTCGTCGCCCTTGCGGTGACTGGCGGAGCCGAGCCGATTCCGGCGCCTGTGGATGGCGTCATCACGATCGACATCTCGTCGAACGTCACGTATGACGAGCCGCTGCCGACGGCGAGCCAGCTCGTCAAGCGCGGCACGGGCACGGCGACGCTGACGGCCGCTTCCTCCGCTTTCGCCCCTGAGGGGGGGGGGGGGGGGGGGGGGG
>CAKTZA010000047.1 GCA_934635045.1 uncultured Kiritimatiellota bacterium | reverse complement strand
AACGGCAAAATCGATGAAAACCGCGCGAGGCCTCGCGAGGGTTCGGTAGCCATTTCCAAAACCGGGGATAATCCAGAGCCTTTGCGCGTTGTGCCGATGCGCGGTGTGTGGTATACTATACGAAATTGAGAAGGAAAAAGGCCAGAAGGAAGAGTATATAAGGCGTTCTAAAAGACGTTAAGAAAGCAATTTAAACAGAAAAGGAAAAAGAAAGAATGAGCATGTGCTGCATTTTCGCCGGACAGGGCGCACAGGTCCCCGGCATGGGCAAGGATTTCGCCGAGGCGGATTCCGAGATCATGGGCTTCTTCGACAAGGCGAACGCCGTCCTCGGCTTCGACCTGAAGAAGATTTGCTTCGAGGGCCCGGCGGAGGAGCTGACGAAGTCCAACGTCTGCCAGCCCGCGATCTTCGTGATGAGCTACGCGGCCTACACGGCGCTCCAGAAAAAGCGTCCGACGGCCTTCGCCTGCGCGGCGGGCCTGTCCCTCGGCGAGTGGGGCGCGCTCTGCGCGGCGGGCGTCCTCGACTTCGACTCGACGCTGAAGGTGCTGGAGGCGCGCGGTCGTTTCATGCAGGAGGCCTGCGCGGCGACGCCGTCCGGCATGATTGCCATCGTCGGCGCGACGCCTGACCAGCTCACGGCTCTCTGCGCGGCGACGGGCTGCACGGTCGCGAACGTCAACTCGGCGGCGCAGCAGGTGCTGTCCGGCTCGAAGGACGCGATTGCGGCGGCGGCGGCGAAGGCGAAGGAGCTTGGCATCAAGCGGGCGATTCCGCTCGCGACGGCCGGCGCGTTCCACTCGCCGTTCATGGCTCCGGCGCGCGAGAAGCTCGCGCCGGTTCTCGACGGGATCACGTTCCATGCGCCGAAGTTCCCGGTTCTCTCGAACGTGACGGGCCAGCCGCACGCGTCCGATCCGGGCGCGATCAAGGCGCTCATGCTTGAACAGGTCACGGGCACGACGAACTGGGCGGCGGACGTCGCGGCGGCGAAGGCGCTCGGCTGCGACACGTTCGTCGAGTTCGGCCCCGGCAAGGTGCTGTCGGGCCTCGTCAAGAAGATCGACGCGGCGCTGAAGACGGCGAACGTCGCCGACCTCGCGTCACTGGACGCCACGTTGGAGGTGCTGTGACATGGGCGAGACGCTGAAGGGCAAGGTCGCGATCGTGACCGGGGCGTCGCGCGGCATTGGCGCGGCCATCGTGAAAAAATTCGCCGCCGAGGGCGCGACGGTCGTCGCGGTCGCGCGGTCGATCGAGTCGTGCGAGGGCGCGGCCCACTGCCGCAAGGTCGACGTCTCGAGTTCGGCGGATGTCGACGCCTGCGTCAAGGAAGTGCTGGAGAAGTTCGGGCGGATTGACGTGCTCGTCAACAACGCGGGCGTCACGAAGGACGGGCTGCTCATGCGCATGAGCGATGCGGACTGGGATCTCGTCGTCGACATCAACCTGAAGGGCACGTTCCTCTTCACGCGCGCGGTGGCGCGTCCGATGATGAAGAACAAGGGGGCTGACGGCGCGCCGTGCGGCGGGTCGATCGTCAACATCACGTCCGTCGTCGGCATCACGGGCAACGCGGGGCAGGCGAACTACACGGCGTCGAAGGGCGGCGTGATCGCGCTCACGAAGACCGTCGCGAAGGAGCTCGGCTCGCGCAAGGTGCGCTGCAACGCCGTCGCGCCGGGGTTCATCGTCTCGGCGATGACCGACCAGCTTCCCGACGAGCTCAAGAAGCAGTACGCCGAGTCGATTCCGCTGAAGCGGTTCGGCACGGGGGCGGACATCGCGAACTGCGTCGCGTGGCTGGCGGGCGACGAGTCGTCCTACGTGACGGGCCAGGTCATCTCCGTCAACGGCGGCATGGTCTGACGGCTGTTCGGTCAAGAGGGAAAGGCAAGAATCTGAACATGAAGGTCTGCAAATTCGGCGGCTCGTCGCTCGCGAACGCGGCGCAGCTCAACAAGGTCATCGACATCGTCCTCGCGGATCCCGCGCGGCGGCTCGTGGTCGTCTCGGCTCCGGGCAAGCGCCACAGCGGCGACACGAAGGTGACGGATCTCCTGATTGCGCTCGCGGAGACGGCGCTGAAGGGCGAGAACACCGACCGCGCGTTCGGCGAGGTCGTCGAGCGCTACGCCCAGATGGCGCAGGAGCTGAACCTCGGCGAGGAGATCGTCCGCCGGATCGAGATGGATCTGCACGACCGCATCGCCCAGGTCGCGACGCTCGCGAAGGACGAGTTCATGGATCTCCTGAAGGCGGCGGGCGAGGACAACAACGCGAAGCTCGTCGCCGTCGCCTTCGAGGCGCGCGGCAAGAAGGCGCGCTACGCGAGCCCGAAGGACACGGGTATGATCCTCACGGGGAATTTCGGCGACGCGACGCTTGATCCCGAAAGCTACGCGCGGCTTGCGCGGGCGTTCTCGAACTTCGACGGCATCGTCATCTACCCCGGCTTCTTCGGCTACACGCGCGAGGGCAAGGTCGCGACGTTCCCGCGCGGCGGCAGCGACATCACCGGCTCCATCCTCGCGGCGGCCGTCTGCGCCGACGTCTACGAGAACTTCACGGACGTCGACTCGGTCTATCCGTGCGATCCGCGCATTGTCGCGGAGGTGAAGGACGGCGAGGGCATCCCGACGATGACGTACCGTGAGATGCGCGAGCTCTCCTACGCGGGCTTCGGCGTCTTCAACGACGACGCGGTCATCCCGGCCGTCAAGGCGCGCATCCCGATCAACATCCGCAACACGAACCATCCGAGCGAGCCGGGCACGATGATCCAGCAGTCGCGGCGCGTCGTGCCGGGCACGGTCGTCGGCATCGCGTCGGCGGACGGCTTCTGCAACATCGTCGTCGAGAAGTACCTCATGAACCGCCAGATCGGCTTCGGGCGGCGGCTTCTGCAGATCCTGGAGGAGAACGGCATTTCCTACGAACACATGCCGTCGGGCGTCGACTCACAGTGCGTCGTCGTCAAGGGCCAGTACCTGCCGAAGGAGCGCGACCGCAAGATCATCAACGAGATCAAGGCGCAGCTCGACCCCGACTTCGTGACGATCGAGCGCGACCTCACGATGGTGATGGTCGTGGGCGAGGGCATGTGCTACACGCCCGGCATGCTCGCCAAGGCGTGCCTCGCGCTCGCGTCGGCGGGCATCTCGATGTCGATGGTGAACCAGGGCTCGTCGGAAGTGTCGTTCATGCTCGCGATTCGCACGCAGGACCGCGACGCGGCCGTCCGCGCGCTCTACAAGGCATTCTTCGGCTAAGGCAAAAATCAGGCCCGCCCTTGACGGAATCCGAAAAATCGCATAAAATACACGCAATTATGTTTGGGAAACTGAAATCTCTCTTCTCGACCGACATCGGCATCGACCTCGGCACGGCCAACTGCCTCGTGTATGCGAAGGATCGCGGCATCGTCATGCGCGAGCCGTCCGTCGTGGCGATCCAGGCCGGATCCAAGCGCGTGCTGGCCGTCGGGGAGGAGGCCAAGCGCATGCTCGGCAAGACGCCGGGCAACATCATCGCCATCCGGCCGATGAAGTCGGGCGTCATCGCCGACTTCGACATCACCGAGGCGATGCTCAAGTATTTCATCGAGAAGGTCTGTCCGCCGCGCTTCTACTCGAAGTACGCGAAGCCGCGCATGGTCATCGCCGTCCCCTCGGGCATCACCGAGGTCGAGAAGCGCGCGGTCGAGGACGCGGCGCACGCCGCCGGCGCGGGCGAGGTCTTCCTGATCGAGGAGCCGATGGCGGCGGCGATCGGCGTGGGGCTTCCGGTGTCCGAGCCGGAGGGCTCGATGATCGTCGACATCGGCGGCGGCACGTGCGAGGTGGCGATCATCTCGCTCGCGGGCATCGTCCACAGCTATTCGGCCCGCCAGGCCGGCGGCGACGCGATGGACGAGGCGATCATGAAGCATTTGAAGGACGTGTACAATCTCCTGATCGGGGAGCGTACCGCCGAAGAAATCAAGATCAAGATCGGCAGCGCCTATCCGACGGGCGAGGAACAGACCCTTGAGGTGCGTGGCCGAGACATTGTGGCGGGGTTGCCGAAGACTTTGACGATAACCTCCGAGGAGATCAGGAACGCCCTCAAGGATCCGGTGGGGCTGATCGTGGATGCCGTGCGCACCACGCTCGACCGCTGCGCGCCGGAACTGTCGGCTGACCTGGTGGATCGCGGCCTGGTGCTTTCGGGGGGCAGCTCCCAGCTCCGGGGCCTCGACAGGCTTCTCGCGGCCCAGACGGGGCTTCCCGTCGTCGTGGCCGACGATCCGCTCTCGGCCGTGGCCGAGGGCACGGGTGTCGTCATGAACGAAATCGACTTCCTCGCCCGGAACAGGCGGGCTTCGTGAAGTCGAAGGCGACGGGTTCGGTCATCGTTGGCGTGATTGCGGCGGTCGGGGCGCTGGTCCTGGCCGTCTGCCCCGCCGTTGCCGTCGAGGCGGCTTATCCGGTCGGGCACGCGAAGCGGGCGTTCGTGACGCGCGTCTGGTCGCGCGTGAAGGGGCTCTTCAACGCCTCCGCCGCCGCGGCGGAGAACGTGCGCCTGAAGCGCGAGGTCGCCGCGCTTGCGCTCCTCAGGGGCGACGTGGAGCGGCTGGAGGCGGAGAACGCGCGTCTGCGGCGGGGCCTGTCCCTCGCCGCCAAGGCCCCGGAGGCGTGGCTTGCGGCGGGTGTCCTCGCCGTGCGCGGCGGGGCGGCGGGCGTCCGCGAGTTCCTGCGCGTCGATCGCGGCGCGCTCGCGGGCGTGAAGAAGGGGGCTGTCGTCGCGGTGCCCGAAGGGCTCGTCGGCCGCGTCGTCTCCGTCACGGCCCACACGGCGGAGGTCGCGCCCCTCACCGACCCGGCGGTGAAGGTGCACGTCCGCGTCGAGGGCGAGGGCCGCGTGCGCGGCGTCCTCTCCGGCGGCACGGACGACGCGCTCGTCCTGCGGTCGCTTCAAGGTGACTTGTCCGGCGCGTCGTCCCCGATGGCGCGCGCCCGCGTCTTGACATCCGGCCTGGGCGGCGTCTTTCCGCCGGGGCTTGAGATCGGCACTTGGATCCAGTTCCACACGAACGCGAACAGCGTGGTGACGGGTGAAGTGCTGCCGGCCGTCGAGTTCTCGACGCTTGAGGAGGTCTTCATCCGCCGTGAGAAATAGCCTGCTCCAGCTCGTCTTCTGCCTGCTGCTGCTGGTTCTCGGGGCCGGCGCGGAGGAGCTGTTGCCGCGTACGCTCGGCGTGGGCTGCCCGGTGCTGCTCGTGGCGGCCCAGCTCGTCGCGGTGCGCGGCCCGGCCGTGACGCTCTCGGTCTTCGCGATTGCCGCCGGGGCCGTCGAGGACGCGCTGGGCGCGCTGCCGCCGGCGGCGAGCGCGAGCTATTTCCTGGCGGCCGCGTGGCTTGTGAACCGCGTCGGCTTCGCGCGCGCGCTTACGGCCGTCACGTATCCGGGCTACCTCGTGTGGCTGTGGGTCTGGACGGGCGCGAGCGGCGGCGGCATCTTCGGGCGGCTGCTCGTGTCCGTGCCGGTCGGCTTCGCGACGGCGGGCGTGGTCGGTCTCGTCTACCTGTGGGCGGAAAGGGGGGCGGCGCTCGATGAAGCGGGTTGATGCGGCAACCGTGGGCTTCGTCTCGTGCTGGGCGCTGGCGGCGCTGTTTGTCGTCGGCCTCGTGCGGCTCGGCGTGAAGTTGCGCGAGTTCCAGGTCGAGGACGCGGCGGACTACCGAGGCGCGGCGAGCCGCCAGAGCGAGCGGCGCGTGCGGACGGCCGGGATGCGCGGGCGGATCCTCGATCGCCATGGCCGCGTCCTGGCGGAAAGCCGCCTGTCGCAGAGCCTCGTCTGCGACCCTGCGCGGTTCCAGCGTCGCCGCTACGAGCAGACGTGCGACGCGATCGGCGCGGCGATCGCCGCGCTCGGCCGCGCCCTCGGCCGCGCGGCGGGGCCGTCCACGAACGCGGTCGCGCGGCACGTGCACCAGCTGCGCGCGATGCCGCTCGTCGTCTGGCGCGGCCTCGACGAGCGCGAGCTCGCGGTCTTCGCCGAGCACGAGTCGGACTACCCCGGCTTCGCGGTCGCGACGGAGGAGGTGCGGGCCTATCCGCACGGCCCGCTCGCGGCGCAGCTCGTCGGCTACGTCGGGCGCGACAGCGGCGCCGGCGAGGCCGCCGCCGGCGAGAAGTTCCACTTCTACCTGCCGGAGCTGCGCGGACGCGCGGGGCTGGAGGTCTTCTACGACAGCTACCTGCGCGGCGTGCCGGGCGTGAACCTGCTCACGGTCGACGCGAACAGCTACACGATCCGCACGCAGGTCGTCGAGGAGCCGCAGAAGGGCCTCGACCTGCGTCTCGCGCTCGACGTGCGCCTCCAGCAGGAGGCCGAACGCCAGCTCGCGGGCCTGTGCGGCGCGTGCGTCGCGCTCGATCCGCGCACGGGGGACGTTCTCGCGTTCGCGAGCGCGCCGGGGTTCGATCCGAACGACTTCGTGCCGCGCCTCGACCCGGCGCTCTACCGGCGGCTGGCGGACGACCCGGCGAAGCCGCTCCTGAACCGGGCCTCCGGCGGCGCCTACGCGCCCGGCTCGACGTTCAAGCCCGTGACGGCGCTTGCCGCGCTGTCGGCCGGGTATCCGGCGACGGCGACGTATCCGTGCGACGGCGTCTACGTGCGCGGCGCCCTGCGCCTCCGGTGCGCGAGCCGGTGGGGCCACGGCGAGATCGACCTCACGCACGCGCTCATGAAGAGCTGCAACCCGTACTTCTGCAATCTCGCGGCGGAGATCGGCACGAATGCGCTCGTGCGCGCGGCGCGGGCGTTCGGCCTCGGCGCGAAGACGGGCCTCGACCTCGGCGTCGACCGGGCGGGCGTCGTGCCGGATGCGGACTGGAAGGAGCGCCAGTACCACGAGCGCTGGTTTGTCGGCGACCTCATCCAGATGTCGATTGGCCAGGGCATGCTGCTCGCCTCGCCGCTGCAGATGGCGCGTGTCGCGGGCGCGCTGGGGACGGGCTACCTCGTCACGCCGCGCCTGCGGGCGGACGCGCCGACCGAGCGGCGTCCGCTGCCGTTCCGCGAACGCGACCTGCGCATCGTGCGCGAGGGCCTGCGCATGGTCGTCGCGGGCGACGGCGTCTCGCGCGGCACGGGCTGGCGCGGCGGGCTGGACGTGCCGGTCGACGTCTCGGGCAAGACGGGCACGGCCGAGGTCGGCATGGGCGCGCGGCGGCGCAAGAACACGTGGTTCATCGCCTACGCGCCGTCGGACGCGCCGCGCATCGCCCTCGCGATGGTGATCGAGAACGGCGACTCGGGCGGCGGCACGACGGCGCCGAAGGCCGCCGCCGTCCTCTCCAGGTTCTTTGAGGGGGCTCAAGTCGCTCGTGTCCCACACCTCGCCCCGTCGGCGGCAACGGAAAAGGAGGCACTGCCATGATGCGGTTCCTCCGGCGGTTCGACTGGATCCTCTTCGGCGCGATGCTCGCGCTCGTCGCCGTCGGCACGGTGACGATCTACTCGGCGGGCCATGCGCGCGCGGCGGCCTTCTTCCACGGCGTGTGGCGGAGCAGCCTCGCGACGGCGGCGTTCGGGCTCGTCCTGTACTTCGTCCTCGCCGTCTTCGACTACCGCAAGTACCTCGACTTCCTCGCCGTGCCGGCGTACGTCGTCTCGCTCGTCTGCCTCGTCGCGGTGCTGCTCGTCGGCGAGGAGGTCTACGGCGGCAAGCGGTGGCTCTGGTTCTTCCAGCCGAGCGAAGTCGCGAAGCTCGGCGTCATCACGCTGCTCGCCGCGCTGCTGGGCGGCCGGTGGTTCGCGTGGCTCGGGGGCTTTCGCGGCTTCTGCCTGACGGCGGCGCTGATCGGCGTGCCGTCGCTGCTCATCCTCGCGGAGCCGGACCTGGGGACGACGCTGACGCTCGTGCCGGCGACGGTGGCGATCCTCTTCGTCGCGGGCGTCTGGCGCAAGGGGCTCGTCACGATTCTCGCGGTCGGCGGGCTCGCGACGGCCGCCGTGTTGGGCGCGGTCTACGAGGCGGAGAAGCCGGGCGTCGCGCCGGAGCGGCGCGAACGGATCCTGCGCTACGTGCCGCTGAAGCCGCATCAGGTCAAGCGCGTGCGCGTCTTCCTCTTCCCGGAGGAGGACCTGCGCGGCGCGGGCTGGAACCTGCGGCAGGCGAAGCTCTCGATCGGCTCGGGCGGCTATGCGGGCAAGGGCATCGGCAAGGGCGAGCTGAACCACCTGAAGTACCTGCCGCCGTCCATCTCGATGAACGACTTCATCTTCTGCGTCTACGCGGAGGAGACGGGGTTCGTCGGGTCGGTCGTGCTGCTGGCGCTGTTCGGGCTGCTGCTCGTGAGCGGCTGCCGCGTCGCCGCCGTCGCGGCGGACGCGCGCGGGCGGCTGCTGGCGCTCGGCTTCTCGACGCTCGTCTTCGCGCATGTCTACGTCAACATCGCGATGTCCATCGGGCTGGTGCCCATCACGGGGCTGCCGCTGCCGTTCATTTCGTCGGGACGCACGTTTCTCCTCACGGTGATGTGCGGCCTCGGCCTCATCCAAAGCGTCTCGGTGCACAGGGAATGAAACGAAGCAGAACAGATCACCATCTGGGTGGCTGGACGCTGGAGCGTTCGTGTCTGTCGCTTGCCGACGTGCGAGGTCTTTCGGGGCAACGGTACTCCCGCTCCGAGGCGGGCGATTTCGGCGTCCGTCGACCCGCTCGGCGTACACGAGTACGCCGTCGGGGTCGAGTCCTGCCGAACTCGCCTCGTCTCGAAACGGTTCGTTCCGCTGCGGCCCCGAAAGACCTCGCGTTGGCGACTCTGGTCGAGTTCGTCGCGTCGGGCTTCTCCCTTGCGGGGCGGCCTTGGTCTCGCTACCGCTCGTCGTGTGGTTGCTCCCGACGTTCGCTTCCGCGCATGCTCGTGCGAGGCTTCGGCGCCGCGATGTCGGCTTCTCGCCTCGCAAGGCCTGCGCGGTGCGACCGCCGAACCGCATCCGCCCGTCTCGCTCCGCTCGGCACAGGGCCGTCCCGCCCGCTCCTCACGCAACGTTTTGCCGTTGCGGCGAAAGCGAAGGCGCGGACAGAGTCGCGAAGAGTTTTTTCGGGCCCGACGTGCCGGGCGACGCGCCTGTTCACCTCGGTGATCTGGGGCGTAAGCAAAAGACGCGCGCTTGATGAATCGCGCGTATGGCATGTCGGTGGGGCGCCCGAAAAAACCTCGGAGCGAGCTGCTGGCCGCGCCGAGCGGAATCGCTTGCCGCAGACATTTATCGTCAACATGAATCATCATTCACAGTCAGTTACCATTCATAACCATCAAAAGGAAAAACAACATGATTAGTCTCAATCCGCTCAACTGGTTCAAGCGCTCCAAGATGAAGCGCGAAATCATCATCAACGTCGAGAAGCTCGAAACGCGCGTCGCTGTCATGGAAAACGGCCGCCTGGAGGAGTTCATGGTCGAGCACCCTGCGGAGGAACGCCTCGTCGGCAGCGTCTTCAAGGGCCGCGTCCAGAACCTGGAGAACGACCTGCAGGCTGCGTTCGTCGACATCGGCCTCAAGAAGAACGCCTTCCTCCACTACTGGGACATGACGCCCGACGCCGACGCGCTCCTCGATGACGAGGACGACGCCGAGAAGCGCAAGAGCCCGAAGGGCGGGCGCAAGGCGAACCGCCTCACGGACCAGGAGATCGCCAAGCGCTTCCCGTCTGGCTCCGAGATCATCGTGCAGGTCACGAAGGGGCCGATCTCGACGAAGGGCCCGCGCGTGACGGCGAACCTGTCGATTCCCGGCCGCTACCTCGTCATGATGCCCGGCACGAAGATCCGCGGCGTCTCGAAGAAGATCGGCGACGCGCAGGAGCGCCGGCGCCTGAAGAAGATTCTCGACAAGCTGCCGCTCCCGGAGAACGTCGGCCTCGTCGTCCGCACCGTCGGCGCGGGGGCGTCGGCCCGCGCGTTCGCGCGCGACCTCCGGAACATCCTCTCCGTCTGGAACGAGATGCAGGGCAACGTCAAGAACCTGCGCACGCCGTGCTGCATCTTCCAGGAGCCGGACCTCTGCGAGCGCGTGATCCGCGACTGGCTGACGGAGGACGTCGACGCGATCGTGATCGACGACGAGAAGGCGTACGAGTCGATGCGCGACCTCACGGCCCGCATCTCGCGGCGCGCCCGGTCGAAGATCCGCCGCTATGACGGCGAGACGGGCATCTTCGACCACTACGGCATCGAGCGCCAGCTGCATGACGCCTTCGCGCGGCAGGTGCCGCTCAAGTCGGGCGGCTACCTCGTCATCGACGAGACGGAGGCTCTCATCGCCGTGGACGTGAACACGGGCCACTACAAGGGCAAGGGCAGCCAGGAGGACGCGATCCGCGAGGTGAACCTGGAGGCGGTCGACGAGGTGGCGCGCCAGCTGCGTCTCCGCAACATCGGCGGCCTCGTCGTCCTCGACCTCATCGACATGAAGTCGCGCAAGCACCAACGCGAGGTGTACCGCGCGCTCAAGACGGCGCTCCGGCGCGACCGCGCGCGGACGAACGTGCTGGAGATCTCCGAGCTGGGGCTGCTGGAGATGAGCCGTCAGCGGCAGGACTCGTCGATTCTCTCGCAGCTCACGTCGAAGTGCCCGTACTGCCAGGGCCACGGCGTCGTCAAGTCGCCGATGGCGATCTCGATCGAGATCCAGCGGCGGCTGACGGCGCTCCTGCGCAAGGCCGAGGCGGAGAAGAAGCCCTTCGAGCCGAAGATCGTGATCGCGCCGCAGGTCATGCACCGCCTGAAGACGGAGGACAGCGCGATTCTCGCCCAGTTGCAGAAGGACTTCGACACGCGCCTGACGTTCGTCTCGGAACTCCACCGCCATCCGGAGGCGTTCTCGATCCTCGACCGGGCGACCGACCAGGTCCTCTATTCGCAGTCGTGAGCGCGCGCGGACAAGGCAGAGGAGGGCACGATGGCATTTGACGAGCTGATAAACGAGGCGGGACGGAAGCTCGGCGTCGAGCTTGTGACGCAAGACGGGATGACGCGGCTGACGATTGACGACATGGAGGTTTCCGTTTCGGAAATCGCCGCGCTCGACTCGGTCGTCCTGAACGGCGTCATCGGCGAGCCGCCGCCGCAGGGGCTTGCGCCGCTCTACCGCGCGATGCTGGAGGCGAACTTCGACTTCGCGGGGACGGCCGGCGCGACGCTGTCCGTCAACCCGGAAGACGGTACGCTGACGCTCGCGCGCCTTGCGCCGCTTGCGTGCCTTGACGCGGATGCGTTCCTGTCG
Source organism: uncultured Kiritimatiellota bacterium (assembly GCA_934635045.1). GTDB lineage: Bacteria > Verrucomicrobiota > Kiritimatiellia > RFP12 > UBA1067 > UBA1067. The sequence goes on along the minus strand of CAKTZA010000047.1, from coordinate 18,969 downwards.
GCCCTTGAAGGCTTCGTCAACGTTCTGGAGGCGTGGCGGAAGATCGTCGCTGACTACCGCCCGGACGCGCCGGGCGAAGCGCCGCCTGCGCCGTCCGCCGGCGCGCCGCAGGTCAGCGACGGGTGGTTTCTGTCTGTCTGAGGCTGAAGGGGGGGGCATGCGCGGCAAGGAGAGGACGCATCGCTGTAACCGAATGACGGCGAATCCGTAGCCGAAATACACCGAGGCGGCGAGAGGACTTGTCGCGCGGGTCGAAACGGGAATTCCCGGACAACCACGAACAGAGAAGACGCAGGAGGCAAAGAGCATGGCAATCGACATCAGGGGACTTGGCAACCAGGACGCGCTGGCGCAGATCGCAAAGCTGGCGTACGGCTCGGGACGGACGGAGAAGACGTCCGGCGGCAAGGGCAACATCGGCATCCTGGACGGGCGCGTCGTGAAGTTCAACACGCACTGGCGCGAGCGCGGCGGCACGCCGTCCGCCGAGATGCGGGCGAGCTGCGACGCCCTGCGCGCGCAGCTGTCGGGCATTGCGACGGCGATGCTCGCCGCCCAGCCCGATGCGGACGCGGCGGCGCGGGCGAAGCTGGACAAGGCGCTCGCGTCCGTCCGCCGCGAACTCGGCATGGACGCGGAAGGGCAGCAGGTCGCGACGCCCAGGCTTCTTGACCGCAAGGTCGTCGCGAAGGTCATCAACACGATTGACAAGGCGACGGGCTTCGACGCCTGGCAGGAGCTCCGGGCCGGCGATGCGCGCGCCTTCGCCTCGCACAAGGTCGACACGTCGTTCGGCGTCGTCGACTACGGCGTGCGCGTCTCGGACGCGATCGCGGCCGCCGTCCAGGACATCGCGCATCCGGCGGACGGCAAGCCGGGCGTCGCGCTGAACGCGCGGCAGACGGCGTTCCTGCAGGATCTCGTCCGCCGAGACCTGGACGCGCGGCGCGCCGACGGGCGGCCGCTGCCGTCTGCGGACGGGCTTGCGGCCTCCATCCGTGATTTCACGTCGAAGCACCTGATCGTCACGCTGCAGGCGTTTGGCCTCGACTCGAATCGCCTGACGACGCAGCGACAGGAGATCCGCCGGTGGGATCAGGGCGCGGTCTTCATTGCGGGTGCGCCGGCGCAGGAGCGGGCGGACCGCGCGGACGTCGCCGTCGGGCTTCTGGAAAATGCCGGCTCTGGTTCGTCGTGGTACATGGGCGTCGCCCTGTCTCTCGTCTCCGAGAAGATGCCCGCGATGCGCGCACGACAGCCGGAAGGTCGCCTGACGGGCGCGACGGTGTGGCACGGCTGCTTTGGCGAGCGCGCGCCGAAGGGCGAGGCCGGCGTTCTGGGGACGCGGGCGTTCTCGGACGCCTTTGTCGCGCGCCTGAAGCGGCGGGCGGAGGAGATCCGGGACCGGCAGGGCGCGCCGGAGATGCGTCGGCAGACGCTCGACTCCCTGCTCGCCACCGGGCTGGCGGCGGACGTCCTGAACGGCGCGGCCTTCACGTCGGCCATGCGCCGTGTGCTGAAGGATCCGACGTTCGTCCCGGACGTGCGGCGCGACTACGTGGCGGAAATGTCGCTCTACAACGTCGAGGACGCCTGCCTGAAGACGGAGCAGAATCTCGTCAATCAGCTGACGCTCGACTTCCAGCGGCAGTTCCCTGTCATCCGCGCGCGGAACGGGGCAGCGGACCACGAGGCCGACTTCCGGCCGCTTCAGGGGCATCTTGACCGGGCGGAGCCGATGACGCGCGACTTCATCGGGCAGATGGACGCGCTCTTCGGGCAGCAGATCACGCCCGCCCAGCGCAAGGTGATGTTCATGGGCCTCACGCAGGGCGGCTTCATGCCGTTCGTCGCGCTCGTCGGCGTGGGCGGCGAGCACCTGCAGGCGCAGGTCGACATCCGCCGCGAAGACGACGGCGCGCTCGTCATGACCTACAGCAGCATGCCGGACGCCGCCATCGAGGCGCGGTACAGCTACCGCGTCGAGCCGGACGGCACAAGCCGCCGCGTCGGCGACTTCGTCAGCCGCGTCCGCGAACAGCCGGTCGCAGGCTAAGAATTGAAAGCAAAGAGAAAGGAAACAGACCATGACACTTGAACTGAATCTTCCGTTTGACGATGAGGGCAATGTGCAGCTGCTCGTCGACGGGACGCTGGCCGTCAACGTCGCGCGCAACGACGAGGAGGGGAGGCTCACGCTCGCCGCGCCCGTCGCGCAGGAGCTGCGCGAGGACATCGGCTATGCGCAGGTGCTGGAGCTGCTCGACCTGGCGCTCGGGCCGCTCGTCGGCGACACGCCGGCCGTCGGGCGCGACCCCGTCAGCGGCATGCTGATCGCCTACGCCTCGATCTCCTACGCCCACGTCACCGAGGCGGAATGGCCGGAGATCTTCGGGCGGTTCGTCGCGTTCGCGAAGGGCATCGCCGAGAAACTGTAACCGCACGGCCCCGCCGCGCGTAGACGGGGCGGACAAGCCACGACCTCAAGCAAGGAAGAAGGAGAAAGACCCATGCCCACGCGAATCGACGCCACGTTCCAGAACGCGCAGTCCATCACCCTTGATGCGTTCACGCCCCCCGCCGGGGCGGCGACGCCGTTCAAGGATGCCACGATCCGGGTCGGCAAGGACGCCTTCCGCGTGTCCTTCGCGGGCGACGGCGGCGTGTCCGTCAGCTTCGCCACGACCTCGTTCTTCCACCTCTTCCAGGGCGCGCGGAAGACGGCCGTGCGGGAGCAGATCCAGGCGCTCGTCCGTGAACGCAGCGAAATTGGGTCCCTCGCGGCGGACATCGGCAAGGTCGTTGCCGTGACCGGCTTCCGGGACAACGTCGAGCGGATGCTTTGCCGCGAGAAGGCGAACATCAGCCGGGCGGCGGGCGGCAAGCTCGCGCACTACGGCTTCTCCGACGTCCGCGAGAGGGCCGTCCCCCTCATCAACAGGGCGGCGGAGGGGCGCGCGGGCGGCGCGCCGGTCCTCACGCAGCAGCTCATCAACGACTACAACGAGTCCATCGGGCTTCCCGGAACGCTTGACCAGGCGTCCGCGACCATCGCCTTCGTGCGTGACAATGACCGGGGGGCGTGGCCGTACAACCCCGCGCTGGCCGCCGGCATTTCGGCTCAGGACCAGGCCGACTGGGGGGCGTTCCTCAAGGGGCACGACATCGACCTCTTCTCGAAGATCCGCAAGGCCCGGACGGAGGCCGCCGGCGGCAAGACGACCGGCTGGGCCGGCGAGATCGCCCGTCAGGGGCTCAAGGGGGCCGTTCTCGACCTCGTGCGCAAGAACCTCGACCCCCGCGTCATCCGTCCGAACCCGGACGTGAACTTCGTCCTGAACGCCGTGGCGGACGCGGTGATCGAGACCGTCGACACCGACTTTGCGGGGCTGGACACGGCGGGCATCGAGGCGCGCCTCCGGGAAATCGTCGCGCGCCATGCGCCGCGCGGCAGGGAGGACCTTGCGCAGGCGATTTTCGACAATGCGGCGACGTGCGCCTTTTGGCGCCAGACGAGCAAGCTCGGCCTCGACTTCTTCAAGGCGCGCGGCGAGACCGTGGTCTTCGAGTGGACGAAGTTCGATGGCGCGAAGACCGACGGGGCCGAACTCGCCGACAAGTGGTGGAAGCGCCCCGACGCGGACGTCCGCGACCACGCGGGCGTCGCCGTCACCAATTCGGAGATGCGCCACCTGCAGGGCGCGAAGTATGCCGCGAAGCCCGGTGGCGGCCGCGTGGTCAGGGTCGAGGCGATTTCGCAGGCGGATGCCGAGCGCATCGTCGCCGAGAAGGCCGAACGCCTCCGGGCCCTCCCGAAAGCCGACCTGGATGCGATTGTCGCCGATCTCAAGGCCGGGTTCCGGACGATGAACGCGGACACGTTCGCGGCGACGGCCCAGCACATTGTCGACCACCTCCCGGTCAACGTGCGCGCCGCGTGGTCCGCCTGGCGCAGCTCTGTGAGGGAGACCGTCATCAAGGACGCCCTCTCGCGTCTTGCCGAACGGCTCAACGCCCTGACGTCCCCGGTTGCGCAGGCCGCGATGCTCTCGTGCCTGCCGGAGGTCTTCGAGGCGGAGTTCCTTTGCGACGCGGGGATCGTGCGCGAGCTGGAGAATGACCGTGCCTACATGGAACAGGCGAACAGGCCTCGCGCGGCTTCCGCGCGCCAGCTTGCGGAGCGCCGCCTCGCGGGCATGGATCGCGGGCGCGGCGGCGAGGTGTTCTTCGCGTCGGACACGGGGCGGCCCAATGCGCTCGGCGAGCTGCTGCTCGGTGACGGCGGCGACATCGCGGCGCTGGTCGGCGAGCTGCGGGACGATTTCGCCGCGAAGATGGGCGTTTCGCCCGAGGAGGCCCTGCGGCATCCGGCCTTCAAGGCCTACCTCCCCCGTGCGGCCGCCGCCGCGCGCGGAAGCTTCGACGTGTTGCTCAAGTCGCTGGACACGGTGAAGCGGGCGTCCGACGCACGCACCGCCCTCGCGGCGCAGGACAACCCGCCGCTTCAAGCGGACCGGCTCTTCGCCCGGCGCGGCGAATGGGACCTGAACCGCCTCATCTTCAACGAAGCGGTCGCCGCGCAAGCCGCCGACCGCGCCGTCGACCTCAAGAAGCTCGCGCGGAACGCCGACGGACTCCGCGAAATCTGCCGGGGCGCGCAGGACTTCGCCGCGCACGTGGCGCGGCAGATCAACCCGGAAGACCGGGAAGGCCTGCGGCTGACGGACGCGGAGCGCGCCCGCCTGGAGGACGCCTACCTCGACCGCGAGAACTCGTCTGTCCGTGCCTACCGCCTGTCGGGGTCGGACGCGGAGTTCCAGAAGATCGGCAGCGAGGCCGGGGCGATTCTCCACAAGACGGCGGAACTCGTCGCCGCCCTGCGGGCGGAGGCCGAAGGGCTCCCGGACGACCAGTTCAAGAGCCTGGTCATCGACGCCGTCGCCACGCGCGCCAAGCCTGTCCACGCGACGGTCGCCCTCGCGGCTCTCGCGGCGACGCGCAACGGCGAGCCGATTCCGATGAACAACGGCGCGACGGCGACCGAGCGCCTGCAGAACTTCGCGCGCGCGCTGGCCGACCGCATTTGGCCGGACTGGGGCGAGGCCAAACGGGCGGCGGCCGTCGACATGGCCGCTGCGGATGGCGAGTGGGGCCATGATGACGGGAATACGTCCATGCGGATGTTCTTCACGGCCTACCTGAAGGCGAACCCGCACGTCGCGGCGTTCCTCGACCGGACGGTGAACGGCGAGACCGTCGCGGGCGTGATGGGCTACGACCGCTCCGCCCTAGCGCCGGACGACCCGCTCCCGTACGTCCTGGAGCAGATCGGGACATACGGCCAGCTGTAAGCCGGCGCACGGCAAAGTCGGCGCACGGCCTTGGCAACGCCCAGCAAAACTGCTATACTACTCATTCGGCATCGGAATGGCCGGTGCCGTCAATCGTGAATGAGAAAGGGAAATCGAACATGAAGAAACTACTGGGCATGACGCTGGCTCTTGCGGCGGCGGCGGCGGGCGCGCGGACGTTTGAGGTGACGGCGTGGCGTGGCGAGACGGTCGCGGCGCGTGTGCCGGACTTCTGCGAGCTGGGCGAGACACCGGACGGGCTGACGATCCGTCACGGCGTCCTGAAGAAGGTCAAGTACGCGCCGGAGCCCGAGAGCCTGCAGCGGCTGGAGATCTACGACCGCGTCAAGTGGACGAAGGACGATGACGACGACGGCCCGCGCGTGGTGGAGATTGCCGTGCCGGCGGACGCGAAGCCGGGCGCCTACGACTGCGGCATGATGCGCGTGACGGTCATCGACCGCGTGCTGCCGCCGGCGAAGGAGTGGAAGTACTACCTCGACCTCTGGCAGCATCCGTGGGCCGTCGCGCGCCTCGCGAAGGCGAAGCCGTTCTCGAAGAAGCACTATGCGGCCATGAAGCCCGTCTGGGAGCTGCTCGCGACGGCGGGACAGAAGACGATCACCGTCTCGATTCTCGACCAGCCGTGGGATCACCAGTGCCGCGACGCCTACCATTCGATGGTGGCGGACGGCGACTTCCGCCTCTTCGACGAGTACGTGCAGTTCTGCCTCGACTGCGGCCTGGGGCCGGACATCTCGTGCTACTCGCTCTGCCCGTGGACGCTCGGCAAGACGATTGACGAGGACGAGCTGGAGAAGCGCTGGGGCGCGTTCCTCGACAAGTTCGCCGCGCACGTCAAGGCGAAGGGCTGGTTCGAGCACACGATCATGGCGATGGACGAGCGCAAGCCTGAAGACGTCGCGAAGGTCGCGCGGTTCGTGCAGCGGCACGCGCCGGGCATGCGCATCTCGATGGCCGGCAACCGCAAGCCGAGCGACTTCAAGGGCATCACGATCGACGTCTACTCGCAGGTCCTCTTCGCGGACTGCGTGACGCCCGAATTCCTGTCCGAGGCGGCCGAACGCCGCGCGAAGGGGCTCGTCACGACGCACTACGTCTGCTGCAGCCCGACCTATCCGAACACGTTCCTGTCGTCGGGCCCCGGCGAGGCGTTCTGGTGCGGCGCGTCGCCGGCCTTCCTCGGCCTCGACGGCTTCCTGCGCTGGGCGTGGAACAGCTGGCCGCAGAACCCGAAGGAGGACGCGACGTACTGGAACTGGCGCGCGGGCGACACGTTCCTCTGCTACCCGAAGGGTGAGCCGTCGTGGCGCTTCCTCGAACTGCGCAACGGCATCATCGCGGCGGAGAAGGTGCGCCTCCTGAAGGAGCAGGGCCTCTTCGCGGACGAGTTTGCGAAGGTCGCCGCGCTCTACGACGTGAAGCAGGCGAACGGGAATGCGTGCAATTTCAGGAACATCCGCCAGAAGACGCTGGAGCTCGTGAACCGCAAGTGAGCGCACGGACGAGAGTCGCGCCGCACGTCGCGGTGCTGCCGAAGAGCGGCATCCGCAAGTTCTTCGACATCGTTGCGCAGTCGAAGGATGTCGTCTCGCTCGGCGTCGGCGAGCCGGACTTCGACACGCCGTGGCACATCGCGCGCGCGGCCGTGACGTGCCTGGAGGACGGCGGGACGCACTACACCTCGAACCTCGGCACGCCCGACCTGCGTCAGGCCATCTGCCGCTATCTCGCGCGCCGCTTTGGCGCGGCGTTCGACTGGCAGAAGGAAGTGCTCGTCACGGTCGGCGTGTCGGAGGCCATCGACCTCGCGATCCGCGCGATTTGCTCGCCGGGCGACGAGATCCTCTACCACGAGCCGTGCTTCGTCTCGTATGCGCCGACGATCCGCCTCGCGCACGCCGTGCCGGTCTGCGTCGAGACGCGCGTCGAAGACGAGTTTCGCCTCACGGTCGAGGCGCTGGAGCGGAAGGTGACGCCGAAGACGAAGGCGATTCTCCTCAACTTTCCATGCAACCCGACGGGGGCCGTCCTCTCGCGCGATGACATGCGGGCGATTCTCGCGTTCGCCGCGAAGCACGACCTGCTGATCCTGGCCGACGAGGTGTATTCGGAGCTGAATTACGTCGAGACGTCGGGCGATGTGGGCGACAGCCGGCGGTTGCCGTCCTTCGCGGCGTTCCCGGACTGCCGCGACCGCGTGATTCTCCTGAACGGCTTCTCGAAGTCGTGGGCGATGACGGGCTTTCGCCTCGGCTATGCCTGCGGGCCGTCCGACGTCATCGACGCGATGATGAAGATTCACCAGTACGGCATCATGTCCGCCCCGACGCTCTCGCAGGCGGCGGGCGTCGAGGCGATGGATCACGGCGACAAGGAGGTCGCGCGTATGCGCCACGAGTACCGCCGTCGCCGCGACTACCTCGTGCCCGCGCTCAACGCGATGGGGCTGAAGACGCTGCTGCCGAAGGGCGCGTTCTACATCTTCGCCGACATCCGCGCGACGGGACTTTCGGACGAGGCGTTTGCCGTGAGGCTTTTGAAGGACTTCGGCGTCGCCGTCGTGCCGGGCAGCGCGTTCGGCCCGTGCGGCGCGGGGTTCGTCCGTATGTCGTACGCGACGTCGCTGGAGAAGATCCGCCTCGCCGTCGCGCGGATGCAGAAGATGTGTGCGGCGGGGGGGCGCGAGTCGTAGACGGGCCATGTTGTGGGGCATCCTCAAGCCGGTTGAGTCCGTCGGATGGGCGGGGATTGTGGCGGCGAAGGCCGTCGCATTCTTCCCGTCTGTCCTCGTGCGCGCGACGGGGCGTGCGGATCTCTTCCGCCAGCTTTATGCGACGGGCATTCGGACGCTCCCCGTCATCACGGTCGTCTCGCTCTTCATGGGGATGATCCTCGCGCTGCAGGTCGGCATCGAGCTGGCGCGCTTCAATCAGGAGATTTACCTCGGCGCGGCGGTGATGATGACGCTCCTGCGCGAGATGGGGGCGTTCTGCTGCGGCATCTGCCTCGCGGCGTGCGTCGGCTCGGCGATCGCGGCGGAGCTCGGCACGATGAAGGTGAACGACGAGATTGACGCGCTCGTGATCCTGCGCATCTCGCCGATGCGGTTCCTGGCCGCGCCGCGCATCCTCGCGCTCGTCCTGATGGCGCCGGTGCTGGCGTTCTACTGCTGCATCCTCGGCGCGGTCGGCGGCGGCGTGGTCGGCGCGACGCAGCTCAACGTCGACTTCCAGCAGTACATGACGGGGGCCTTGGTGATGTCCGAGGCGAAGGATCTCTACGTCGGGCTCCTGAAGGCGACGGTCTTCGGGTTTCTTGTCGGCGTCATTTCCGTTTCCGAGGGCCTCGGGACGACGCTGGGGGCGACGGGCGTCGGCAAGTCCACGCAGCGCGCCGTCATCGTCTCGTTCCTGGCGATTCTCATTTCGGGCTACATGGTCACGCGGGCGTTCTACTGATGGCGGAGACAATCATCGAGTTCAGGAATGTCGTCAAGCGCTTCGGCGAGGCCGTGGTGCTGGACGGCCTCAGCTTCACGGTCGAGAAGGGCGAGATCCTCGCGCTCATCGGCCCGTCGGGCACCGGCAAGTCCGTCACGCTCAAGCATGTCGTCGGCCTGCTGGAGCCGGACGCCGGCGAGGTGACGGTCGCGACGGACAGGATCGGCTACCTCTTTCAGTCGGGCGCGCTGCTCGCGTGGAAGACGGTGTGGGAGAACGTCGCGTTGCCGCTCGTCGAGACGACGCGGCTCAAGTCGGACGAGATCGACCGACGCGTGGCGGCGGCGCTGAAGGCGGTCGGGCTCGAGGACGCCGCCGAGAAGTATCCGTCGGAGATTTCGGGTGGCATGCAGAAGCGCGCGGGGCTCGCGCGGGCGATCGTCTGCGATGCGGAGGTCATCCTCTACGACGAGCCGACGTCGGGCCTCGACCCCGTGACGAGCGCGCAGATCACGCGGCTCATCCGCGACGTCAACCGGACGCGCGGCGTGACGTCCGTCGTCGTCACGCATGATCTCGTCTCGGCGTTCCGCATCGCGAGCCGCGTGCTGCTCGTCAAGGACGGGCGCGCCGTCGTCTGCCTGACGCCGGAGGAGTTCCAGAAATCGGACAATCCGGAGGCGCGGGCATTTCTCGCGGCCACGAGGGGGGAGACGATCTGAAGGAAGAAGGAAGAAGGAAGAGGGAAGAAGTAGGAAGTAAGAGGGAAAAAGGAAAAAGGAAGAGGGAAAAGATGAAAAGGAAAAGCGAGGCGTTTTCGCAGCTCGTCGTCGGGCTGTTCATGATCACGGTGCTGCTGCTCCTGGGCTACTTCACCATCGTCATCTCGGGCGTGGACATCCTGTCGGGGCGCAACCGCGTGACGATGCGCGTCGCGTTCGACGGCGTCGGCGGCCTGAAGGAGCGCGACAACGTCATGTACCGGGGCACGAAGGTCGGCGCGATCAGCCGCGTCGAGGTGACGCCGTCGAACCTCGTCGTCTTTGCGGAGATCGATGCGCACATCATCCTGCGCGAGACGGCGACGGCGACCGTCCGCAACCTCTCGATGCTCGGCGGCAACTACCTCGCGCTGGAGGAGGGCACGGGCGAGATACGTCCGCTCGCGACGACGCTCTTCGTCGGCGAGACGCCGACGGACTGGATGTCGGACGTCTCGAAGATCGCGAAGAACCTGCGGGCGTTCACATCCAACCCGGAGCTTCAGGCGATCATCACGAACGTCGCCGCCGCGTCGGCGCACGCGCGCGCCGTCTCCGCGAAGGCCGACGCCTTCATGGACCGCGCGAACGCCTTTGCCGAACGTGTCGCGCGCGGCGAGGGGACGGTCGGCAAGCTGCTCTCGACGAACGAGACCGTCTACGCCGACCTGAAGGAGACGCTCGCGAACGCGCGCGCCGTCTCTGATCGCCTGAACCGCGCGAAGCTGTTCGACGACCTGGAGGCCGGTGTCGCGGCGTTCCGTCAGGCGGCCGAGGGCGTGGACGTGAAGGAGACGGTCGCGCGGGCGAACGCGCTCCTGGCGAACCTCAACGCCTTTGCGACCGACCTCAAGGCGGGCAACGGCACGATCGGCCGCCTCGCGAAGGATCCGAAGCTCTACGACGAGGTCAACGGCCTCATCCGCGACGTCCGTCAGGTTATCGACAACTACCGCGACACGACGCCGATCTCGACGTTCACCTCGCTCGCGACTGGCGCGTTCTGACGTCGGAACGGGAAGCTGTTCGCTTGGTTTCGTCGTTCGGGGTTGCGTTTCTCGCCGTAGACATCCGACCGACTTCGGCTTGCGAATTAACGTGCGCCCCGCTTGACAGGATTCGGCTTCTTTTGGTAAACTGATGGCAGTTGGTCGGGGAGCATCCCTGCCGGGTGCTTTCCGAATCGCGTCAATTCGCCTGTTCATGTATCAAGGAGTCTGTCCATGAAAGAACTGTGTGCCCGTTTCTGGAATATCCGCGTCAAGGTCAAGGTTGCCGTCCGCCGCTGTGCGGCCGCGCCGCGACTCCTCGCCCCCGTCTGCGCCGCACTCGCGTTCCTCCTTCCGGCAGCCTCCGCGCGCGCCGACGCGCCCGACTTCCGATTCCGCCCGCTCCTCGCGGGCAAGGCCTCGCTCACGGAGCCGGGCTTCGTCGTCCGGCGCGAGCTCGGCGTCGCGGCCCTCGCGCCGGAGCTGCGCATCCCCGTCGAGCTCGTCTACGAGTCGTCGTCCGAGGCCTCCGGCGCGTTCGGCTTCGGCTGGCGGTCGCCGCAGCTGGAGTCGTCCGTCAAATGGGAGAAGGACGGCCTCCTCTGGACGACGCCCTGGGGCGAGCGCATCCGGTTCTACCCGAAGAAGGGGAAGACGCCAAAGGACGCGATCCGGCTCGATCCCATCGAGGACGCGAAGAGGGGGCGCGGACTCTTCGCGCCCTACGCGGACTGGGAGTCCGACACGGAGTCGCCGGACTGGGCGAAGTGCCGCCGCTTCTCGATCCTCGGCAAGGGCGGGCTCAAGGGCTGGCGGCTCGCCTACGAGGACGGCCGCCTCGCGTCCGTCGAGACGCCCTTCGGCGCGTCCGCCCGGTTCGACTACGGCCCGTCGGGCGAGCTTCTCGCCGTCTCGTCGCAGGGCGTCCGCTTCGTCGAGCTGTCCCACGCGGGCGGCCTCGTCGCGTCCCTCAAGGTGAACGGCGTCCCCGTCGCGCTCGCCTACGGCGCGACGGACGTCACGCTCCTCCCGAAGACCGCCGACGGGCAGCCCACGCGGAAAAGCGTCCGCACCCTCGCGTCCGTCCGCGTCGCCGCGCTCGACCCGGAGGCCTTCGCCTACGCGAACGGCTACCTCGCCTCGGCGACGCGCGGCGCGTTCGGGGAGAGGTTCGACGTCCAGGCCGAGACGCCCGCCGACCGCCGGCGGAACATCCTCAGCAAGGACAGGAAGAACGGCGTCACGCACACGGGCAGGGTCGCCGGCCGCCTCCTCGCGGACGGCGACTGCCGCTACTCCTACCCGAAGGAGACGGCGGTCCGCCTCACGGACGCGCTCGGCAACGCGGCCACGCACGACTACGACGCGAAGACCGGCGTCCACGCCGTCACCGGCTTCGACGGGCGGACGCGGAAGACCTACTACTTCATGCGCCCCGACGTCGCCTACCTCGGCAAGGTGCGAACGGTCCTGGACGGCCGCGACCGCACGCTCGTCTCGTTCCGCTACGACAGGAAGACGGGCAAGCCCGTCCGGGTCACCGACCGCCTCGGCAACCACCGCCTCCTCGACTACGATGCGGACGGCCGATGCACGAAACTCTCCCGCCGCGCGGGAGGCCTCCTCTCGTCCGCCGAGCCCGTCAGGTCGTTCGCCTACGACCGCAAGGGCCGCCTCACGGCCGTCTCGGAGCTGGACGCGGACGGGAAGGCCGTGCGCACGACGTCCCTCGCCTACGACCGCGCGGGGCGTCCGTCGCGCGTCTCGGACGGCTGCCGGACGCTCAGCGTGTCCTGCGCGCCCTCCGGCTTCCCGTCCTCGCTCAGGGACGACTTCGCGTCCGTCTCGTTCGCCTATGACCGCTACAACCGCCTCGTCGAGACGGCCGACCCCTGCGGCATCGTGACGCGCCGGACGTACGCCGACCACGGCGGGCTCGCGAAGGTCGAGCGGCTTGACGGGCGAGACGTCCTCTCGTCGGCCGCCGTCGCCTACGACGGGTGCGGACGCCCCGTGTCCGTCACCGACCAAGACGGGCGCGTGACGGCCTGCGACCGCGACGCGCTCGGCCGCATCGTGAAGGAGCGCTACGCGGACGGCGCGGAGGTCGCCTACGGCTACGACGCGCTCGGCCGTCTCGAGAGGGTCGTGGACGAGAACGGGCATGAGATCGCGTTCGGGTGGGACCGGTTCGGGCTTTCCTCGCGCCTCACGGCGGCGGGCCAGCTCACGTCCGCGAAACGCGGCGCGGACGGCCTCGTCGCCGAGGTCACGGCGTCCGTCACGGGCCGCGTCGACCGCACCGTCCGCCGCGAGCATGACGCGCACGGCCGCGTGACGCGCGTCGCCTACGCGAAGGGAGAGGTCGAGACCTTCGCCTACGACCGCTGGGGGCGCCTTTCGGCGCGCACGCGCGGCAGCCTGAAGGAGACGTACCGCTACGACCACTTCGGGCGGCTCGCGGAGAAGGACGAGAACGGCACCGTGTTCTCCTACGCCTACGACGCCTGGGGGCGGCGCACGTCGCGCACGGTCCGCTTCGCGGACGGCGGGGAGGCGCTGGAGGAGCGGCGCGCGTACGACAAATACGGGCGCCTCGTCGAGATCGCCGCGTTCGGGACGTCGGTGAAGTGGCGGTACGACGCGCGGGGGCGCGTCGCGCGGCAGGTCGTGGACGGAAGCCCCATCGACTTCGCCTACACGAGGGACGGGCGGCTCGCGGGCAAGTGGCTCGGCGGGCGCGAGAGCCCCGACGCGTCGGTCGAGTACGAGTACTCGCGGGACGGGCGGATCGCCGCGCGCACGGCGAACGGCGTCCGCCAGGCGTTCGCGTACGACGCGCGCGGCCAGCTCGTCGCGGTGCGGGAGAACGGCGCGGACGTCGAGCGCTACGCCTACGACCGGGCGGGGAACATGGTCAGGAAGACCGTGCGCGGCAAGACGACGACCTACGCGTTCGACGGCGCGAACCAGCTCGTCTCGTCCACCTGCGACGGCGTGACGACGCGCTACGCCTACGACGCGGCGGGGCGGCTCGTGAGGGAAGGGGAGCGGACCTACCGCTACGGCTACCTTGACAAGGTGCTGTCCGTGACGGACGGCAAGCGGTCGTACCGCTACGCCTATCACGTCGACGGTCAGCTCGCGCGCGCGGACTATGGCGAGGGCGACGGCGGTAGGGCGGGCGTCGGCGAGGACGGTAGGGCGGGCAGCCCCCTGCCCGCCGGGTCGGAGGCCTTCCTCTGGGACGGCCTCGCGCTCGTGCGGCGCGGCGACGAGTCGTTCGTGAACGAGCCGCATGTCGGGGGAGGCAACCCGGTCGTCTCGTCGAAGGGGATGACGTACTTCAATGACGTCCTCGGCACGACCGTCGGCGTCCGCGAGGGGCGTGGGGCATCGCGCCTGAAATCGAAGCGCCGGTACACCGCCGCCGCGCTGACGGCCTTCGGCGTCGCAGCCCTGGCGCCGCAGGGCCAGCAGACGTTCTTCACGGGTAAGCCCGAAGTCGAGGGGCTCGGCCGCGTGTTCCTCTGCCGCAACTACCGCGCCGACCTCGCCAAGTGGCAGACCGCCGACCCGCTCGGCTATCCCGACGGATGGAATCAGTTGGCGTACTGCGGGAATGGTGTGACTGAACGATTTGATTATGGAGGTGCTGCGTGGGAGTGGTATGATTTTTGCCTCTATTATTATCAACCATGGAAACCTCGCTCCATTGATACGGACGATATTGGTTATACGCAAGCAATATGGGATGTTATAAACAATGTTGTAATTAGACGCTTAACAAGTCAGATTGACGATGCCATTAGAGGAATTGTCAGAGGTGCAAGTTCATCAAATGGTCATGATTGGTATTATTATAACACAGATAACGCTTATTCGTTTGTTCAGGTTCACTGGGTCTTGGCGGGTGGTCGTGTAAGCACAAGTAGTTGTGTTGAGTTCTCATGGCATGAGTTTTCAGATGAAGAAACTCATACTCGTTACCGAGATTATCACTGGCGATCGCAAACGACGGTTTGCTACATAGATGATTTCAGTGACCCTCTTTCCTTTGGAGAGGCTATTAGTAGGGAGTTTGAATTTGAAGTAGGATCACCATATGTATATTCGCATATTTGGGAAAATGTCATCTTAACGGGCGGAGGAACGGTATATCTGGAATAACACTGATGCTAAAATGAAGAACTGTTTGATAGTTGTAATCCTAATCGTGTCGTTGGCTGCTGGAGTTTCTTGCTGGAAGATGATTTGCTTTGGCCCAGATATTCAGTTTTGCGATTTTGAGTGGCGCGTAGATGCGAATGATCCAAATAAGTCTTATTTGATTTACGATGGTAATGTCGTCTTGTCTGGCTATATAGAATTAAAATTATGTGATGGCTATATTGTAGGGTTATGTACAGGAAGGCCGTTTTATTTGAACAAGAAGACTGGTGAGTTGAAGATGGCGCAGGATTCGATCGAAATCAGCAAGGAAATTGGCGTCAGGGTCGATTTGGCAAATCTTAAGACATATTATGATTATAAGAACATGGGGACTTGTCAATGAAACAACTGAATAAAATGTTTGTGAAGGGCTGGCTCATCTGCGAAAGGAATGAACCTATCACTACGGCTACTTTGACGAGGTGTTGTTTGTGATGTCCGGGAAGACATCGTGCACTTACGCTTACCACAAGGAGTGCAGGATGAAGTGCTTGTCCTTTTGGATTGTATCGATTATTGGTGTGTTTCTGCTCAACGGTTGTGAGACGGCACCGTTGTTTCGCGGATACCGCTGGTACTGCCGAGGGGCGTATGGACAATCGATCCGGACGTTTACTTATTATCTTGAGCATTCGCGCGACCGCTCGAACAACAAGGAGGAACGCGCCGCAGGCTTTTTCTACCGAGGTCTGGCGAAGACCGAACTGGGGCGAAGCCGAGAGGCCATCGACGACTACAGGGATGCACTGTTGCGTGTTCCCGATTTCTTCTACGCCTCGTTCAACCTTGGCGTGGAGCATGTCCGTCTGCATGAATACGACTTGGCGCTGTCGATGCTTCGCACGTCATGGGCCTCTGTGCTGAAGGCTGGACGAGGGGAACTTGACGAGTCGTTGCTGTGGAATCGAAAGGTCTTCCCCCGTGACAGGGCCTATTGCTTCTACTACTATGGCATGGCGGCCGTCATGTGCGGAGAGGTTGGCGAACTCGGCAAACTGCTTCGTGAGGCGGAAACGTTTGAGTTCAAGGAGAAGAAGGTGTTCGGTGCACGTGAGGTTTTCAGGCGGATTGCAGACGGAGATCTGTCGCTTGAGAAGGGACGAGAGCAAGTCGCGTCTTGGCTGAGGGACTTGGACGGGAAGAAGGGCCGTCGCATGGGTTGATCTTTTCCGAGGAAAGTATGATTGATCGTCTCTCCTTCGGCTTCCACAACCCGAACCACGCGGCGGCGCTCGCCTGCGCGCTGCTGCCGCAGTGCTTCGGGGGGCGTGGGTTGGGTGCGGCCTCGCGGATAGAAGAATCCCAGCACTAAAAGAGAAAGATTGCTGAATGACCATTGAATGACCATGAAACAAGGAGAACGAGGAAAAACGGAGGTGAATATGTGCGGTGTTTCTCTTGTTGCCAGCATTTTCATAGGAGGGATGTCAGTTTTTGGCGCGAACGGTTCTGCCGACATTTCTTTGTCGTATGTCAAGGATGGGAAAAGTTGCATTTCGGGGCTGCTATGGGACGTTGGCAATCTGCGAAGCCGCAGCGTCGACATGGGGCTGGACAGCTTCGTCTACGAGTGCCCAATCGTGTCGCTGTCATCCCTGCAAAGTGGACAATATGAACTGGACGTCGCTGTGCGCCGACATGTTTTTGTTCGTGAGCGGTGGTACACGAACCATGTCGTGTACGCGGAATCCACCATGCGGTCAAGTCGTTCAATTACGGGTAGTCTTAAGGACATGGCCGATGCAATTGACTTAACGAAACTTGGAATTCCAATTCCAAGTGGGCGCTTGACGCGGGGAGAAGGCTTTTATCACTTGGCGCAGACCGATTCAGACCTTATTACCGGCAAGGACTATATGGCGAAGCTTTTCAAACCCCAAAACGGGATGGAGTGGGCGGAGAGCGTGTTCTGGCTCAACCGAGCCCTTTTCCTGACGAAGGATGGCTTGGCTCTGCTGGTCATTTCTCGCTCAAGCCCAGGCAAGCCAGAGCGGGCAATTCCGCTTTATGCCGTGAATTTTGACATTGACGGTATGTGTGAACGCATGTCGCATCGCTTTGGACAAGAAGATTTCCTCTATGTCCATGCCTACTTTAATGAGGGGCGAGACCTTGTTGTCTACTGCGGAAGGGACGGGTGGGAGAAGGTTCTTACACTGTCATCGCAGCGATTGTCAGAATTGAAGGAAATAGTCTCTCGAAATTATAAAGATGGCAATTAACATACAGATGAATTAAAGAGAAATGGTGCATTTCCCCTATTTGGATCGTCTCTCCTTCGGCTTCCACAACCCAAACCACGCGGCGGCGCTCGTCTGCGCGCTGCTGCCGCTGTGCTTCGGGTGGCGGCGGGCGGTGTGGGTCGGGCGCGGCCTCGCGGCGGGGCTGTTTGCGGCCTTGCTCCTGACGCAGTCTCGGACGGGGCTTCTCGTCGCGACATTGGAGGGAGCGACGTGGTGGGCGATGAGAAGGGGGAATGGCGGATTCCACATTTCGGATCTCAGAGGCCGAATGGGATTCAGAAGCCAAAGGGCTGTTTTCGGTGACCGCGCTCTCGCATGGCTTGGCAAGTTGGCTGTGGTGGCGCTGGCGGTCGGCCTGTCCCTGTGGTGGCTGGGGCCGCGCCTCGCGCTCGACGGCTCGATCCTGAACCGACCGAAGATCTGGCTTGCGGGACTGCGGCTCTTCGCGGCGAACCCGGACGGCGTGGGCCTCGGCAACTCGGGCGCGCTCGCCTCGGCGTTCCTTCTGCCGGGCGACGTGCCCGAAGTCCGTACGCTCGTCAGCTCGCACCTGACGCTCCTCGCCGAGTGCGGGTGGCTTGTCGGCTGGGCGTATTTCGCGTTCCTCGCGCTCGCCCTCTGCGGCGTCCGCCGGAGTCCGCGCGTCGGCCTCGCGTTCGCGGGACTTGTCCTCTCGGCGTGTTCCGCGTCAGTCTTCGACTGGCCCGTGCTGTTCGGCTGCGCCGCGCAGGGCGGGCTCGGCGGGACGAACTTGGCGCTGTCGTGGCTGACGCTCGCGCTCTTCGCCGCCTTCGGTGCGTGGCTGTTGGCCACGAATCTTCACGAATCTCCACGAATTCCCATTCGTGCTGATTCGTGTCAATTCGTGGACAAGACCATAGACAAGATTGTTACGACAAGCCCCTCAAATCCTGTCAGAAAGACTCCGTGCCTCCCATTCTCCGTCACCTTCGTGTTCAGCGCCGCAGGCCTCGCGGGGGTGCTCGTTCTCGCGGCGCGGTGCGTGCCGCCGGGGGACGCGCCGCGCGTCCAAGGCGGCTACGCCGCTTCCGGCGCCGCGCCCCGCGCGCTCGCGCTCTACGACGACAGCTGGAGCCTCCGCGCCGTCCGCGCGCGTACCGGCGCGGACGCGCTCGTCCCCGTCCGTCCCGTCACGCGCTTCCCGCGCGGCCTTGACCTCTCGTCCGCCCGCCGCGTCCTGCTCTTCGGCGACTGCCGCGAGTGGGCCTACCTCGTCCCGAAGGGAATCCCCGTCACATGCGCGGAAGACTGACAGCCCCCGCCCTTGCGCTTCTCGCCCTGCTTGCGGCGGGGCCTGTCCCCGCCCGTGCGGCGGAGCCGGAGATCGGCTGCGTCGAGATCCCGACGCGTGCGCCGAACAACCCGCTCGTGAAGGTCTGGTATCGCGTGCCGTCCTCCTACGCCCCCTCCCGCCGCGAACGCCACCGCGTCCTCGTCCTCTTCGGCGGACGCAACGCCGACGGCCGCCCGGAAGTCTCCGGCAAGCTCGGCTGGACGGCGTGGGCCGACCTGAACGGCGTCTTCCTCGTCGCGCCGACGCTGAAGGACGACGCCTACTGGGAGCCCCAGGCGTGGTCGGGCCGCGCGCTCCTCGGCGCGCTCGACACCCTCGCCGCGAGGTACCGTGTCGCGGCGCGCGGCCTCCTCTTCTACGGCTACTCGGCGGGTAGCCAGGCCGCGAACCTCTTCCCCGCGTGGCGTCCCGACCTCTGCCGCGCCTACGTGAGCCACGCCTGCGGCGTCTTCCACGATCCGTCCCCGAAGATGCGCGGCGTCGCGGGCCTCGTCACCTGCGGCGACGCGGACACGGCCCGCTACGTCCTGAGCCGACGCTTTGCGGACGGCTACCGTGCGCTCGGCGTCCCCGTCGTCTGGAAGTCGTTCCCGAACCGCCCGCACGACGTGCCGGAGGGCTCCGTCCGCCTCGC
>CAKTZA010000046.1 GCA_934635045.1 uncultured Kiritimatiellota bacterium | reverse complement strand
CCCCCCCCCCCCCCCCCCCCCCCCCCCCCCCCCCCCCCCCCCCCCCCCCCCCCCCCCCCCCCCCCCCCCCCCATGAAGCACTCCGCCTTTATTTGCGCGCTGGCCGCGACGTTGTGCGGAGCACAGGCTAAGACTTGTGTCTGGACGGGCGCGAAAGGAGGCGACTACCTCTATACGAGCGCTGCCGAAAACTGGCAGGACGGGCAGGTGCCGACCGAGGGCGATACGGTCGTCATCTCGACGACGAGTGCGGCGACGATCATCTACACCTTCAAGTTCCCCTTGGAGAACCTCTACTTTACCAACACGCTGGGCGGCACGATTTCCGCCGACGCAAGCTGTCAGGTGCGTGTGACGGGGACGGATTCGGAAATCGTCACCGCACAGCCGACGCCCCTTTACCTCTACACGCCGATTGAAGTGGCTGAAGGCGGGCGGCTTGCGTTTCGTTTGCAGACGTCCGATGTCAGCTTTGACGGGAACAACGGCAATGACAAGTTGCGTGGCAATGGCGTGTTGCGCGTGACGGGCGCGAAGACGCTGAACCTGCGGGAACACCCGAACTTCCACGGCACATGGAACATAGAGTCCGATGTCTATGTCCTGCCGACGGCCGGAGGCGTGACGCAACTTCCGTTCGGTGCGGACGACTGCACGGTCAATGTCCATGGCACGGGCTCCGACGAGGCCGCGCAGAAGGGGCGGTTGAGGTTCGGCGGTGCGGCGGAAGTCGCCGGCGAAGTCAATCTCTTCAACAGTACGGACATCTCGACGACTTATGCCGCCGCCGGAGAGGATGGAATTGTCACGTTCCGCGGCAACGTCTCCTATACGGCAGAAAGCGAAGGGTGCCGCACAATGGGCCTTTCGTGCAGTATCGCCGGTGCGGACAACCGCTCGGGCTACGTGTTCCTCAAGGACTTTGTCTGCACGAGCGGCAACAAGTCCTGCCTGAACATCTACACCTATTCGCCCGCTGGCATGTTCTATCTCGAAGCGCGGGGGGCGTTCTGCCCGACGACGGCGGACAACAGTCCGTTCGGCGTGGCACTTCTGCCCCCATCGGAGAGCAAGGCTTCGGCAGATGTGCGGTTGTCCGGGCCTTTGACCTCTGGGCACGTCTGGAAGCTTGTCCCGCGTTCGCGGCAGCAGTTTCATCTAAAGGCGGACAACATTCTGCCGAAAGGCCTTATCCATGTCGGCTGGGGCGGAGACGGCAAGACAACTGATGCGTTCCTCGACTTGCACGGGCATGATCAGGTGATTTCCGCCATCACCTATGACAGCCTGCCGCAGGATTTCGTCATCAAGTCCTCCGACCGTCCGGCGACGTTGAAGGTCGGCAACAACGAGAGTGTCACGCACGTGATGCCGCATTTGAGCGGAATGATTTCCGTCTACGGCTACGACATCGGCTACGGCAGCAACAGCAGCCTGACGTTCTCGAACGAGGACGACCTCACGGGCTGGATCGGCACGGAGAAGAACACGATGATTTTCGCGGCCGAGGCGAAGTACCCGAACCTCGGCGGCATCGAATGCACGGGCGCGGGGTCGGTCGTCGTCCGGGCCGGGGCGACGCTCAACCCGGACATGACGCTCGACGTGTATGACGTGACGGGGAACGGCGTCCGTCTGGCGACGGGCGTGAACCTGACGGTGAAGCACGCCTTTGTCGAGGGCGTCGACCTGCCGGCGGGCACGTATTGCCGTACGGGTGCGGGCGTCGAGGGCGCGACGGAGGTCGACTGGCTGAAGAAAGCCAGCACGGACACGGACGACGACATGACGGGCGCGGTGACGGTCGCGGAACATGATCCCGTCTGGATCTGGACGGGCAAGGGCTCGTCTTCCTTCGCCGATCCGGCGAACTGGGGCGCGAACGCCGCGCCGGATCTCGCGGACGCGAACCTGACGCTGAATTTCAAGAACGCGGCGGGTCAGGCGGATGCGGTCATTTCGCTTGACGGCGTGATTGCGCCGGCCGGCGCGTTCAACTGCGGCGAGTACAGCAAGGGCGCGGTCACTTTCGGCGGCACGGGCACGCTCGTCCTCGGCGGCGCAGACAACGACCTCAAGATGGTCTTTGCGGAATCCGCCTCGCTGACGTGGAACGGTTCGGGTACGCTGCACCTCACGGGCAAGTCGACCTCGACGGGGACGCTTGCCGTCAATTCGGGCACGGTCGTTCTCGACTCCGCCGGATGGACGGGTTCGGTCGTCGTCGCGGACGGGGCCGAGCTGGTCGTCAACGCGAGCTGCGGTTCCGAGGTCTTCGGCGCGGCGGATGCCGAGGCCAACACCTGTTCGATCGCGCTCGCCGGCAAGCTGACATTGGGCGACGGTATCGCCGCGTCGGTAAAGGCCCTGACCGTCAACGGACAGCCCGTCCGCTACGGCAAGACCTACGGCTCGTCGGACTCGGCGGCGGTGCGCAAGGACGACGCGCATTTCGGCGGCGCGGGCACGATCGTCTCGCGGACGCACGGGGGCATTCTGCTGATCGTTCGCTGACAGGGGGGAAGTCAAATGACGAAGGTTCGACTGGTGTTGTTGGCGACCGTCGCCTGTGCGGCGGCGATGTGCGGCGCGGCGGCGTTGCCGCTGAACGTGCGGGACTTCGGCGCGAAGGGCGACGGCGTGGCGGACGACACGGCGGCCATCCGCGCCGCGCTCGTCCAGGCCGCGCAGGCGAACGAGGCGCGGCGCATCCGCGTCGGGTACCGCTGCGTGGACGGCGGCGGCGTGGGCGACGGGCCCATCCGCGAGGTCTTCTTCCCGAAGGGCGTCTACCGCGTGAGCGAGACGCTGCTCGTCTGGCGCGACATCGTGCTGCGCGGCGAGGACGCGACGGTCAAGATGACGGAACGCGACCGCGACATCCTCTACTTCCACAGCGCGTTCCGCTGCCGCGTGAGCGGCCTCGCGTTCGCGGGCGGCGCGACGGCGCTCCGCTTCTGGACGCAGAACAACGACACGGCCCACGTGACGATCCGCGACTGCCGCTTCGTCGGCACGTCCGCCGCCGCCGTCGAGTGCCTGTCGTTCTCCCACAAGACCAACGGGCAGTCGCGCGCGCTGTCGCCGTACCTCGCCCGGAAGGATGGGACGCTGCGGCCGAATCCGCTCTACGCGGGGCCGCGCGGCGGCTGGCCGAACTCGACGCTGCTGACGATCGAGGACTGCGCGTTCGAGGATTGCGCGCGCGTGTCGGACTTCGCGTGCGACGGGGCCGTGATGCGCCGCGTGAAGGCCGTGACGGCGAAGGGCGCGCCGGGCGGCGCGATCCTCGTCGGCAACCGCCTCCATGCCGAGGGCCTCGACGTCACGGTGCGGCGCGCGCCGGGCGTACGGCAGAGCGCCTTCGAGACGAAGCGGTCAGGCGCGATGCTCGACGTCGAAAGCTCCGTCTTCCGCACGGACGACGGCTCGGGCGTGTGTACGGTGCGCTCCTCCACGGTTCCGACCTATTACGCCTCCGCCCTCTCGCTCAACGACGTCACGGTCGAGTCGGGGGCGTCGGACGATGACGCGCCGGTCGTGATCGAGCCGAAGACCTGTCCCAACCGCCTGCGTGTCGCCGGGCTTGTCGAGCTCGGCGTCGCCCACGCCTCGCCCATCCATTACGTGGGCGGACGCGACGAGAAGACGCTGGCGGATATCCGCTACTTCAAGTTCTACTCGCTGGAGACGAGCTTCATGACGCAGGTTCTGGAACGGCCGCTGAAGCGTCCGCCTCTGCCGTGCGCGCCGGCGCGCGACGCGGGCCTGACGCTCTACGCGACGGATTTCGGGCTCGATGACGATCTTGCGACGGATGACACGGAGGCCGTGCGGCGCCTCTTCGCGGCGGCGAAGGGACAGGCCCGCGCGACGCTCGTCTTTCCCGCGACGTGGGTGGATCTGTCGGAGACGCTGGACGTGCCGGAGGACGTGACGATCGTCGGACAGGGTACGAGCGGCTTTCGCATGAAGGACGAGACGAAGGACATCTTCCGCGTCAACGGGTTCTCGGACGTGCGTTTCCGCAATCTGCACTTCGAGGGCGGACGGCATTCGGTCGTCCTGTCGTGCGCGGCGCGCGGCTTCTTCTCGCGGCTTGTCGGGCGCAAGCCGTTCGCGTCCTTCACGGACTGCTTCTTCAGCGATGCGGCCGACTACGCGGTCGTGGCGACGTCGGGGGACGGGCTTTCGGACGGACGCAAGGACTTCGACCTCGTGATGGATGGCGGCATCGCCTTCACGTGCCGGATCTATCGCGGCAACGGCACGGCGTGGGACGACCGCCGCTGGACGGAGATCCTGCCGGAGGCGAAGGGCAAGCGCACGGGGGCCGTCGCCTACGACAACCGGGGCGTCCTCGTCCTGCGCGACTCGCTCAGCGTGCCGATGTTCTTCGCCGACATGATTCCGATGGACAAGGTGCCGATCTTCGAGAAGGCCGAGGCCGGCGACTTCCGCTGGGTAGACAACCGGGGCGACTTCATTTCGCTCTTCACGCGCTATGGCGGCGAATGGGGCGGCGCGACGCCGGTCTACAACTACGGGTCGGGGCGCGTGTACATGGAAGGCGGCTACGCCTGGTTCGAGAGCCAGCTGGTGCATCGCCACCCTGTCTTCGCCGACTCGCCGGACGCGCGCCTCAAGCTGACGCACGTCACGTTCTCGCCGAACCTCGGAGAACAGCGCGTCGAGTTCGCGTGGCGCGACGCGCAGGGCCAGATCCGCCCGACGGAACGCCAGGACCTGACATTCAGCTTTCCGCTGCGGTAAGTCTTCATGGAGGTCATGCGAAATGAGTCGTGAAAAAGGGGCAAACCCTATTGGTGGAGTAAAAGTGGTGAAGTTGGCGGCGGCCGCGCTGCTCTGCGCGGGGATGGCCTGCACGGCGGCGGTTGCGGCGGCGCGGGACGGCTTGCCGAACCCGGAGCGCGGGTTCCGGTTCGAGATCCGCGTCGGACGCGAGGCGGGCGAGAAGCTGCCGCGCTCCGTGCGGAACAACTGGCCGTTCGCGGCCTATGCGCAGGACGGCGTGCGGGTCGCGCAGGCCTACTGCTACCTGAATCGCTACTGCGACGCGCCGATTCCCCAGACGAAGCTCGATGCGCTGCAGGCCGACTTCGACAAGGCGCGGCGGGACGGCGTCAAGTTCCTTCTCCGCTTCGCCTACGAGACCGACATGTCCCGGACGAAGGGGCCGAGCCTCGCGCGCATCCTCTCGCACATCCGGGAGCTCTCGGCGATCGTCAGGCGCAACGCCGACGTCATCTACGCCTTCCAGATTGGCTGGGTCGGCGCGTGGGGCGAGTTCCACTCGTCCGCCAGCGGCATCGAGTTCGACCGCGCGGCGACGGCCCGTGTCGTGAAGGACACGATCGACTGCCTGCTGCCGACGAACCGCGCGACGATGCTGCGCACGATGCAGCTGCGCGAGAACGTCCTGGCCGACCTCGGCGACGACGGCGCGCGCATCGGGCTCTTCAACGACGCGACGCTTGCGGACTTCCATGACTCCGGCACGTTCATGGGCGACCGCAACCGCCTCATGAAGATGGCGTGGGACGACATCCTCGGCACGCGCTTCTCCGAGCCGGGCAATCCGCAGTTCGAACTTCTCGGGAAGATTGGCGCGCACGTGCCGGTGGACGGCGAACTGTTCTGGATCGGGAACGTCGACCCGGTGCGCCAGAACGGACTGGACGCGCTCATCCGCCTGCGCCGCCACCACTACACGACGTTCAGCCTCGTGCACGGCAATTCGGAACTCGACATGAACAGCGGCAGGGACATCGGCCCGATCGACACGTGGAAGAAGACGCCCGTCACGGCCGACCTGCTCGCGGCGCTGGGCATTCCGTCCGATCCCGCCTATTTCGCCGGCGTCCCGTACCGCACGGCCTACGAGTACATCCGCGACCACCTCGGCTACCGGCTCGTCGCGAAGGACGCGCGGTGGGCGGACGGCACGGCGCGCGTGACGCTCCACAACTACGGGTTCGCCGCGCCGATCAATCCGCGCCGAGCCGTCTTCGTCGTCCTCGCCGCCGACGGCACGGCGACGGAGTGCCCGACCGATTTCGACTGCCGCGCGCTCGAACCCGAGACGGACGTGACGATTGCGGGGCCTGTCCCCACGCCGAAGGCGGGCGACCGCCTTGCGCTGTGGCTGCCGGACGCGATGCCGTCCCTGCGGCTGCGTCCCGACTACGCCATCCGCCTCGCCGGCGGCGGTACGGTCGAGACGGTTGGCGGACGTCTCCTGAACGTCCTTCCCTGTGCGTCCGCCGCGTCGGACGTTGCCGCCGGGGCCGACGAGCCGCCATGCGAATGACCTTCGGCGGCTTGGCGTCGTGCCGCCGATCGCGAGCCAGGCGATTCTCGGCCGCGCGCCTGTCTGGCCGCCGGCTGAATCAGAGCGGCAGGGCCTTGCCGCTCGCGAGGGCGCGCACGACGAGCGACGCGCCGCTGGCGCAGTCGCCGACGCAGAAGACGTTCCGCTCGGGCGCGGAGACGAGCGCCGTGCGCGGCGTCTGGGCGAGCGCGAGCTGGCGGACGACCGGGTGGTCGGTCGGCACGCCCGTGAAGCCCATCGCGAGCAGCACGAGGTCGGCCTTGATGACTTCCTTCGAGTTCGCGCGCGGCGCGAACTTCAGCGGCTTGCCGTTTGCGGCAAACGTCCAGTCGACCGTCTCGACCTCGACGCCCGTCACGTGGTCGTCGCCGAGGAACGTCAGCGAGTTGAGGTTCCAGCGGCGTTCGCAGCCCTCCAGGTGGCTGGAACTCGTGCGCAGCTCGTAGGGCCAGAGCGGCCACGGCGTCGAGGGGCTGCGTGTCGCCGGCGGCTTCGGCATGATCTCGATCTGCGTCACCGACTGCGCGCCCTGGCGAATCGCCGTGCCGACGCAGTCGGAGCCCGTGTCTCCGCCGCCGATCACGAGGACGCGGCGGCCGGCCGCGTGGATGGGATTTTCGGGGATTTCGCCCGTGAGCGCCCGGTTCTGTCCGCCGAGGAACTCCAGCGCGAGGTGGATGCCCGCCTTGTCGCGGCCGGGAATCTTCAGGTCGCGCGCGGCGGGCGTGCCGAGGGCGACGATCACGGCGTCGAAGGTGCGCGCGAGATACGCGGCCGAGACGTCGACGCCGACTTCCGTGTCCGTCCGGAAGACGATGCCCTCGGCTTCGAGGATCTTGCGGCGGCGGTCGATGACGGCCTTGTCGAGCTTGAAGCAGGGGATGCCGTAGCGCAGGAGGCCGCCGATGTCGTGGTTCTTCTCGAAGACCGTGACGGCCCAGCCCTTGCGGCGCAGCGTGACGGCGGCGGAGAGCCCGGCCGGGCCCGCGCCGATGACGGCGGCGCGCTTGCCGTTTTCCGTCGTCGGGGGACGCGGCACGACCCAGCCGTTCGCGAACGCCGTCTCGATGATCAGCTTCTCGCTCTGGCGCACCATGACCGATTCCTCGTCGAGCTGGTGGACGCAGCACGACTCGCAGAGCGCGGGGCAGACGCGGGCCGTGAACTCGGGAAAGTCGCTGTTGACGGACAGGAGCTCGTAAGCGCGCTTCAGGTCACCGCGCGCGACGGCGCGGTTCTGGTCGGGGACGAGGTTGCCGAGCGGGCAGCCGTAGCCGTGGCAGAAGGGGACGCCGCAGGAAAGGCAGCGCTCGACCTGTGGCTGCAGGTCGGCGGCCGTGAGCGGACGCTCGACCTCCTTGAAGTCGGCGGTGCGTTCGGTGACAGGGCGATAATAGTCGTGAATGCGTTCCATGTGCAGAATCTCCGATTTCGGCTGTTTGCAAAGCCCGTGCCAACGTGGGGACAGACCCCCTGTCCGCATGGGGACAGGCTCCTCGGTTGTGTGGGGACAGGCCCCCTGTCTGCGTGGGGACAGACCCCGTGGTTGTGTGGGGACAGGCCCCCTCGGCGTGGAGCGCTGTTCAGAATCTGTAATGTCAGCTGGGGCCGCAGACAATTATCTGTAAGGCGCGTGCGAGACGTCCACTCGACGGTCGCGCCGCGAACGGAATCGCGCAAAACGGCTGATTGGGGCCGTGCCTATTCCGCTGCGGGCCGATTTTTGGTATTATACGCGGACTTATGAAGAAACTCTTTGCGTGGATCGCGTGGGCGGGGGCACTCTCCGCGTTCGCGGCGGATGTGACGGAAGTCCGGGTCAAGGCCCTGGACGGCTTTGGCGGCGACACGTCGTTTGTGTCGAGCCGCTGTCAGGTGAAGGCCGGCAAGCCCTATGACCCCGTGACGGTGACGCGCGACGTCACGTCCCTCAAGGACTCCGGCGAGTTCGAGGACATCACGGCCGACGCCCAGCGCGTGGCGGACGGCGTGGAGGTCACGTACTACGTGAAGCGCAAGATGCGCTACGCGGGGCCGCTCGTCATTGAGGGCAACGAGGAGCTGAGCGAGTCGAAGATCGCCAGCGAGGCAGGCCTGAAGGACGGCTACCTCTACGGCGAGTCCGACCTTGCGGCGGCGGCGGCGCGCGTCCGGCTCGCCTACCAGAAGAAGCACTACGCCGACGCGAAGGTCACGTTCCGCACGAAACTCATCTCCGGCAACGACGTGACGGTCGTCTTCACGATTGACGAGGGCGCGCGCCAGAAGGTCGCGGACTACGTCTTCGAGGGCACGCCCCACGCCGTGGACGTCTCGGTGTGGCAGTCGCTTCGCCCCGGCGAACTGGACGCGGCGACGTTCGACGCGGCCGAGCTGCACGAGGCGATCAACGACCTGCCGTGGTGGAACCCGATGGGCTGGTTCTCCGACAGCCCCGTGACGAAGGATCAGCTCGCGCAGTGCTGCGACAAGCTCGCCGAGGTCTACCGCAACCACGGCTATCTCGACGTGAAGGTCGAGGGGCCGCGCCGCGTCCCGGCGGGCGACGGCAAGGTGAATCTCGTCTTCACGTTCACGGAGGGCGTGCAGTACCGCGTCGGCACGACGCAGGTGACGGGCGTGACGCGCTATTCGGCGGAGGACGTCGCGTCGCGTAGCGCGCTGCCGGAGGCGGGGGCGGTCGCCGGCGAGAAGGCGCTCGCGGACGCGGCGCACCGCATCGAGGTCGCCGTCGGCTCGGGCGATTCGGGGCTTGCCGACTCGCGCGTCGACATCCGGCGCATCCCGACGGACGATCCGTCCGTCGTCAACGTCGTCTTCAAGGTGAGCGAGGGCGTGCCGGTCGTGCTGAACGAGGTCAAGATTCGCGGCAACGACTACACGATGGACAAGGTCATCCGCCGCGAGATCGCGCTGGGGCCGGGCGACCGCATGCTCGCCGACCGCGCCGAGCGCTCGCAGCGGCGCCTGGAGAACCTCGACTACTTCGGGCGCGTGCGCTACTACCTGGAGCCGACGGGGCTCGGCAAGGACGCGAACGGCGCCGAATACCGCGATCTCGTCTACGAGGTCGAGGAGAAGAACACGGGCTCGTTCATGGTTGGCGTCGGCGCGTCGACGGTCGATTCCGTCTACATCTCCGCCGAGGTGAACCAGAACAACTTCGACCTCTTCGCGCCGTCGAAGCTCTTCCGGGGCGCGGGGCAGAAGGGCCGCGCCTACGTGGCGTGGGGCCCGCGCTACCAGAGCATGGAGCTCGGCTTCGTCGAGCCGCACCTCTTCGGTCGCATGCTGGAGCTCTCGGTCGACCTCTACCGCCGTCTGCGCTGGTATGACGAGTACGACCTCATCCGCACGGGCGCGATGGTCTCGTTCGCGTATCCCGTGAAGTTCTGGCCGACGTGGGAGCCGTTCGGCCGCTTCGGCATCGGCGTGTCCGGCGAGTACATCGAGTTCGACGACGTCGACCACGGGGAGTATGCCTACGGCGGCACGACCGGGCGCCTCTTCGAGATGGAGGAGCGCGCCTACGGCGACGCCTTCGAGCCGGTCGTGCACCTCTTCTGGTCGAAGGACGGCCGCGACAACTTCCGCACGCCGACGCGCGGCTACCGCACGCGCGTGTTTCTCGACGTCGCGCCGGCGGGCGACAACCAGTACTGGCGCTTCGGCATCAACCACCGCAACTACTTCAACGTCTGGCGGCAGCTCCTCGGCGCGAACGTCGACCACGTCTTCATGATTGCGCTGCGCGCCGAGACGGTCGACGCCTTCTCGGACGACCTGCCGATCTACAACCGCATGTTCCTCGGCGGCCCGAAGTCGATTCGCGGCATCGAGTACCGCAACGTCTCGCCGATGGCGCGGCGCGTGGACGGGTACGACGACTGGGCCCCGTGGGGCGGCCAGACGCTCTTCTGCATGAACTTCGAGTACACGATCCCGATCGTCAAGATGCTGCGCTTCGCCGTCTTCTCGGACGTCGGCTCGGTGAGCACGGACGTGTGGGATCTCGACTTCTCGGACACGTTCGCGTGGACGGTCGGCTGCGGCTTCCGCCTCGACATCCCGATGTTCCCGATCCGCCTCGACTTCGCGACGCCGATCGAGAAGCCCGAACACGCCGAGGAGGAGGTCTTCTCGTTCACGGTCGGGTATGATTTCTGAGAAATAAGCGAATTAAGAAATAATCGAATGATCGAATTAACGAATGATCGAATTAACGAATAATCGAATTTAACGAATGGTCGAATGGCCGAATGGTCGAATTTAACGAATCAGCGAATTGATCAACAAGGAAAACAAAAAATGAAGAAACTGATGTTTGCAGCGGCGCTCGCTTCGGCGATGGTCGCCTCGGCGGAGATGAAGGTCGGCACGGTCAACCTGATGCTCCTCATCCGCAACCACCCGAACTACGACGCCAACAAGGAGCTCCTGACCTCGACGGACAAGGACTACCAGAAGAAGGTCGAGGCGATCAAGTCCGAGGGCGAGAGCCTTCAGGCGGAAGGCAAGAAGATCGCCGAGCAGCTGCGCAACCCGATGCTCGCGGCGAAGGCGAAGGCCGACGTCGAGAAGCAGCTCATGGACATCCAGCAGAAGCTGATGGGCATCGAGCAGCGTTACCGCGCCGAAGTCGCGCGCTGCCGCCAGGACCTGCAGGATCTGGAGGGCCGCCTCCTCAAGACGACGACGGACGACCTGCGCAAGCGGCTCGCGAAGTTCGCCGAGAAGAAGGACTACGACCTCATCCTCGACAAGACCGCCGCGCCGTTCGCGAAGGCGAAGTACGACGTGACGGACGAGATGCTGCAGGAGCTGGGCGTCGAGCCCAAGAACGCGAAGGGCCGCGATGAGGGCAAGTGAGCTGGCGAAGGCCCTCGGCGGCACGCTGGAGGGCCCTGACGTCGATATCCTCGCCTGCGCGGGGCTGGAGGAGGCCCGCAAGGGCGACCTCAGCTTCTGCAAGGATCCGAAGCACGTCGCGCTCGTGCAGGTGACGAAGGCCTCGGCCGTCCTGCTGACGAAGGACTGGGAACATGGCGCGCCGTGCGCAATCATTCGCGTGAAAGATCCGAACGACGCCTGCATGAAGGCGGCCGCGCTGTTGGCGCCGCCGCCGCCCGTGCGCGCGCCGGGCGTCCACCCGACCGCCGTCATCGACCCGTCCGTCCGGCTCGGCAAGCGCGTCCATGTCGGGGCCTACACGGTCATCGAGAAGGGCGCGGAGATCGGCGACGACTGCGTCATCGAGGCGCAGGTCTTCATCGGCGAGAACTGCCGCCTCGGCGACGGTTGCCACCTCTATCCGCAGGTCACGCTCCGCGAGGGTTCGGTGCTTGGCAAGAAGGTGATTCTCCACTGCGGCGTGCGGATTGGCGGCGACGGCTACGGCTACACGACGTCGGTTGGCCTCACGGGCATCAAGATCGAGAAGATTCCCCAGCTCGGCATCGTCGAGCTCGGCGACGGCGTCGAGGTCGGCTCGAACACGACGATCGACCGCGCGCGCATCGGCCGCACCTACATCGGCCCGCAGACGAAGATCGACAACCTCGTGCAGATCGGCCACAACGTCAAGGTCGCGGGCTACTCGGGCATCATCGCCCAGGCGGGCGTCGCGGGCTCGACGCAGATCGGCAAGGGCTGCCTCATCTGGGCGCAGGCCGGCATTTCCGGCCACATCAAGATTGCGGATGGCGTTCAGGTCGGCCCTCAGGCGGGCGTGCCGAAGACGCTGGACGGCTCGGTCAAGTACGTGCTCGGCGCGCCGGCCGAGTCGAAGAAGGAGTTCGGCGCGCGCCTGCTCCTGCCGCGTCTGGTGGAGAAGCTGCGCGCCGAGGTGAAGGAACTGAAGGCGCTCGTCGCCGCGAAGTGAGGCACGGGCGGAAGAGGAAAAGGCTATGGCAAACGGAAACTTTGATTTCGGGGCCCTCCTGAACGACCAGTTCAAGGGCATTCGCAAGGGCTACAAGTTCGGCAAGGCGTTCAACGACGACAAGTCGCTCGTGCGTCCGGCGAAGCCGGCCGTGGAGGTCGCGTCGGACGACAACGCGGCGCTCAAGGCCGCCTATGAGGCGGGCGAGGCCGTTTCGGGTCTCGTCGAGAAGGAGGTGAAGGGCGGCTACGAGGTGACCGTCGCCGGTCAGCGCGCGTTCTGTCCCTTTTCCCAGATCGACCGGTTCAAGAAGGAGCCGTCCGAGTATCTCGGTCGCAAGTTCGACTTCGTCGTGACGGAATACGCGAAGGACGACCGGGGGCTGAGCGTCGTCGTCTCGCGTCGGGCGCTCTTGGAGGTTCAGGCCGAGGCGCTGCGCGAGGCCGTCCTCAACGAGCTGCACGAGGGCGAGACGCTGAACGGCACCGTCACGCGCGTCTTCGACTTCGGCGCGTTCGTCGACCTCGGCGGCGTCGAGGGGCTGCTCCCCGTGCGCGAGATCGCGTGGGAGCGCGTCGAGGATCCGAACGCGATTCTCAAGTCGGGCGACGCCGTGACCGTCAAGGTGCTGCACATCGACCGCGAGGCGGGCAAGATCGCGCTTTCCCGCAAGGAGTGCCTGCCGCGCGTCTTCCACCGCTCGCCCGAAGAGGAGGCGTCTGCCAAGTCCGCCGCCGAAGTCGCGGAATGGATGAAGGCGAACGCCGAGAAGAACGCGCACGTCGGCTCGCTCGCCGGCGCGTTCAGCGGCCTGAAGCTCGGCTGACGGACGCAAGGCGAGACGGCCCGTGAAGGGCGGACGCATCATGATTCGGTCGGGCATCACGCGCGAGGAGCTGGAAAGCTGGGGCGGCAAGGACGTCTTCAACCAGGGGCTCGCGCTCTGCAATTCCGGCGACGTCACGGACGTCCGCTACGATGACGAGACGCTGACCGTTTCGGGCAAGATCCAGCAGCGTGGCGGCTGGGCGATGCCGGTGAGCTTCACGCTGGAGCGCGCGAGCTGCATCCGCTCGCACTGTCCCTGCGCCGCGAACCAGCGCTACGGACGCATCTGCGAACACGTCCTCGCCGTCGGCATCGCCCTCTGGGTCATGGAGGCGGAGGAAGACGAGCTTGCGACGGGCGGCGGTGCGGCGCGGCACACGCCGCCGGGTGACGCCCCGGACGCGGACGACGCGGTGCCCGGCGACTTCATCGAGGTGCCGATGGCGCCGAAGTTCTATGCGTTCCTTTCCGGCTCGCGTGCCGCGCTTTCGATTGAGCTTGACGCCTGGTATGGCGACATCGACTTCCCCGCCTGCTCCGTGCAGACGGCGCACACGGTCTACCTCGAAGACCCGGACGACGATCTTGTGCGGCGAACGCGCTCGCTGAAGGCGGAGCACGAGGCTGTTGCGGAACTCGCGAAGTGGGGGTTTGAGCCGGGCTACCGCGAAGGGGATCTGAAGCTCTATTTGACGAATCCCCAGAAGGTCATGGCCTTCCTTGGCGCGGGCTATCCGAAGCTGCGTCGCCGTGCGGACTGGGAGTTTCAACTCTCGGACCGGCTCTCGTCGCTCATGGACACCTTCCGCACGATCGTGCCCGTCGTCAAGGTGAAGGACGCGCCGGGCGGTGCGTTCGACGTCGCCTACGAATTTGACGCGCAGGGCGAGGACATCGCGCCCGCCGAGATCCAGGCCGCGCTGAACCGTGGCGACGGCTGCCTTCTCAAGAACGGGCAGGTCTATCTGCTCGACGGCGACGCCATCGGGCGGATGCACGACATCTTCACGGACTGCGCCGCGACCCAGGGCGGCGCCGCGCGCGGCTGGTTTCGCGTGAAGGGCGTCTACGCGCCCTACGTGCGGTCGTCGCTCGAGTCGATTCTCGATGCCGTCGATCTCGACGACACCGCCGCGACGGCGTGGCGCGAGAGCGCCGCGAAGCGCGGCGACCCGAACGCGAAGTTCGAGCCGGTCGCGCTCGGCGCGCTCGACAAGGTGCTTCGCCCCTACCAGAAGCAGGGCGTCTACTGGATGCGCTTTCTCGAAGAGGCGGGGCTGTCGGGGCTTCTCGCCGACGAGATGGGCCTCGGCAAGACGCTACAGACGCTCACCTGGCTGTCGTTGCCGACAGCCCACAGGACAGGACACCGCCCCGCAACGCCCAACGCTCAGCCCGCGCTGATTGTCTGCCCGACGTCGCTTGTGCGCAACTGGGAGGCCGAGGCGAAGAAGTTCACGCCGCAGCTGAAGGTGCTCGTCGTCTCGGGGCCGGAGCGCGCGCGCGACTTCCGCCGCATCGACGCGGTCGACCTCGTCGTGACGTCCTATGCGCTTCTCCAGCGCGACTTCGACGCGGCGTATCTCGGACGGCGGTTCAGCGCGGTTGTCCTCGACGAGGCCCAGCACATCAAGAACCGCGAGACGAAGAACGCGAAGGCCGTGAAGCTGCTGGCGGCGGATCGCAAGCTCGCCCTCACGGGCACGCCCGTCGAGAACTCCGTCGCGGACGTCTGGTCGATCTTCGACTTCCTCATGCCGGACTACCTCGGCGACTACGAGACGTTCAAGCTCAACTTCGAGAACCCGATCCGCGAGTCGGGCGACGCGGCGGCGCTTGCGAAGCTGAAGCGCAAGATCGCGCCGTTCATCCTGCGGCGCGTGAAGAAGTCCGTCGCGAAGGACCTGCCGGACAAGATCGTGAAGGTCTCGTACTGTCCGATGTCCGACGAGGCCCAGCGCGAGTATCTCGCCGCGCTGGCGCAGACGCGGCGCGAGGCCGGATCGGTCGTCAGGGCGAAGGGCTTCGCGAAGTCGAAGTTCGAGCTGCTCGCGATGCTGATGCGCCTTCGCCAGATCGCCTCGCGCGCGAAAGTCGAGCCGTTCCTGGAGCAGCTGACCGACGCCGTCGCGGGCGGACACAAGATTCTCGTCTTCTCGCAGTTCGTGAAGATGCTGAAGATCCTTTCGGACGAGCTGACGCGCGCCGGAATCCCGTTCTGCTACCTGGACGGTTCGACGAAGGACCGGCTCGGCGAATGCAACCGCTTCAACCGCGATCCGAAGATTCCCGTCTTCCTCATCTCGCTCATGGCCGGCGGCACGGGTCTCAACCTCACGGGGGCGGACATGGTCATGCACTACGACCCGTGGTGGAACCCCGCCGTCGAGGATCAGGCGACCGACCGTGCGCACCGCATCGGGCAGAAGAAGACGGTCTACGTCATGAAGATGATCGCGTCGGGGACGATCGAGGAGAAGGTGCTCGCGCTCCAGCGGCGCAAGCAGGCCGTCATCAGCGCGACCGTCTCGACGACCGACGCGCAGGTGATGGAGACGCTGACCGCCGCCGACCTGAACGAGCTGCTGTCGTAGGCGGTTGCCGAGGCGGGCGCGATTTGGTACAATTCACGGCATGAAACGACTGTATGCGATGTTGGCGGCGGCGTGCTGCGCCGCTGGTGCGACCTGGGCGAATCCCACGGCGAAAGCGGGCCTGAAGGTCATGAGCTTCAACGTCTGCCACTGCGAGGGCATGGACGGCAAGATCGACGTCGCGCGGACGGCTGCGCGCATTCGGGCCGAAGACCCCGACTTCGCCTGCCTGCAGGAGATCGACCGGCGGACGGCGCGCGTGGACGGCGTCGACCAGCCGAGCGAACTCGCGCGCCTGACGGGCCTTCATGCGACGTTCGCGAAGGCGATTCCGTTTCGCGGCGGCGAGTACGGCATCCTGATCCTCTCGCGCGAGAAGCCGTGCGCGGTCGAGCGGATTCCTCTGCCCGGCAGGGAGCCGCGCGTCCTGCTCGTCTGCGAGTTTGCGAATGTCGTTGTCGCGACATCGCACCTCTCCGTCGATGCCGACGCGGAGCGCGCGGCGTCCGTGCCGCCGATCCGCAGCGCCTTTGCGAAGTACGCGAAGCCCGTCTTTTTCACGGGCGACTGGAACGCGACGCCCGAATCGGACGTGCTGGCGGCGCTGGGCGAGTTCCTGGCGGTCCGGTCCGAGACGAAGTGCCAGACGTTCCACGGTCGCGCGCTCAACGGCCCGGACGGGCGGCCGCTCGACATGTCGACGTTCTGCATCGACTACATCGCCTGCGACCGGGCCCATGCGGCGGCCTTCAAGGTCACGGACGCGCATGTCGTCGAAGACCGCGAGACGTCCGACCACGCGCCGATTGTCGCGACATTCGAGCCGATCGACGCCGAGGCCGGAAAGGCGACGCGATGAGCTTCTTCAAGGCATACGACATGCGCGGCACGTACGGGGTCG
Source organism: uncultured Kiritimatiellota bacterium (assembly GCA_934635045.1). Classification (GTDB taxonomy): domain Bacteria; phylum Verrucomicrobiota; class Kiritimatiellia; order RFP12; family UBA1067; genus UBA1067. Next base: position 14,421 of record CAKTZA010000046.1, on the reverse strand, counting down.
ATTTCGACCTCGAGACCGTTCACCAGGTGGGCAAGGCCCTCGTTCGGGTTCTTGCCGAGAAGTGCCCGGACGCCGCCGGGCGCGCGCTCAGGATCCTCGTCGGGCGCGACTGCCGCGTCACGTCGGAGGCCGTGCGCGACGCGCTCGTGCGGGGCCTGTCGGAGGCGGGGGCGGACGTGGCCGACCTCGGCCTCTGCACGACGCCGATGGTCTACTTCTTCACGGCGGCGGACGGCTACGACGGCTCGGTGATGGTCACGGCCTCGCACAACCCGCCGTCGGACAACGGGCTCAAGGTCTCGATGCGCACGGCCTTGCCCGTCGGCTACGCGAACGGACTCGACGAAGTCGAGCGACTCGTCTCCCCCACTTGAGTTTCCGCCCGAAACTGTGATATAATTCTCCGCATCATGACTATCAAGAAGCCCATGTCCGTCAAGCGGCCGACCGTGAAGGCCGATTCGATGCCCTCGACCGAGGGCGTTGCCGAACTGCCGGCCGCGCCTGCGGCCGCCACGATCGCCGACCGCTTCAAGCTCGACGCGCCCGATCCGAACGCGAAGAAGTCCGCCGCGTCGGGCGTCGGTTCGACGGTCGCCGTCCTCGCGGGCGTCGCGGCGCTCGCCGTCGTCGGCATCCTGACGTTCGTCATCTTCCAGCACTGGGAATTTCTCAAGGGCGCCTGATCATGAAGGACGTCATGCGTTCGCCGCGTGCGCAGGCCGCCGTGCGCCTCGCGCTCGACGAAGACCTCGCGAGCGTCGACCAGGTCGTTTCCTCGCCGTGGTGCGACGCGACGAGCCTCGCGCTCGTCGATCCCGACGCGGTCGCGACGGGCGAGATCTACGCGAAGGGCGCGGGCTGCGTCGTCGCGGGCGCGACGGTCGCGAAGGCCGTGATGCGGGCGGTCGACCCGAAGATCCGGGTGACGATCCTGAAGCCCGACGGTTCGTCGGTTCAGTCGAAGGAGACGATCCTCACGTTTCGCGGCAAGGCGCGTTCGATTCTCGCGGCGGAGCGCACGGCCCTCAACTTCATGCAGCGGATGTGCGCGACGGCGACGCTGACGCGCAAGTTCGTCGAGGCGACGAAGCGCTACGGCACGCTCATCCTCGACACGCGCAAGACGACGCCAGGGCTTCGCGTCTTCGAGAAGTACGCCGTCACGTGCGGCGGCGGCACGAACCACCGCATGGGGATGTACGACCGCGTGCTGATGAAGGACAACCACCGGCGGCTCTGGAAGGGCGGGAACCCCGACGAGCTCGACCAGGCGGTCGTCGCGGCGCGCAAGGCGTTCCCGAAGCTCGCGGTCGAAGTCGAGGTCGAGAGCCTGCGCGAGTGCGCGAGCGCGCTCAAGGCGAAGCCGGAGTGGATCATGCTCGACAACATGTCCGTCGCGGACATGAAGAAGTGCGTCAGGATGTGCAAGGGCCTCTCGAAGACCGAGGCGTCGGGCGGCATCACGCTCGACCGCGCGAAGGAAGTCGCGGCGACGGGCGTCACGGCGATTTCGCTCGGCTGTCTCACGCATTCGGCGGGCTCGGTCGACCTCTCGCTCGAATGGAAGGTCGTCGCATGACGTTTCGGCTCAAGTCACGCGCGACGCGCGTGTCCCTCTCGTCAAGAGGGGCGTGAGCGGCAGATTTTTTGTGGTAAACCAAACAAAGGAAAACAGAAAAATGAACAAGATGACAGTTCTGGCGGCGGGCGCCGCCTTGGCGGGCGGCTGTTGCTGCCTGTGCACGGGCAACAGCGGGCCGTATCCCGAAAAGGTCGAGGAGGGCTTCGTCAGCCTCTTCAACGGCAAGGACCTGACCGGCTGGTACGGGTCGAAGATGTACGGCGTCGAGACGATCGAGACGAAGCTCAACAACGGCACGGTCAAGAAGGAGAACGTGCTCGCGTGCTTCCCCGACCGCAAGGTCGAGGGCGATCGCGGCAACCTCCTGACGGAGAAGGAATACCGCAACTTCATCCTGCGCTTCGAGTTCCTGATGCCGGAGAACGGCAACAACGGCCTCGGCATCCGCACGCCGGACCCGGACGTGGATGCGGCGTACCACGGCATGTGCGAGCTTCAGCTCCTCGACGACGGTGGCAGCGCCTACTACGACGCGGCGGCGAAGCGCGACAAGCTCAAGGCCTACCAGTACACGGGTTCCGTGTACGGCATCGTCCCCAGCCGCCGCGACAACTTCGGCAAGCAGCTGGGCTGGAAGGAGGGGAACTTCACGAAGGGCGGCAGCTACGTGCGCAAGCCGGGCATGTGGAACTTCGAGGAAGTCAAGGTCATCGGCGAGGAGATCGAGGTCTACCTCAACGGCTATCTCGTGACGAAGGCGAACCTCACCGGCTTCCCGACGGACGGCACGACGCCGGACGGGCACAAGCACCCCGGCCTCCACAACAAGAAGGGCCACATCGGCTGGTTGGGGCACGGCCACGCGGTCAAGTGGAAAAACATCCGCATCAAGGAGCTCCCGGATGACGCGAAGATGGGCGAGGTCTGCCCCCAGCAGACGATGAAGGCCCCGGCCGGCTTCACGACGTACTTCGACGGCTGCCCCACGCAGCTCAAGACGATGTGGAAGGGCGTGACGACGGACGAGAAGTTCGACAACCCGATCGTCCGCCAGGCGGCGACGCCGGCGAAGCGCGCCGAAATGCAGAAGAAGGCCGACGCGCAGCGTGACGAGCACTGGCACGTCCGCAACGGCAATCTCTTCTTCGACGGCTACAAGGGCGGCTATTCGCTCGCGACGTACAAGGATCTCAAGGACTTCGAGCTGTGGGCCGACTGGCGCATCATGTCCATCACGGGCGATTCGGGCCTCTATCTGCGCGGCGCGCCGCAGGTCCAGATCTGGGATGCGCACAACCAGTGGGGCATCGGTTCGGGCGGCCTCTACAACAACAACAAGAACCCGTCGAACGCGCTCACGGTCGCGGATCGCCCGGTCGGCGACTGGAACCGCTTCCACGTGATCATGAAGGGCGAGAAGGTGTCGGTGTGGCTCAACGGTGTGCTCGTCGTCGACAACGTGACGCTCGAGAACTACTGGGATCGCAACCGTTCGATCTTCCCGGTCGAGCAGCTGGAGCTCCAGTGCCACGGCGACCCGACCGAATGGCGCAACATCTTCATCAAGGAACTGTGACCATGAAGAACTCAAGAAGAGACTTCCTGAAGGCGTCGGCCGCGTTCGGCGCGTTCAACATCATCCCCGCGCAGGTGCTCTGGGGCGCGACGGCCCCGTCGAACCAGCTCACGCGCGCGCTCATCGGCTTCGGCTCGATCGCGCATAGCGAGAACCACCTGCCGTTCAAGGGCTCGCGCCTCGTCGGCCTCTGCGACCCTGACCAGCTCCACGTGCAGGAGGGCCTTTCCTGCGCCGAGAAGCAGGGCTGGGGCCAGATCAAGGCGTACAAGGACTTCCTCGCGCTGCTGGAAGATCCGGACGTCGACATCGTGCACATCTGCACGCCGCCGCACTGGCACGCGACGATGAGCGTGATGGCCGCGCGCGCCGGCAAGGACATCTGGTGCGAGAAGCCCATGACCCGCACGGTCGGCGAGGGCGTGCGCGTGCGCGACTACGTGATGTCGAAGAAGCGGATGTTCCGCCTCAACACCTGGTTCCGCTTCCAGGGCGGCTTCTACGGCTTCGGCACGACCGTCAAGCCGATTCGCCAGGTCGTCGAGAGCGGCCTGCTCGGCAAGGGCCCCCTCAAGTGCACGTTCGGCGCGGGGCAGGGCTTCAGCTGGAAGTTCTTCTGGTCCGGGAACGTCAACCTCACGCCGCAGGAATGTCCCAAGACGCTGGACTGGAACATGTGGCTCGGCCCGGCGCCGTGGAAGCCGTACAATCCGCACCGCTGCCACAACACGTTCCGCGGCTACTGGGACTATGACTCGGGCGGGCTCGGCGACATGGCGCAGCACTACCTCGATCCGCTCCAGTACCTCCTCTGCAAGGACGAGACGTCGCCGGTCAAGATCGACTACGTCGGCCCGAAGCAGCACCCGGAGATCGTCGGCCGCTTCGACCGCATCACGCTCACCTACGCCGACGGCACGGAAGTCATCCTCGACGGCAACGAGTCGCTGAAGGACGAGCCGCTGCTGCGCGGGTCGAACGGCGTCACGGTCTGGCCCGTCGGCAAGCTCGACGGCAAGGTCATCAACGGCGGCTGGACGAACACCGACGTCGCCAAGAAGCAGTTCTTCGGCCTTCAGGACGCGAAGGGCAATCGGATGGACACGCAGAAGATCCTCGCCGACCTGCCCGAGCCCGCGCCGCAGCAGGACGACTTCATCGACTCCTGCAAGACGCGCCGGAAATTCTGCCTCAACGAGGAGACGGGCTTCCGCTCCTGCACGATGTTCAACCTCGCCATCGCCGCCGAACGTCTCGGACGCGGATTCGAGTTCGATCCCGTCACGCTGCACGCGAAGAACGACGAGGCGGCCGAACGCTTCCTCTATCAGGAAGACCACCTGCGTGAGCCGTGGAAGACCGAGTTCTTCAAGGCCTGAACGGAAACGGATAAGGAGAAAAGATCATGAAGAAGCTTATTCTGGCCCTGTTCGCGTCGTCGCTTCTTGTCGCCTGCACGACGGCGAAGGAGACGGCGAAGAAGAACGAGTATGACATCCGTCCGGACGAGAAGGCCGGACAGAAGGTCCAGACGGCCGTCGAATGGCAGAACGCCAACGACGCGAAGCTGGCGGAGCAGACGAAGCCCGAAGTGCTCGTGAAGTTCGTCGAGTCGCCGGCGGCGGCGGACGCGCTTCTCGCGCAGGTCGGTACTGCCTACACGGGCGATCCGCTTGTCCTGACGCAGATCGCCTGCGTCTCGCAGCTCGTGATGTGTCCGAAGTGCCCCAAGGCGCCGGCCTACCGCAAGGTCTGGGTCGCCGCGCTGGAGCGCGCACGTGACGCCGCGAAGGACGACTACGTGAAGACGTTCTGCACCCAGCAGCTCTGGTGGTGCGGCTACCGCAAGTGAAGCTGCTCGTCATCGACGTCGGCAACACCTCCACGGCCGTGGGTCTCTGGACCGACGGCCGTGTGAGTCATGTCGGACATTATGACGAAGGGGTGGTGGATCTGGAGAGTTTTGGGGAAAGGAAGAGGGAAGAAGGAAGAAGGAAAACGGAAGAGGGGAAAAGGAAAAAGGAAGAGGGAAAAAGGAAGAAGGAAGAGGGAAGCGGGAAGACGCGCGGCAGGCTTGATTTTGGGTCATTGAATGGGATTGCCTATGTCTCGGTCGTGCCGAAGAAAGATGCGCGGTGGCGGCGCTCGGCCCGAAAGTTCGGCCTCCCGTTCCATCAGCTTTCCTGCCGCGACTTTACGGCGGTCGGCTCACGGCCGGAGCCGGGACAAAGGAAAAAGGACAGCGGACAAAGGGCGGCCTGCGGTTCGTCTCGCACGTCTCGGTCTTCACGTCTCATCCCCCGTCCGTCATCCCTGACCATCTCCTACCCTCGCCCGGAGACGATTGGCGCGGATCGCCTGGCGGACGCGGCGGGGGCGGTGTCGCGCTACGGCGCGCCGGTGCTCGTGATGGATTTCGGCACGGCGCTGACGGCGGCGGTCATCACGAAGGATCGCGTCTGGCGCGGCGGCGTGATTGCGCCGGGCTTTCCGCTCATGCGCGACTATCTCTTTGAGCGGACGGCCAAGCTGCCGCGCATGGAACTGGGGCGCGGACGCGCCCCGCGCATCGGGCGCTCGACGGAAGAAGCCATGCGCTTCGGCGCGCTGGTCGGCTATCACGGCATGGTGCGCGAAATCGTCACGACCCTGCGACGGAATTTCCGCGAAGACTTCAAGTTGGTGGCGACCGGCGGCTTTGCGCGCTGGGCCTTGAAGGATCTTGACCTTCCCTTCGTCATCGACCCCACCCTGACCCTCTACGGCGCCGGCCTGACCTGTGCGACAACAATGCGACACGGATCAAGGTTACCATCTGGGAGGAGACGTCTCGCTTCTGCCTGGACGGAATGACGGACGCCATTTTTGGTATAATGTCGTGAAAACAGTCCGAAACAATGCGGCGGTCACTATGAAGAAGATGATGTTTGTTCTTGCGTTCGTGCCCTGCCTTGCGCTCGCGCAGGGCAAGGAATCCTTTATCGTCCAGCAGGCGTATGCCGAGATGCAGCGCGTGCAGGGTCAGATCAACGTGCTCCAGTCGAACCTGAACGAGCTTCAGGGGCGCGTCGCGCGGCTGGATGCCAACAGCGACAATTCGGATCTGCGCCGCGAGGTCGAGGCGCTCCGCGCCGAGGTCGCGTCCCTGCGCCGCCAACTCGGAACGCAGCGCGACGAGATCGTCCGCGACCTTTCGGGACGCCTTGCGAAGATGCAGCCGCCTCCGCCCCCGCCGGTGCGGCAAGAGCCGACGAAGCGGACGGTCCTCGGGCCGCACAGCGAATACGTCGTCGAGAAGGGCGACACGCTCTCGCTCATTTCACAGGCGACGGGCGTGCCGATTCGGCAGATCAAGGAGATGAACAACCTGAAGAACGACAATCTCCGCATCGGGCAGAAGCTGATGCTGCCGAAGTGAGGGAGGGGGAAATGGTCGAATAATCGAATGATCGAATTGTCGAATTGTCGAATTGTCGAATTGTCGAATGATCGAATGGTTGAAGAATCGACTGGCTGAATGGTCGAATAGAATTGTGAATTGAATAGTGAAAACGAAAGTTTGGAAGAAAAGAAAATGAAAATCTTGGTTGTTGGTTCGGGCGGACGCGAGCACGCGATTGCATGGCGGCTTGCGCAGGATGCGGAAAAGCACGAGATCTACTGCGCCCCCGGAAACGCGGGTACGGCGGATGTCGCGACGAACGTGCCGCTGAAGGCGGATGACGTCGCGGGCCTCGTCGCGTGGGCGAAGTCCGAGAAGCCCGACCTCGTCGTGGTCGGCCCGGAGGCGCCGCTCGTCATCGGCCTTGTCGACGCGCTCGAAGCGGAAGGCGTCGCGTGCTTCGGTCCTGTCGCGGCCGGTGCGCGACTGGAGGGCTCAAAGCGGTTTGCGAAGGAGGTGATGGACGCGGCGGGCGTGCCGACCGGCAAGGCCGAGACGTTCACCGACGCCGCGCAGGCGAAGGCCGCGCTCCCCGCGTTCGGGCTGCCCGTCGTCATCAAGGCGGACGGTCTTGCGGCCGGCAAGGGCGTGATCGTCGCCGAGACGCGCGAACAGGCCGAGGCGGCGATTGACGACATGCTCGTCGGGAACAAGTTCGGCGCGGCGGGCGCGGAAGTCCTGATTGAGGAGTTCCTGCACGGCGAGGAATGTTCCATCCTCGCGATGATCGACGGCGAACATGCTGTCCTCCTGCCGTCGAGCCAGGACCACAAGCGCGTCTTCGACGGCGACAAGGGCCCGAACACGGGCGGCATGGGCGCCTACTCGCCCGCGCCGGTCGTCACGGCGGACAAGCTGCCGCTCATCAAGGAGAAGATCATCCTGCCCGTTGTCCGCGAGCTGAAGAAGCGCGGCATCACCTATCGCGGCATCCTCTACGCGGGCCTCATGGTGAACAACGCGCAGTCGTTCCCGCACGGCCCGGCCGCGAAGTCGGGCAGCGACGTGAACGTCGTCGAGTTCAACGCGCGCTTCGGAGACCCAGAGACGGAGGCCGTCCTGCCGCGCCTCGGCGGCTCGTTCGCGACGGCGCTCCTGCACGCGGCGACCGGTTGCCTCCGCGATGCGGATATCGTCGTGAAGGACGACTGCGCCGCGACTGTCATCCTCGCCTCGGGCGGCTATCCGGGGGCGTACGCGAAGGGGAAGACGATTGAAGGAATCAGTGAGAAGGAAGAAGGACGAGGCGAAAAGGGCGGGGGACAGGCCCCGAAAGCGATTGTTTTCCACTGCGGCACGAAGGCCGAGGGCGGGAAGGTCGTCACGTCCGGCGGGCGCGTCCTGTCCGTGACGGGCCTGGGCGCGACGTTGCGCGAGGCCGTGGACAACGCCTACGCGCGCGTTTCGGAAATCTCCTTCGACGGCCTGTTTTACCGCAAGGACATCGCGCATCGCGCGTTTGAGCGGTGAGAGTCGTCTCCCTTGCGAGCGGGTCGCGCGGCAACGCCTACGTGGTCGAGCACGCGGGCTTTGCGCTGCTGATCGACTGCGGCCTGACCGTGCGGACGTTGCGTGCGCGTGTGGCGGCGTGCGGTGACCTGCCGCCGTGTCCGTTGGGTGTTCTCCTGACGCATGCGCATGGCGACCACACGGCCGGGTTGCCGCGCTTCCTGAAGTGCCATCCCGATCTTCCGGTCTTCGCGAACGCGATGACGGCGGAGGCGGTTGCGCACGAGTTCAAGATCGACGAGTCCGCATTCGTCTGCTTCGAGAACGGGCAGGCTTTCGACGTCGGGCCGTTCTCCGTCCTGCCGTTCTCGATTCCGCATGACACGAACGATCCGGTCGGGTACCTGGTCAAGGCGGACGGCGTGACGTACTTTCATGGCACGGACATCGGCACGCCGCTCGACTCGATCGGCGTCCGTCTCGCCGAGGCCGACTGCGCGACGCTGGAGTCCAACCACGACCCGGTGATGCTGCGCCAGTCGGGGCGTCCGCCGTGCCTCGTCCAGCGCATCGCCGGGCCGCGCGGGCATCTCTCGAACGACCAGGCGTGCGAGCTCGTGCGGCGGTTCGCGTCGCTGCGCCTGAAGCGGCTTGCGCTCGCCCACCTCTCGCGCGACTGCAACTCGCCGCTCCTTGCGGAGGCGGCGATGCGCGAGACGCTGGCCGTCCTCCGCCGCGCGGACGTCGCGCTCACGGTTCTTTCGCAGGACGAGGTGGTGGCACTTTAGCGCCGTCGCAGATCGACCAGAGAAGGCGCCTTTTGCGGCGATTGCAGCCGTACGCCTTGCGGCGCGCGGCCAAATTCGGTATAATGCGCGCTGTTTTTCAAAAAAGAAGGGAAGTCCGATGGACGAGAAGAAGTGGCTGCACAGGCAGGCGGAGAAGGTTCGGAAGGTCGACTACATCGACCCGGCGCTGTATCACAAGTACGGCGTGAAGCGCGGCTTGCGCAATGACAACGGCTCGGGCGTCCTCGTCGGCTTGACGACGATCGGCAATGTGCACGGCTATGTCATGGACGAGGGCGAGCGGCAGGCGATTCCCGGCGAGCTCTACTATCGCGGCATCAACGTGAAGGACATCGTGCGCGCCGACAAGCGCGAGCACCGCTTCGGCTACGAGGAGACGGCGTACCTGCTGCTCTTTGGCGAGCTGCCGACGGCGCGCGAACTTGTGGACTGGAAGAACCGAATCGGCGCGTACCGCAAGCTCTCCGACGGCTTCAAGGGGAACGCGATCATGAAGCATCCGCCGAAGGACCTCATGAACGCCCTCGCGCGCGCGATCCTCTTCGCCTATGCGTTCGACGACGGCGGCGACCCGGATGACATCTCGCTGGAGCGCTGCCTCGGCCAGTCCATCGGCCTCATCGGCGCGATTCCGACGATCGCCGCGTACGCCTACCAGGCGAAGAACCACTACCACAACGGCGGGCTGCTGATGATCCGCAACCCGGAGCCGGCGAAGTCGACGGCGGAGAACATTCTCATGCTGACGCGCGTGGACGGCAAGTACACGAAGCTGGAGGCGGAGATCCTCGACCTCGCGCTCATCCTGCACGCCGAGCACGGCGGCGGCAACAACTCGGCCTTCACGACGCACGTCGTCACGTCGTCGCACTCCGACATCTACTCGTCGGTCGCGGCGTCCATCCTCTCGCTGAAGGGCGCGCGCCACGGCGGCGCGAACCTGCGCGTCATGCGCCAGATGGAGGAGATCATGACGCATGTGAAGGACTGGTCGAAGTCAGACGAGGTCGTCCACTACCTGGAGCGCATCGCCGACAAGAAGGCGGGCGACGGTTCGGGGCTCATCTACGGCCTCGGCCACGCCGTCTACACGATTTCGGATCCGCGCGCGCAGATGCTGAAGTCGAAGGCCCGCGTGCTCGCGAAGGAGAAGGGGCGCGAAGACGAGATGCGGCTCTTCGAGATGATCGAGGAGTTCGGCCCGGCCGTCATCAAGAGCCGCCATCCGCATGCGGAGGACGTCTGCGCGAACGTCGACCTCTATTCGGGCTTCGTCTACGACATGCTCGGCATCCCGAAAGACCTCTACACGCCGCTCTTCGCCGTCGCGCGCTGCGTCTCGTGGTGCGCGCACCGCATGGAGGAGCTCGTGAACGCGGGGCCGATCATCCGTCCCGCGTACAAGCCGATCTACCATCCGCGCCCCTACGTGAATCTCGCGGACCGATAAGGCCGCGCGCACGAAGCGCGTCCAAGGCGCGGGAGAGGCGTTCGCGTTTCTCCCGCGCCGCGTCTTCGGGCGACGCGAAGAGCGCGAGCTGGCCGTCGTCTGGCGAGGCGCGGAAGTTCGTGACGCCGAAGCCGATGAGCCGGATCGCCCCGTGCGGACTCGTCCCCGTCGGCCATTCGGCGTCGAAGAGGGCCGTCGCGGCGGCGCGGAACGCGAGGTCGTCGCGCGCGGGCTGCGGAAAGGGCATCTGCCGCAGCTTTGTCTCAAACGCCGCGTTGCGGATCTTGAGGCGGGCCGTCGTCGCCCAGCGCGGTGCGCGGCGGAAGCGGTAGCCGACCTCCTCGACAAGCTCCAGCAGCTTCGCGCGCACGACGTCGCGTCGCGGCTCGTCCGTCTCGAAGGTGTGCTCGCGCGAGACGGACTTCTCCTCGCGCTCCTCCCAGTGGACGAATTCCTCGGAACGTCCGAACGCGAGGTCGATGAGCGCCTGCGAGACGAGCGCGTTCGGCTTCGTCCGCTGGAGGTCGCCGCAGGTCGTGAGGCCGTAGGGCCGTAAGGCCTCGATCGTCTTCTTGCCGACGCCCCAGAGCACGCCGATCGGACGCGGCGCAAGGAAGGCCGCAATCTCTTTCGGGTCGGTCGGCAGGATTGTGAGGCCGTCCGGCTTGTTCTGCTCGGAGCCAATCTTCGCGAGGAGGCGGTTCGGCGCGAGGCCGACCGAACACGTCACGCCGCACGTTTCGCGGATTTCGCGCCGCAGCGCCTCGCCGAGCCGCCGGGGATCGCCGCCGTAGAGGTGGAGCGTGCCGGTGACGTCGAGGAACGCCTCGTCGACGCTGACGGCCTCGACGTAGGGCGAGTAGTGCGAGAAGACCTCGAACGCCCGCTGCGAGACGGCCTTGTAGAGTTCCATGTGCGGCGGCGTGAAGATGGCCTGCGGACACTTCTCGTAGGCCGTGCGCGACGGCATGGCGGAGCGGACACCGAACGCGCGCGCCTCATAGGAGCAGGTCGAGACGACGCCGCGCTCGTGGGGGCCCGCGCCGACGACGAGCGGCTTGCCGCGCCATTCGGGATGGTGCAGCAGTTCGACGGACGCGAAGAAGGCGTCCATATCGACATGGAGGATCGTCGCCACGGTTAGAGATTATAGCACATTCCCGTCTGACCGTTCTCAGATTTTGGTATAATATGCGCCCGTTATGAACGTCGTCAGTCTCGTCGGGCGCCCGAACACGGGCAAGAGCGCGCTTTTCAACCGCATCGCGAAAAAGCGCGTCGCGATCGTCTTTGACCAGCCGGGCGTGACGCGCGACCGCGTGACGCGCGAGGTTGAGGTTCTCGGCCGGAAGATCCTGCTCGTCGACACGGGCGGCATCGCTTTCGACCGCCGCGTCACGAAGGATCCGCTGGACGACGAGACGCGCAGTCAGGCGGCCCTCGCGGTTGAGGACTCGGCCGTCTGCGTGATCGTCGTCGACGCGCGCGCGGGCGTCACGCCGCTCGACCAGGAGGTCATCGCGCGCGTCCGCAAGTCGGGCGTCCCGTGCCTCATCGCGGCGAACAAGTGCGACGTGCCGGCGGACGATGTGCGCGCGGCGGAGTTCGCGCGCTTCGGCCTGCCCGTCTACCCGACGTCGGCCGAGCATGGGCGCGGCGTCGAGACGCTGATCGAGACGTTCGTCGGGAAGCTGCCGCCCGCCGTGGCGGACGAGTCGGCCGTGCGGCCTCTGCGCGTCGCCGTCGTGGGGCGTCCGAACGCCGGCAAGTCGAGCTACATCAACCGACTCCTGAACGCGCCGCGCGTCATCGTCTCGGAGATCGCCGGCACGACGCGCGATGCCGTCGAGGTGCCGTTCACGATCGGCTCCGGGCCGGAGGCGCGGCACTACATGCTCGTCGACACGGCCGGCATGAAGCCGCACACGAAGATGTCCAAGACGTCCGTCGACAACTTCTCGCTGTTCCGCTCGGAGCAGGCGATCGAGGAGGCCGACGTCGTCATCCTCATCCTGGATCCCGTGATGGGCCCGACGCTGCAGGACAAGCGCATCGCCGGCAAGATCCTCGACGCGAACCGCGCGTGCGTCCTCATGCTGAACAAGTGGGATCTCGCGAACGAGGAGGGCATTACGGACGAGAAGAAGGCGGCGGATGCCGTCCGCCGGATGATGCCGTTTCTCTCGTTCGCGCCGATCGTGTTCTGCTCGAACAAGTCGGGCTACAACATCCGCCGCACGGTGGACGCGATCGACAAGGCCGCCGCGAGCGCGTCCGAGCGCCTGCCGACGGGCATGCTGAACCGCGTCATCGAGACGGCGACGAAGAAGACGCTGGCGCCGATGATCCGGGGCAAGCGGCTGAAGGTCTACTACGGCCTGCAGGTCGCGACGAACCCGCAGACGATTCGCCTGTTCGTGAACGACCCGAAGCTCGTCACGCCTGCCTACCTTGCGTTCATCGAGAAAAACATCCGCGCCCGCTTTGGGCTGGAGGGCGCGCCCCTGCGCATCTTCCTCAAGGCGCGCAGCAGAAAGGAGCTGTCATGAAGAAGAGTGATTTTGTTTGCACGCGCGCCGTCGGCTGCGCGGTTGTCCTGGGCGGGCTCGCGCTCCTGTCGGCGCGCGCCGAGAAGGTCACGCTGTTCAACGGAAAGGACCTTTCCGGCTGGACGTCGGTGGCGGATCATGACGTCACGGGCGGCTATTCGGCCGACGAGCCGACGTGGTTCGTCAAGGATGGCACGATCCTGACGACGGGGACGCCATTTGGCTACCTGCGCACGAAGCGCAGCGATTTTGGCGACTTCCGCCTGCACGTCGAGTACCGTTGGTGGCGCGAGACGGAGAAGCCGAACTCCGGCGTGTTCGTGCGCCTCGCGGCTGAGCGGGGGACGTTCATCCCGACGTGCATCGAGAACCAGCTGTGCCGTGGGATGATGGGCGACGTGCTGGGGCTCGCGGGCTTTCGTCTGGCGGGGTTCGAGCCACGTTCGCCCTATGATCCGACGCGGCCGCTGTCCGGCATCACCAAGGTGCCGCGCAAGGGCGCGGACGTCGAGAAGCCCTTTGGCGAATGGAACGTAATGGAAATCGAGCTGAAGGGCGGCACGCTCGTCAACCGCGTCAACGGCGTCGAGCTCAATCGCCTGACGGGGATTGCCGTTCCGGCGGGCGCCATTGCGCTTCAGTCGGAAGGCGGTGCCGTGCAGTTCCGCAACATCTGGGTCGAGGAGCTCGAGTCCGAGGCGAAAGCGGCTGTCGAGGCGGCAAGGCAGGCGTCGCGCGCGCGTTTTGCGAAGGATGTGGAGCAGTTCGATCCGGCGGCGCGGCGGGAGATCGAACGCCTCTATCGCGTCGTCTCGTCTCGGTCAGAGGCGGCGGATGAGGCCCTGAAGACGCTGACGGAGAAGTTTCCGAAGGCGAACCGAACGGGTTGTGCCGTGATGTATGCGGCGCAGCGCGGACGGGACACGGCGGCGCGCGAGCGTCTGCTGAAGCTGGCCAAGGACCAGTTCGGCGACTGTCGCTATGGCGACGGGGCGCAGGTCGCGGCGTATGCGCGTTGGTATTTGGCGAAGCTGTATGCGAAGACGGGCAGGGTCGATGAAGCCCAGCGTCTTTTCGGCGAGATCCGTACGGACTATCCAGATGCCGTCACGCATCAGGGGGCACTGTTTGCCACGCTGTTGCCGAAGAACGCCAATCCAGAACCCTGACGCCGATACGGAACACTGACCTGGGGACAGGCCCCGCGCATTGCGAAGATATCCCTCTTCTTTTCTGGGGACAGACCCCACCTTCTTCCCGAAATCGTTCTAAATCTGTCGGTTTCTGCTCGTTTTGCGCATCCTCCGTGGGGACAGGCCCCGCCAGGTGTGGGGACAGACCCCGTCGACAGGGGGCTGAACCTTAAGAAACCTTAAGGCAATTCTTAAGGTATTCTTAAGGCTTCTTCCGCGAAAATATGCCATACTCTCTCCCGTCCGGGCGGATGGGCCGTCCGGCGGCAGGAGGACACCAGGTCAAGGAGTGACAGAACATGGCAAGGACGAACAGGATCAAGGCCGACGGCGACGCGCACTACCACGTCATGTCGCGGACGAACGGC
>CAKTZA010000045.1 GCA_934635045.1 uncultured Kiritimatiellota bacterium | reverse complement strand
GCGGAGGGGGCGTACGAGCTCGTCGAGTGGGAGCAGGTCAGGGTCGGCGGACAGGAGCACGCGCCCGGGCTGCGCGCCTTCCTCTTCGAGCGCAACGGACGCCGTGTCGTCGCCTACTGGCACACGTCCGGCGAAGCCCGCTACGCGCTGGACGACGGCAAGGGCACGCTGGTGAGGGCCGGGCGCCTGCGCTACCACGAGACGGACGCCGCGCGCGACGCCGTCGAGAAGGCCTTCGCCGGCGCGCGCCCGGTCCCGGACGACGGGTCGGAGTCCGCACGCTGACGCGCGGCTGCAGGGGCGTGGGCCGCGCTTTCCCGCTTGACGTCGGGAATCCGCAAGCCCTGTGGCTACCGCGCCAGCCGCACGCGCGGATCGAGGGCGGCGTAGACGAGGTCGGTCGCAAGGTTGACGAACTGGTAGAGGAGCGCGCCGAGGACGACGACTGCCCGCACGACCGCCATGTCCGCCGAATGGATCGCGTTGAGCGAGACGGAACCGAGGCCGGGGATGCCGAAGAAGCTCTCCAGCAGCAGTGAGCCGGCGAAGAGTCCGGGAATCGCGAGCGAGACGTAGGTGACGATCGGGATGAGCGCGTTGCGCAGGACGTGCCGCGTCAGGATGGTGACGCGCGAGAGGCCTTTTGCGCGCGCGGTGAGGACGTAGGGCTTGTAGATCTCGTCGAGGAGGGCCGTGCGGAAGAACCGGACGTCCGTCCCGAGCGACGAGACGATGCCGATCAGGACGGGCAGGGCGAGGTAGAAGGCGTTCTGGTAGCCCCAGATGGGGAAGAGCCCCGCCTTGTAGGAGAGGAAGAACTGCCCCGCCAGCACCCAGACGACGTAGTTGACGCTCATGAGGACGGTCGAGCCGAGCAGGACGACCCGGTCGACGGCGCGTCCGCGACAGGCCGCCGCGCCGACGGCGAGGACGAGCCCGACGAAGACGCCGCCGACGAGGATCGGCACGGTGAGCGAAAGGGACGGCCCGACGCCGCGCGCGAGCACGTCGAGGACGGGCTCGTCGTTCTCGACCGAATAGCCGAAGTCGCCCTTTGCGAGGTCGGCGAGGAAGCGGATGAACTGGCTGTCCTTCGCGAAGACGAGCGGCCGGTCGTAGCCGTACTGGCGGTTGAACGCGGCAATGGACGCGGCCGAGGCGTTCTTGCCGAGAATCGTCTCGGCGGGCGAGCCGCCGACGACGTTGAAGAGCGCGAACGTCAGAAGCAGGATCCCGATGGTGGTCGGAATCATCTCAAGGACGCGGCGAAGGACGTATTTCAGCATGGCGGTCAGTCGTTCCTGCGGACAGGAACGCGACATTATACGCTATTTCTCGGTGCGCGGTCAAACCGACCTCCGCACGCCGTAACCTTTGTCGCGCTCGTCCGAATGAAATATATGGTATAATTCAAGCGTTCGGAGGAAAGAAGATGGCGATTGCGAAAATCGAAGTGAACAGCGATAACCTCAAGGCGTGGGGCGTTCAGGTCGTGGACTACGAGCTGGGCGGCCAGCGCGTCGACTTTCAGGATCTCCTGATCAAGGTTTCGGAGCAGCGCGCGGCGACGGTCGAGAAGGAGATCGAGCCGATGTCGACGCGCATGTCGACGCGCAACCGCAAGCTCGACAGCCTTGGCGCCGCGCTCGCCATCGTCGCCGACATCCAGGCCAAGTTCACCGACGCGGACGACACCGGCAACAAGACGTCGACCCTCACGCTGACGGCCGAGGCGAAGGCCGGGCTCGGCTTGGTCGGCTACACCGGCGGCATGGTGGTCGGCAGCACGCTGACCATGAACAAGTCCACCGCCGAATACTACCAGCAGATGCTCAAGACCGAGCTCGACTCGCTGAACAACGCGAGCTCGAAGGACATGACGCGCCTGCAGTCCCTCGTCGACAAGCGCGACGAGTCGTATTCGACGGCGACCTCGCTCATGCAGGCGGTCGGCGACACGCGCGCCAACACCATCAAGAACATGTAACGGCCATGTCCGCCATCCAAGTCGAGAAGATCGGCGTCAACGCCTATGCGCCCGAGGGCGCGAACGAGATTGACCTCTACGCCTTCCACGGCGCCGAGGGGCTGACGCTCGGCCAGCTGATGATGGCCGTCTGCATCCGGCGGGCCTCGATCATCGAGAGCCAGAGCGTCCTGAAGATGAACGAGATCAACGCCTCGGCGGCCTGGCTGGAGATTCTGGCCGAGGTCGGCGAGAGCATCCTGGGCCGCAGCTCCCTGAACGCGACGCTGAACCTGTCGCGCTCGTCCTACGTGCCGACGAAAGTGCCGACGGTGACGACGTACCGCGACTTCCTCGCAATCGAGGTCGGCCTCGGCTACGACGCCGTGCCGGCGAAGCTGACGACGGCCGACCAGCGCACGCGCCTCTACCGCCAGCTCACGGACGCGATGAGCGCGGCCTCGACGAGCAACCAGGAGCAGATGATTGCGCTGCAGTCGCTCCTCTCGCGGCGCGACGCGACCTACAACGCCTCCGCCTCGACCGTCAAGAAACTCGGCACGACGATGAACGCCGTCGCCGGCAACTTCTGATTTTTGCAGGGAGAATTTGACATGGCCACGACTTTCTTCGACACCAAGCCGATCAGCCTCTCCATGAAGAGCCCCGAGACGGGGGCTCTTCTCGCCGCGAACGTCTACACGCTCGAAGGCGTCACGAACGCGGACGGCTCGCTGCGTCCGATGTCGGTCGGCCAGCTCGTGATGGCCGTCTGCCTGAGCCGCGCGACCGAACTCGAAAGCAAGATCCTCGTCGAGATGGAGGAGATGGCGGAGACGACCGACCGGCTCGACCGCTACTCGCGGGTCGAGGCGGATCTCGCGAACTGGCAGAAGGACAACCCGAACGCGATGCTGACGCTGGCGGTCATCAACGCGAACGCGGCCGCCTACCCGGACCTCTACGCCGCGTTCGGCGACGCCACGAAGCGGGCGCAGTTCCTCTCGGACATCGGGATGAGCACGTCCCAGACGAGCTGGACGCCCGATGAGGTCGACGAGATCATGCAGAAGACCGAGGAGCAGATGGATTCGCTCAACACGATCAGTCAGGAGAAGCTCATCGACATCCAGTCGCTGACCTCCAAGCGCGATGACACCTACTCGCTCGTCTCCAACGTCCTGAAGTCCCTCTACACGGTGATGACGGGCAACGTGAACAACCTCTGATTCCGGTTCGGCGCGTTGAGCGGCTACGGCGAGTTCGGGTGCTGGATCACGGCCTTTGCGCTGTCGGCGACGCGGATCGGCGCGGCCCTGCTCATCTGCCCGGCCTTCAGCGAGGGGATGATCTCCGGCCTCGCGCGGCGGCTCGTCATCCTCTCCTTCGCGTTTCTCGTCGTGCCCGTCGTCCAGCGGACGATGCCGGCGGCGGGCGTCTCGTGGGCGCTGCTCGCGCTCCTCGCGGTGAAGGAGGCGCTGATTGGCTTCCTGATCGGCTTCTTCTCGGCAATTCCGTTCTGGGTGGCGGAGAACGTCGGCAACCTGATCGACAACCAGCGCGGCGCGACGATGGGCGAGGTCTATTCGCCGCTGTCGGGGGCGCAGGTCTCGACGACGGGCATCTTCTTCACGCAGGTCGTCACGACCGTCTTCTTCGTTTCGGGGGCCGTCCTGCTGCTGTTGGGCGCGCTTTACGCGAGCTACACGCTCTGGCCGGTCTTCGGCGACTGGGTGACGTTCCATCCGCATGCGCCGGAGAAGGTGCTGGGGGCGCTTGACGGCATGCTGAAGACGACCGTGGTCATCAGCGCGCCGGTCGTGATCCTGATGTTTCTCGCGACGATCGGCCTCGGCTTCGTCAACCGCACGGCGCCGCAGCTGAACGTCTTCTTCCTGTCGATGCCGGTGAAGAGCGCGCTGGGCGTCGCGATGCTTGTCATCTACCTGCCGTTCGTCATCGACCGGCTCATGTACACGAAGGAAAGCGACATCCTGGCGCCCGTCAGGCTGCTCATCGGAGGTACGACGTGAACGAACAGGACGTAAAGGAGTATTTGGCCGGCATCCGCAAGACGATTGCCGACTCGAACGCCTTGGTCGAGCAGGCGCGGCTCAGGATTGCCGAGACCGACCGCCTGCTCGCGAGCCAGGGCCTCACGCGCGAACAGGTCTTGGGCTTCAAGGTCACGCGCGACCAGCGGCTGGTCGTCAACGAGGAGCTGCGCCGACGCGGGCTGCCGCCGATCGAGGACGACGAGGCCGCGTTCGACTTCAAGGCCGCGACGGACGAGCTGCGCGCGGCCGACCGTGCCGCCGAGCCGCCCGTCGGCGACGAGCTGGCCGAGCGTCAGCGCAAGTTCGGCGTCTTCATGCAGGACTATCGCCTGTAAAGGGCGGGCGGAATGTGATTCGCCCTGTAACCTTCCGCCGACTGGCTCGTAGCGGAGAATGCTATGAATGTCGAAAACTCTTTCAGGCCGGCGACCGGGCCGCTGGGAAGTCCGGGCGACCGGGCGGCGTTCGCCGGGGCGTCCGGCGAACCGTCGTCTGCCGTCGTCGGGGGACAGGCCCCGTCGGGGGACAGGCCCCTGACGGTGCGCGCGGCGCCGGGCGGTTCGGCGACGGGGGCGGCGGGCCGAATCGACCCGGCGAGCGCGGCGGACGCCCTGCAGACGGACGCGCTGGACACGCTCATTCGCGCCGCGCTCGACTTTGCGCCCCCGCCGATGCCGAATTTTGATATAATGTCGCAAAATTCCCTGTGAAAGAGACGGCAGTAGATGCGCTGGCCAAGGCGATTGGCTACCCGGAGGAGGTTCCCCTCGGCTCCGCGTCGTTCGCTTTTTCCGTCGACGGCGGAACGGTCGAGGCATCGGTCGAGAAGGACCGTCTGCTCCTGACGCGCGACCTGTCCGCTGCGTCGGACGTGGATCTCGCGCAATTCGCCGGCTATGCGGCCGGGCGCGTGCTGCGCGAGGAGGCGACGCTGGCCTATGATCCGGCGGCGGATCGCGTGATCCTCTGGCAGGACCTGCCCGCCGACGCCGACGCGGCGCTGTTGCGGCGTTTCTTCGAGGTGTTCACCGCGTCGTGCGACTGGTGGCTCGCGCGGGTCAAGGGGGCCGAGACGGCGGCGGCGATTCCCGAACTGATGATACGACCGTAGAGAGGGGAGCGGAAAACTGGGCCTATGATGAAGAGATTTGCCTTATTGGCCGCGTGGACGGCGCTGTCGCTCGGCGCGGCGGAGATCCCGTGGCGCGTGCCGGACTACTCGCTGACGGCGCGCAGCCTTAAGGTGCGCGAGCTGCTGGAGACGTTTGCGGTCGCCGAGGGCGTGCCGATGATCCTGAGCGACGCGGTGCAGGGCGAGCTGTCGGGCAACTTCGACCGGGTGCCGGCGCGCGAGTTCCTCGACCGCGTCGCGACGGTGAACAACCTCACCTGGTATTACGACGGCGCGACGATCTGGGTCTACGGCTCGGGCGAGATCCTGACGACGCTCCTCGACCTGCGCTACATGAAGGCGGACGAGGTGCTGGCGCTCATGCGGGACCTCGGCGTCGAGGACGCGCGCTTTCCGCTGAAGTCGGCTTCGGGCGGCGAGCTCGTGATGGTGTCCGGCCCGCCGCGCTACGTGACGCTCGTCGTCGACATGATCGCGAAGGCCGACCGCCTGCGCGAGCAACGCACCTTCACGCAGCTGGAGACGCGGCTCTTTCCGCTGACGTACACGTGGGCGGACAACGTCAGCTTCCAGCGCTCGTCCGGCAACGGCGTCGAGACGTACACGTCGATCCGGGGCGTCGCCGCGCTCCTGCAGGAGATCATGCAGCTCGGCGGCGAGAAGGTGCAGGAAGGCTCGAACGCGGTCGACCGCGCCGTCTCGGCGGTGCCCCAGCCGGTCATCCGCCCGGAGAACCGGCTCAACGCCGTGCTTGTCCGCGACGCCGCGCCGCGCCTGCCGCTGTACGAGTCGCTGATCCGCGAGCTGGACCGTCCGCAGAAGCTCGTGGAGAT
This sequence comes from uncultured Kiritimatiellota bacterium, assembly GCA_934635045.1. Taxonomy (GTDB): domain Bacteria; phylum Verrucomicrobiota; class Kiritimatiellia; order RFP12; family UBA1067; genus UBA1067. The sequence goes on along the minus strand of CAKTZA010000045.1, from coordinate 26,341 downwards.
CGGCGTGACGGTGCTGGAGCTCTCGCGCGAGGACGCGCTCGACTGGCAGCTGTCGCTTGGCGTTTCCGGGGCGCACACCGCCGGCGGCGCGACGCATGCGGGCGGCGTGGGCCAGAACGTCAGCAACCTGATGACGCCGGAGACGCTGGCCGGCCTCGGCGCGTCGGGCGCCTACTCCTATCTCGGCAAGCACGTGAACGTCCACGCGAGCATCGCGGCGCTCAAGTCGAAGGGCAAGACGCGCAACATCGCGCGCACCTCGCTCCTGACGCTCAACAACATGACGGCCGAGCTGTCCGACACCGAGAGCTATTCCGCGAAGCTCGTGGGCGAGAAGGTCGCGAGCGTCTCGGAGACGAGCGCCGGCACGCGCCTGGCGGTCAAGCCGCGCATCGTCGAGCCGCCGGCGGGGTCGACCAACGTCGCGCGTCAGGTCTGGCTGACGCTGGAGCTGCAGGACGGCGGGCTCGACAGGCTCGCGACGGTCGATTCGCTGCCGACGAAGCGCACGACGACGCTGGAGACGCAGGCGTCGCTGCCGGAAGGCGAGTCGCTGCTGCTCGCGGGCTACTTCAAGGACATCGACGAGGAGTCGGGCTGGGGCATCCCGTACCTGCGCGACATTCCGCTCATCGGCTGGCTCTTCGGCGGACATTCCCGCACGCAGCAGACCGTCCAGAGGCTCTTCGTGCTGACGCCGCACGTGATCGACCCGTTCGTCAGCTTCCTGTCGCCGACGCAGGATGTCTCGACCGTCCAGCTCCTGCGCCAGCGCGACGTGACGGGCGCCGAGCTGATGTCCGACGCGGCCGACCGCGACGACATGGCCCGCAAGGAGCGCGAGGCGGCGCTGAAGGAGCGGCGGACGATCCGCCACGAGCAGTTCGACGAGACCTACCGTCGCAACGAGAAGGAGCGCGGCCTCCGCCAGGAACAGCGCGAGGCGGTGCGCGAGGAGAGCCGCGCGGCGTGGGACCGCGACTTCGAGAGCCGTCAGGAGACTTTCCGCCAGGAACGGGAGGCGCGCGAGAAGGCGCGGAAGGAATAGGATGCTCGACGCGGCCCAGATCATGCGCCAGGCGCTTCAGGCAGGACGTTTCGACTCCCTGCAGAACGAGGCGTTCTCCACGGCCCAGACGAACAAGGCGGCGGTGGAGTCGGGGCAGGCGATGGGCTTCACGCTGCAGGTCATGGACGATCCGATGGCCGACCTCATGGACTCGATGGAGGAGCTGTCCTTCCAGTTCGAGGAGAAGGAGCTGAAGTCCGCCGCCGAGCGCAAGCTGGGCGCGGCGCGCGCGAACCGCAACGCCTACGTGACGGCTGTCGAGACCTGGCAGAAGACGCTGCCCGACCTGCCGGGCGGTGCCTTCATGGAGCGGATGCTCCGCGCGCTCCGCCAGATGGCGCAGGCGGGCCGTTCGATGGATCCGGGGCAGCTGCTGAAGATGCTGGGCGAAGGGTCTCGCGACCCCACGCACCAGTTCGCGATGGTCGACATCCTGGAGCAGGCGCTCGCGCCGGAGGAGGCCGACCTGCGCACGCTCCTGGAGACGGCGAAGCAGGAGCTCACGCGGACGAAGGGGGCGGAGATCCGCGCGGGCGTCAACCTCGCGGCGGTCGTCAACGCGAAGGCGCAGAGCCCGGAGGAGATGCAGGGCCTGCGCGACCTCTATCGCGGCGAGGTGCTGGGCTTCAGGTCGCCGCAGGACTGCTTCGCGTCGCTGCTCCAGACGCGCGGGGCCGGGCGGCTCGCCGACGCGATCGACTTCCTGATCAAGGGCTGCGGCGTCGACCTGCAGAGCCCGTCCCCGTCGCAGAGCCCGGAGGAGCTGCGGCGCATCCTCGGCGACCTCCAGTGCGTGCAGGTGCTGAAGACCTGCCTCGACAAGCTCACCGTGCTGTCGGGCAAGATGGCTTCGCAGTTCGGCGAGCCGTGCCTCCTCAGCGGCGAGAAGCTCACGGGGCGCGTCATGGACTTCACGCAGATGCCGTTCGTGAACGCCGCGAACATCGCCTCGCTCGTCTCGACGTGCGGCCTGTCGCAGCTGCTGGCGCAGATCTACTTCTGCACGGGCCTCATCGACGTCTTCCGGCAGCTTTCGCCGCGCCTCTTCGACCAGGAGGCCGACCGCTTCCGGCTGGAGGACGCCGCGCAGGAGCATCTCGACGGGCTCGTCTCCCTTCAGGAGGAGGCCGACCGCAAGGGCAAGGAGCGGGAAGGGGGGCGTGCGGCATGACGGTTCCGTCCTGGATCGCCGAGACAGTGCGCGCCTTCGGGCGTTCGCTCGGGCTGTCGTCGTTCGCGCTCAACGACCGCGGCGCAGCGGGCGTGCGCTTCGAGAACGGGCGTGCGCTCTATCTGGAGTATGGCGAGGGCGGGCTGATGGTCTCGGTCGGCCTTGCGGCCGACGCGTCGGCGGACACGATGCGCAGGCTCCTGACGCGCGCGCATCCGGCCGCGCAGGCGGCGGGCCTCAAGATTCGGGCTGTCCGGCTCGAGAAGACGGGCGAGGCGCGCTTCGTGACGCGCCTTGACGAGCGCGACCTGACGGCGGCGGGGCTGGAGCAGGCGTTCCGCGCGCTCTGGCAGGCGGCGGATGTCTTCGGGAGGTCCGTGGCATGAACCTGAACCGGGTCACGGAAGGCGTCAGCTTCAACACGGGCATCTCGATGTCCGAGTACAACGAGGCGCCGGCGGGGCAGACGAAGGGGATGACCCAGGGGACGGTCCTGCCGGGGTCGACGACCGTCTCCGAGGCGCTGAACAGCATCTTCCCGAAGGACCCGACGGTCGGCGGCGCGATTCTCGGCATGCTGGCGGCCGAGGGGAACGCGACGCAGCTCCGCTCGGCGAACGGCTTTCGCCTCGCGACGCGGCGGGCGATCCGGACGCTGCGCGGACGGAAGGGCGGCGCGGCGCAGCGGGCGGCGGACGAGCTGGAGGCGCTTCTGGAGGACACGGAGCTCCTGGACTTCTACCGGGCGTCGCTCCTTGAGAGCTAATGCGGAAACGTGGGTGACAGGCACATGAAGATCTTCAACATCGGCGGCGGCATGGCGAAATACGGCGACTTGATTCTCGCCTTTCTCGTCGTCTGCATCATCGGCCTCCTGATCGTCCCGCTGCCCTCGCCCGTCGTCGACCTGCTGATCTCGACGAACATCTGCATCTCGGCCGTGCTGCTGATGCTCTCGCTCTACCTGCCGCGCGCGCTCGCGTTCTCGACCTTCCCGTCGATGCTGCTCTTCACGACGCTCTTCCGCCTGTCGCTGAACGTGACGACGACGCGCTGCATCCTGCTGCACGGCTCGCAGGACCCGAACGCGGCGGGCGCGATCATCAACACGTTCGGCAACTTCGTCGTCGGCGGCAACTTCGTCGTCGGCGCGGTCATCTTCCTCATCATCACGATCGTCCAGTTCGTCGTGATCGCGAAGGGCGCCGAGCGCGTGTCGGAGGTCGCCGCGCGCTTCACCCTCGACGCGATGCCCGGCAAGCAGATGTCCATCGACGCGGACATGCGCGCGGGCGCGATCGACATGGAGACGGCCAAGGCGCGGCGGAGCGAGCTTGCGCAGGAGTCGCAGCTCTACGGCGCGATGGACGGCGCGATGAAGTTCGTGAAGGGCGACGCGGTCGCCGGCCTCATCATCACCGCGATCAACATCATCGGCGGCATCCTCATCGGCATGCTGATGTTCGACAAGGAGGTCGCGTGGTGCGTCAAGCGCTTCGGCATCCTGACGATCGGCGACGGCCTCGTCGGGCAGATCCCCGCGCTCCTCATCTCCATCACGTCGGGCGTCATCGTCACGCGCGTCGGCGAGGAGAAGTCGAAGCCCCTCGGACAGGACATCGTCAACCAGATCTTCGCGCAGCCGAAGGCCCTGCTGCTCGGCGCGTGCGTGCTCGTCGCGATCGGGCTCATCCCCGGCTTCCCGAAGGTGCAGCTCTTCGGGCTCGCGGCCGGCGTCGCGTTCGTCGGCTGGTCGCTCAAGAAGAAGGCGGAGAAGGCCGCCGCCGAGGCCGCGCACCGCGAGGACCCGCTCGCCGCCGCCGCGCCGGCGACGGAGCCCGGCCAGAAGCCGAAGCGCAAGAAGTCGTCCGAAGACGACTTCTCGATGGTCACGCCGCTCATGGTCGACATCGACGCGGACATCCGGGGCGCGCTCACCTACGAGGATCTCAACGACAAGATCATGGACATCCGCCGGGCGCTCTACCACGACCTCGGCGTGCCGTTCCCCGGCATCAACCTTTCGCTCAACGGCGGCCTCCACGACGGGCGCTACCGGCTGCTCGTGAACGAGGTGCCGGTGTCCGAAGGGCAGCTCCGCAAGGGCTACCTCTTCGCGCTGGAGACGAAGGGCAACCTAGAGGCGGCCGGCATCCCCTTCGAGACCGACCGGGCGTTCATCAGCGGACACGACACCTGCTGGGTGGCGGAGGCGAACCGGCAGGCGCTGGATGACTCCGGCATCCGCTACCTCGACCTCAACGGCGTCTTGACGTACCACCTGTCGGGCGTCCTGCGCCGCTACGCGAACGAGTTCCTGTCCATTCAGGAGACGCGCCTGCTGCTCGACCACATGGAGAAGGAGGCGGCGGAGCTCGTGCGCGAAGTCCAGCGCGTCCTGCCGATCCAGAAGATCACGGACGTCCTCCAGCGGCTCGTCCAGGAGGGCATCTGCATCCGCGACCTGAAGCGCATCACGCAGACGCTCGTCGAATGGGGCCAGAAGGAGAAGGACACGGTGCTGCTCGTCGAGTACGTGCGCTCCGCCCTGTCGCGCTACATCTCGTACAAGTTCTCGGGCGGACAGAACATCATCGCCGCCTATCTCCTCGACCCGTCGCTGGAGGAGAAGATCCGCAAGGCGGTGCGGCAAACGTCGGGTGGCAGCTATCTCGCGATGGATCCGCAGACCGTGCGCGCGATTCTCGCGGCCGTGCGCAAGACGGTCGGCGACCTGTCGCACGTCGTCCAGAAGCCGGTCTTCATCGTCTCGGTCGACATCCGCCGCTACTTCCGCAAGATGATCGACAAGGACTACTACGAGCTGCCGGTGCTGAGCTTCCAGGAACTGTCGAGCGAGATCAACATCCAGCCGCTCGGACGATTGAAGGTGTAAAAGAAGATGGGCTTCCTGTTAAAGATAGTCGAAGGGCCGATGAGGGGCGCGGAAATCGCGCTCGTCGAGGGGCTGCGCGTGTCGGTCGGTTCCGGCGACGACTGCGACATCGTTCTCGCGGACGGCTCGCTGCCGGCGCACGCCTTCGAGCTGGACGTCACCGCGACATCGGTCACGCTCGTGCGGGGCGACGAGACGCAGACGCTGACGCCGTTCGAGATCATCGACGTCGGCACGACGGCGTTTGCCGTCGGCCCGGCCGAAGGGGAATGGCCGGAGAATCTCGCCCGCGTTGCGCGGGCGAGACCCGTCGCAGACGCGACGGGCGCAAAACCCGGAGAGCTCGCCGCAGACGCGACGGGGAGGCTCGCCGCAGACGCGACGAGCGCAAAACCCGACGCGGCAGGGGGGGCGAACAGCGGCGCGACGGGCGCAAAACCCAGTTCGGGCGAAGGGGGGGCGCGTCCTGATGAGGCGGGCGCAAGCCCTGCGTCGCGCGCGTGCCGACGGGGGCGCGGCTTCGGCTGCCTTGTGGTTGTCGTTTTGCTGTTGTTGTTGGTCGGCCTTCTCTACTTCTTCTGGCCGCGCGTGCGCGCGGCCTGTCCGGCGGCGGAAACGGCGCGCGTGTCCGTTGTCGAACATTCGCTTCGCGCATGGGAGGGAGCGAAGGGGCTCTGCCGCGCTGCGTACGCGCGGTGCGCGAAGTCGGCCCCCGTCGCCGCCGCACCGGGGCCGAGCCTCGCCGAGATTGCCGCGCAATACGCCCTGACGCTGACTGAACGGGACGGCGCGCCGCTGCTGACGGGGAACGTCCGTCGCCGCACCGAGCGGCTGGCGATCCGTTCGCTCGCGCTGGCGGACAGCCCCAATGTGCGCTTCGACCTGACCGATGATGAATCGCTGAAAGCGGCGGCGGACGAGCTGCTGTTCGTCGTGACGGAAGGGGCCCTGAAGGCCGTCGCCGCCTCGAATCGCGTCGTCACGCTGACCGGGCGCATCCCGACGTCCGCCGCGCTGGAGAAGGCCGTGCGCGCGCTCAATGCCGACGTGAAGGGGATTGCGCGACTGGTGACGGACGGCGTGTCCGTCGGCGGCCCCCTGCCGACGGCAACAGCCGACGAGCCGGCGACGGCACCGAAGCGCCGCGTGGCAAAGCCGTCCGCGCCCGACTACCCGATCGCCGGCATCCTGACGGCGCCGTATCCGTGCGTCGTCCTCCGCAACGGGACGCGGCTCACCGAGGGCGCATCGCTCGGCACGGCGGTTCTCGTCACGATCGCGGCGGACAAGCTGACGCTGAAGGACGGCGGCTCGGTTATCGAATGGAAACCGTAAGGGGCAAAGTAAGAGGGAAGAAGTAAAAAGGAAGAAGGAAAGAAAATCTCGAAGGGGCGCACTTCAGTGCGCCTACAAAAGAGAGGAGAAGAACGAGCAGATGCAGCTTCTTGAGATCGAGAAGGAATTGGCGGGACCCGACGGCGCGGCGGCGCTGGCGCGCTACGACGCGGTGCTGACGGGCCTTGCCGCGCGCGCGAAGGTGGCCATGGACAAGGGCCTGCCGCGCGGCGAGTTCGAGCGGTGCGCGGCACTCGAGAACGCGGTCACGCTCGCCCGCAAGCTTCTGCGGCTTCAGGTGAAGAAATAGGATTTCAGTTTTCGGCCGAGTGGTCGAACATCACAAACAAGAAACGACAAGAGAACAACAGACAGGAGAAGAAGAACATGGGAACCTACGCGAGCGCAGCCAGCACCGGGCTTTGTGAAATCATCGATCCCGCCGCAGGCCTTCAGCGCGTCGACAGCACGACGGGCAACGTCATCCATACGGACAACGTCTACAACGCCCTCTTCAACGCGGCGCAGACGCTGGAGAACCGCCTTGCGGCCTCGCTCAAGACCTACCAGGAACACCCGGACGTGCAGGCGAACCTCCAGCAGCTCCAGTATGACCTGCAGCAGTGGAACCTCGCCCTCACGACGATGACGAACATCCAGAAGAACATGGCGGACGCGCTGAAGTCGATCGCCAGCAACTTCCGCTAACCGGAGATGTTCGACCTGACGGCAGAAGAGGCGCGGCTTCTCCTGAACGTGGCCCTGATGGCGACGGGCGCGAACCGCTTCAAGTCTGCGGAGACGATCTTCGCGGTCCTGGAGTCGTTTCGCCCCGGTGCGCCGTCTGTGGCGGTCGGCAAGGCCATCCTGCTCATCAGCGCGCAGCAGTTCGCACCGTGTGTGGACTACATCGACGGCGAGGCGCTCGTGCGCTTCCCGCGCAACGCGATGCTGTTGGCCTTCAAGGGCATGGCGCTCCAGCGGCTCGGACGCGAAAGGGAGGCGTCCGAGGTCCTGCAGGTGGCGTCTGAACAGACAGAGGACCCGGCTGCCGCGCAGCTGGCGAAAGGATTGACGACATGACAGAAGCGATGATTGTCGAGGCCGTGCGCGCGGCCGGCGGCGGAACCGGGAACGTCGGGGCCGCGCAGCCTGTGGCGCCGACGGTCGACCCGCAGGCGGTCGAGGCGTTTGCGCGGGCGATGGGCGCGGAGCGCGTCTCGCCGGTTCCGATGGCGAGCCAGGTCGCCGAGACGTGGAAGGCCGCCCAGGCCGACCAGCAGGGCATGCTCCACCGCATGACGGCGCTGGCGGACATCGCGCAGATGGAGGGGGCCTCGGTCGCGCAGTTGACGCAGCTGCAGTACGAGGTCGCGAACTTCGCCTTCCAGCAGGAGCTCGTCACCAACATCGCGAAGAAGGCGACGGACGCGATTTCGACGCTCGTCAAGAACGGATAGGGGAGGCCGAAAGATGAGGATGAGAAGACTGCTTGGAACGTGCGTGTGCGCGGTCGTCCTGACGGGGTGCGACCCGGAGGCGACGCTCTATTCGGGGCTGGAGGAGACGCAGGCGAACACGGTGATCGCGGCCCTGCTCGACGCTGGGCTGGAGGCGACGAAGAAGCCGGGCGACGAGGGCACGTGGAACGTGTCCATCCGTCAGGCCGACTTTGCCGCCGCCGCGAACCTCTGCGAGCGGCGCGGCATCCCGCGCCGCAAGTTCAACGGCGTCGGCGACGTCTTCAAGAAGACGGGCATGGTGTCGAGTCCGAGCGAGGAGCGCATCCGCTTCATGGACGCGATTGCGCAGGATCTCTCGCGGACGATCTCGATGATCGACGGCGTTGTCGACGCGCGCGTCCATGTCGTCCTCCCGGAGAACGACCCGTTCGCGAAGAACACGCTGCCGAGCTCCGCCGCCGTGGCGATCCGCAGCCGGTGGGACGTCGACCTGAACGATTCCGTGCCGCAGGTGAAGTCGCTCGTGAAGAACGCGATCGAGGGGCTTTCCTACGAGAAGATCACGGTGACGATCTTTCAGGACCTCCCGCCGAAGAAATGAGGAACCAAGTTCAGGGACGGCGATGATGGATGCGGAAGACAGGCAGCTGATGCTGACGGCGGCGTGGGTCTTCGCCCGGCACGGGCAGGGCGCGCGGGCGCGGACGCTCTGCGAGGCGCTGGTCGAGGCCGATCCGCGCGACGGCGTCTCGGCGGCGGCCCTGGCCGAACGGCTCGTGGAGGACAACGAGCCGGAGCGCGCGCTGTCCGTCCTGCGCGGCGCGGACTACCCCGATGCGCTCGCCCGCCCCGCCGCGCTGCTGGAGACGCGCGCGCTCCGCATGCTGGGGCGAAACGAGGAGGCCGACCGGCGGTGGCGGCGTCACCTCGACGCGCAGAAGAGGAACCGCCAATGGATTGCCGGACAATGACGCTGGACGAGGCACGCGAACTGGTGAACGGCCCCCTGTGGCCGAAGGTGCGGGACGAGTTCCGCGCGACGGGGACGTTCGCCGTCTACGCGAAAGGCGACCTGCGCCGCCTCGGCTACCTGGAGCCGTCCGTGCGCGCGGAGATTGAGCTGTGGCTCAAGGCCATTCCCCAGCTCGACGCCTGGCGCACGGTCATCGACGGAAAGGCCGTCCGCCAGCTGAAGGCCGACTACCCCGGCGTCTATCCGGAGGCCCTGCGCTACCAGCCGTATTTCGCGGGCGCGAAGGACGTGACGCGCACACTTCTGAAAATCAAGTTCCCGGAGGCGTACAGACTATGCTACTGCTGAAGACCAAGAGCTTTGACGTCGAGACCGCCGGCGCGCGCGTCTCGTCCGAGGAGGCCGGGGCGGTCGCCACGGCCGAACAGGTTGTCGCCGCCGCCGAGGCGGAGGCGACGCGCATCGCCGAGGAGGCGAAGGCCGCCGCCGAACGCGAACGCCAGCGCGGCTATGCCGACGGCCTCGCCGAGGGCCGTCAGGAGATCCTGATGCAGAAGCTCGACCTCCTCGACGAGAGCGTGCGCTACATGGAGTCCGTCGAGCTGAAGATGGCGGACATCGTGATGAAGGCGCTCCGCAAGTGCGTGGCCGAGATCGGCGACCGGGAACTCGTCGTCCAGATCGTCCGGAAGTCGATGCAGGCCGTCGTCCGCAACCAGCGCCAGATCACGGTCAAGGTCGCCCCGGAGATGGTGCCCGTCGTCCGCGCGCGGCTGGAGCAGATTCTCGCGGACTTTCCGTCCGTCGCGACGGCGAACGTGGTCGAGGACGCGCACCTCTTCGGCACGGCCTGCGTCGTCGAGACGGAGGCCGGTCTCGTCGAGGCGTCCGTCGAGGGCCAGCTCGCCGCCATCGAGAAGTCCATTCGGAAGAACCTGAACCGCGAGGGCTGAACGGACTCATGTCATCGGCATTCGACTATATCGCGCAGATGATCGACCGGGCCGTCGAGGACGCCCAGCCGGTCGAGATCAAGGGCCGCGTCATTCAGGTCGTCGGCACGATCATCAAGGCCGCCGTTCCGGGCGTCAAGGTCGGCGAGATCTGCATTCTCCGCAACCCTTGGGAGGACTTCGAGGTGCAGGCCGAGGTCGTCGGCTTCACGAGGGACGCCGCGCTCCTGACGGCGCTCGGCACGATGACCGGCATCTCCGCGCAGACGGACGTCATCCCGACCCGCCGCGTGCACATGGTGCCCGTCGGCGAGACGCTGCTCGGCCGCGTGGTCGATGGCTTGGGGCGTCCGCTGGATGCGGACGTGAAGGGGCCGATTCGACCGGAGGCCTACTACCCCGTCTACGCCGACCCGCCGAGCCCGCTCAAGCGCAAGATCATCTCGCGTCCGATCTCGCTCGGCATCCGCGCGCTGGACGGCCTCCTCACGTGCGGCGAAGGCCAGCGCATGGGCATCTTCGCGGCGGCCGGCGGCGGCAAGTCGACGCTCCTCGCCTCGATCATCCGCAACACCGAGGCTGAGGTCTCGGTCTTGGCGCTCATCGGCGAGCGCGGACGCGAAGTGCGCGAGTTCATCGAGAAGGATCTCGGCCCAGAGGGCCTCAAGCGCGCCGTCGTCGTCTGCGCGACGTCCGACCGCAGTTCGATGGAGCGTCTGAAGGCGGCCTACGTCGCGACGTCGATTGCCGAGTATTTCCGCGACAAGGGCAAGAAGGTTCTCCTGATGATGGACTCCGTCACGCGCTTCGGCCGCGCCCAGCGCGAGATCGGCCTTGCGGCCGGCGAGCCGCCGACCCGGCGCGGCTTCCCGCCGAGCGTCTTCTCGGAACTGCCGAAGCTGATGGAGCGCGCCGGCAATTCGGACAAGGGCTCGATCACGGCGCTCTACACCGTCCTCGTCGAGGGCGACGACATGACCGAGCCGATCGCGGACGAGACGCGCTCGATCCTCGACGGGCACATCATCCTCTCGCGCAAGCTCGCCCAGCTCAACCACTATCCGGCGATCGACATCCTCCAGTCGATTTCCCGCTGCCAGACGGCGATCGTGCCGCCGGAGCACAAGGCGGCGGCGGCGAAGTTGCGCGAGATCCTCGCGAAGTATCAGGAAGTCGAGCTGCTCCTCAAGATCGGCGAATACCAGAAGGGCGCCGACCGGGCGACGGACGAGGCGATCGCCAAGATCGACAAGGTGAACGCCTTCCTCTGCCAGGGGCTCAAGGAGCGCCCCGTCTACGACGAGACGGTGCGCCGGCTGATCGAGGTGGTGCAGTGATGCAGGAGGCGCTGATCGAGAACGGCGCGGCGCAGGTGCCGCCGGGGACGTGGCTCTGCGGCCGCAGCCAGCCGGCGGCGAGCCTCGGCCGCGCCGTCCTTCGGTCGCTCAAGGGCTTTGTCGTGCCGGATCGCGCGGGCGTGCGCACGGCGACGGTCGAGGGGACGGCGTGGTTCGCGTCCGCTGACGCGCCGTTCCTGACGCGGATTCCGGCGCTGCCGGACGAGTCGCTGTTCGTCGTGTCGTCGAAGGTGCTGGTCGCGCCGGCGGCGTCGCGCGTCGGCGCGAAGTCGCTCAAGCTCGTGCCGATGAGCTTTCGCCGGGCGACGCCGGTGACGGCGTTCCGCTTCGGCTGGGCCGTGGCGGCCACGCGCGGACGGGTGACGCGCGTCGCGCTGGCGGAGGGCGAGACGCTGACCGTGCGGCCCGAATCGCTCGTCGCGTGGATCGGCAAGGACCCGTCCGGGTTCTGTCCCAAACTGTCCGTGCTGGACATCCTGTTGCCGCGCGGGCCGAAGAGCCTCGCGTATTCGTTCCACGGCCCGTGCGTCGTCTGGTTCGAGGGCGCGGCGGAAGCCGCTTCGGGAAGGAGGGGGCGTCCGTGGCCTACGCGCTGAACGACATGCTGAAGATTCGCGCGATGCGCGAAGACCGGGCCGGCACCGAGCTCACTGGCGCGCGGCGCGCGCGGGCGGCGGCGGAGCGCGTCCGCGACGAGCGGGCCGAGACGCGCCGACGGTTCGACGCGACCAAGGACGAACGCCGCGAGCGGGTCTACGACGCCGTCATGGGCCGCGTCGTTTCAATGGATGACCTTGACCGCGCGCGGGCGGCCGTCACGCGCATCGACGAGGAGGCGATGCTCTTGGCCGAGGCCGAGCGGCAGGCGCAAGACGAACTGGCGAAGCGTGATCAGGCGGCCGAGGCGGCGCATGTGCGGTTCGTCGCCGCAAGCAAGAAGAAGGCGAAGATCGACCAGCACCGTCTCGCGTGGGAACTTGAGGATCGGCGGATGCAGGAGATGCTGGCGGACGCCGAGATGGACGAATTCACGGGAAGGAGGATGACGGCAGATGATGACGACAGCTTCGATTGAGTTGAGCGTGGACGCACCTTGCGGCGGAGTCGCGGCGGAGGCGCCTGTCGGCGGCGCGGACGGCGCGGCCTTTTCGTCGCGTCCCGACGTCCAGGCCGTGGCGGCTTTCGAGCGTGCGCTGGCGGGCCCGATTTCGGAGAACGCGGCATTGACGAGGGAGATTCAAAAGGCTATTGCCTCTTTGGATGCGGCGTTCCCGCTCCGTGCCTCCGCTTCTCCGTGTGAGAATCCCCCCCTGCCGACTGAACCCGTTGCCGTAGGCTTGACACGGAGTCGCGGAGAGACGGAGGTTCTGGGAGAGAATGTGTCATCTCGCTTGCAGGTCGAAGTCGATTCGAGAACTCCCCCCCAAGCCCCGTCTCACCCACTCCGTGCCTCCGTGCCTCCGTGTGAGTCATCACCCCATCCGTCTGTTGTCGCAGATCTCACACGGAGCCACGGAGCCACGGAGGTCTTGGGGGAGCGCATGAAGTCCGTGTCGGAGGGTTCCTCACCCTCGCCTTCAACCTCTGCGACCTCTGCGGCTCTGCGTGAGACATCTTCCCCCTTGACGGCCCCCCAGCCCCCGTCTCAACCGCTCCGTGCCTCCGAGCCTCCGTGTGAGAATTCCCCTCTGCCGTCTGAGCCTGTTGTCGTAGATCTCACACGGAGCCACGGAGCCACGGAGGTTCTGGGGGATCGCATGAAGCCTGTGTCGGAGGTGTCCACACCCTCGCCTCTACCCACAGCCACAACCTCTGCGACCTCTGCGGCTCTGCGCGAGACATCTTCCCTCATGGCAGACCCCCAAGCCCCGACTCAACCGCTCCGTGCCTCCGAGCCTCCGTGTGAGTCATCACCCCATCCGTCTGTTGTCGTAGATCTCACACGGAGCCACGGAGCCACGGAGAATGCCGAGGCCTTGGTCGCCGCCGGTATTGCGCCGCCTGTCGTGCCACCGCCCGTTGCGTCGGTTGCGTCCGAGGAACCGTCCACGCCCGCCCTCGCGCCGGTCGATGTCGTGCGGACACAGGCGTCGCAGCCCCTGCCGCCGACGCAGGTGCTGGTCGAGGCCGCGCAGGCGGTCGCGGACACGCTGCTGGTTTCGCCGGGCCTGTTGCGCGGACAGGGCGAGGTCGTCGTTCGCCTGCGCCCGGACGTGCTGGAAGGCACGGAGGTGCGCATTGCCGTGACAGGGCGCCAACTGGAGGTCGTGTTCCAACCGACGACGGTCGACATGGCCGTCCTCTTGACGAATTGCCGGACGCAGATCGCGACCCACCTCGCGGCGAAGATCGCCACGTTCAACGTCTCGGTTGACGTGCGGAAGAAGAGGGCCTGACAATGGATGCGAATGAGCTGTTGAGAGAATGGCCGGACTGGGCGAAGGCGAACGCCGCGCGCGTGTTGGCCTCGCCCGCGTGGCGGCTGGAGACGCGCTTCGGCGGAGAGCCGGCGCGCCTGACGCGGTGCGCGAACCTGTCTGCCCCGTCGGTTGTCCTGGACGTGCGCCTCGACGACGAGCCGCATATGCTCGCACTGGAGATCGTGCCGCTTTTTCCCGATCTCACGCTGCTGAAGGATCGCCTGTCGGCCCTGCCACGGGAAGTCCTGCTCGCGTTAGTCGAGAAGGAGTGCGGAATCGTCTTCCAGTTCGTGGAAGAGGTCGCCAAGCGGCAACTGACGGTTGTCGGCCTTTCCGAGAAGCCCGTGCCGGACACGGCGTTCGCCGTTTCGGGCGCGGCCGGCGAAGCCCGTTTGGCCATTGACCTGACGCCCGAAATGAAGCAGCGTCTCGGCTCGCTCGCGAACCTCGACGTCACGCATCCGTCCATCCGAGGCCTGACGCGCGCGGCCTTCGCCTGTCATGCCGAATGGACGCTCGCCGACGCGGAGCTGTCCGCCCTGTCAGTCGGCGACTGCCTCGTGCCGGAAGGGGAACGTGCGCCGCACTGGCTTCTGGACGTGCCGTCCGATGACCGTGCGCGCGCGCTGGCGGACGAGAAGGGCGCGCTCACGTTCGCGCAGCTTGCGGACGACGCGCTCCCGCCCGTGCCGCCGGCGGCGACGCTGACGCTCCGCCACAGGGGGCAGGCGCTCGCCCACGTCAAACCCACCCGCCTTGGAACGGCCTTCGCGTTCCGGGTCGTCACCCTGTGATGTCCAGCTAAAGGGCATCTCCCAACATCAGGCCTTTCCCCCGAAACCAAAAAACTCCAGATTCATCCCTCTCTCATGTTCCAGACTGATTCCTTTGCTCTTCTCGCCGTCTTGATCGGCATGTCGCTCGTTCCGTTCCTGGCGATGATCGCGACGAGCTACCTGAAGATCGTCGTCGTCATGCAGCTGATCCGCAACGCGCTCGGCATCCAGTCGATTCCGCCGAACATGGTGATCAACGCGCTCGCGATGATCCTGAGCTTCTACATCATGGCGCCCGTCGTCGGCGCGAGCTGGGACCTGCTGCGCGAGGGCCTGAAGGACAACAAGCCGGAGGTCCTCTACCAGACCGATCTCGCGGTGCGGGCGGCGGAGCCGTTCCGCGACTTCCTCGTCAAGCAGTCGGACGAGCGCCAGGTCGCGTTCTTCGCGCGCACGGCCGAACGGCTCTGGGCGACGACAGACGAGGCGACGGGCGAGCCCGTGCCGGCGGTCGTCGACTCGAAGAGCTTCTTCGTGCTGGTGCCGGCGTTCTGCGTCTCGGAGCTGACGCGCGCCTTCCAGATCGGCTTCCTCGTCTACCTGCCGTTCATCGCGATCGACATCATCATCTCGAACATCCTCCTCGCGATGGGCATGATGATGGTCTCGCCGGTGACGATTTCGCTGCCGTTCAAGCTGCTCCTCTTCGTCATGGTCAATGGCTGGACGCTCCTCATTCAGGGGCTCGTCCAAAGCTACATCCGGTAGGGGGATCGCGATGGGACAGGCTCAACTCCTCGACTACGCGCAGAAGTGCCTCATCCTGGTGCTTCAGCTCTCGCTGATTCCGATTGCCGTCGCGACGGTGATCGGCGTGCTCGTCTCGCTGTTGCAGGCGCTCACGCAGATCCAGGAGCAGACGCTCGGCTTCGCGGTGAAGCTCATCGCGATCTCCATCGCCATCATGGCCGCCGCCTCGTGGATGGGCGGCGAGCTGCTCCTGTACACGCAGGACATCTTCACCCACTTCCCGCTCATCACGCGATAGGACAGGCGGCATGGCGGAAGGCGGCGAGAAGACGGAGATGCCCACGCCCAAGAAGCTGCGCGACGCGCGGCAGAAGGGCCAGGTCTGCACGTCCAAGGACGTCGTCTCGACCGCCATCCTGCTGGTGATGCTCTCGGTCGTCGGCGTGATGGCGCTCGTGCTGACGGACGACGTCACGAACCTGATCCGCTACATCGGACTCCGCATCGAGGAGAACGACGCCTTCGCCCTGCGCGAGGCGGGCAAGATGGCGCTTGTCGTCGTCTGCAAGCACTCCTTCATTTTCGTCCTGCTCGCGGCGGCGGTCGGGGTGGTCGCGAACGTCGTCCAGGTCGGATTCCTCCTTTCGTTCGAGCCGCTGAAGCCCGACCTCAAGAAGGTCAACCCGGCGGAAGGGGCGAAGAAGATCTTCTGCCTGAAGAACCTCTTCGAGTTCGCGAAGAACGTGGTCAAGGTGCTGTTCCTCGGCTACCTCATCTACAAGATCATCCTCAACTCCATCCCGGCGCTGCTGCCGATGTGCTACGGCACGCTGGACGACGTCTTCCCGTGCCTCAAGGCGATCCTGAAGAGCCTCGCGTGCTACACGGTCTTCGGCTACGTCGTGATCGCCGTTGTCGACCGCCTCTTCCAGCAGCGGAACTTCACCAAGCAGATGATGATGACGAAGGACGAGGTGAAGCGCGAATACAAGGAGATGGAGGGCTCGCAGGAGGTGAAGCAGGCCCAGCGGCAGTTCCGCAACGAGATCCTGCAGGGCGAGCCGCCGGCGCAGGCGGTGAAGAAGGCCGATGTCGTCGTCACCAACCCGACGCACGTCGCCGTCGGCATCCGCTATCGGGCGGACGAGGCGCCGCTGCCGAAGGTCGTCTGCTCGGGAGAGGATGCGGTCGCCAAGGAGATCCGCGAGGCGGCCGTCCGCGAAGGCGTGCCGCTCATGGAGAACGTCGAGCTCGCCCGCGCGCTCTACGCCCAGGTCAAGGTCGAGGAATTTATCCCCGTGGAACTCGTGGAGCCCGTCGCGGAAGTGCTGAAACTCGTCAAGGCGATGAACGACGCGAAGCAGGAAGACGCAGACCTCGACTCTGTCGACTTGTAGGCAAGCCGGACGAGCCGCCCCTCGACGTTCAGGCGCGCTTGCCGTCGCGGACGGCATGCTCATCCCGAACCTGTGCCAGACGCATAGGAAATAGTTTTGAGGGTCAAACAGGGGGCTTTGTGGGGGACAGACCCCTCGTTTGTCGGGGTCTGTCCCCAGTCGATCTCCATCTAATCGAATCGAAAGTTCAGGATAACAATCTTTTTTGTGCAGATACCTTAAAATGAGAATTCACTGCGGAAAATTCTCAGGTTATTAGATGTGCACGACGCCATTCGATCTCTTTCGCACAAAAGTCAATCGAGTTCTGTGATTCAAATCACGAAAGTCGATTGACTTTTGTGACGTCCGTTTGCTATAATGACCGTCCGTTTTGAGAGGTAATTATGCAAAGAGACGTTCTGGAACGCATTTTAGATTGGAATAAGAGTCCGAGACGGAAGCCTCTTGTGCTCATGGGCGCTCGGCAGGTCGGGAAGACTTGGCTGATGAATGCCTTTGCACAGGAGGCTTATCCGGGCGACACGGTGTACGTGAACCTCATGAAGATGAAGGCGCTGCGCAACAGCCTTGAGACGAGCGACCTTTCGCCGTCCGCGCTTCTAGAGAGAATCCGCGTGGCATTGGATGCGGACATCACGCCGGGCAAGACCCTGCTGGTGTTGGATGAGATTCAGGAGTCTTCAGCCCTGCTGACAGGGCTCAAGTTCTTCAGCGAAGACCTGCCGGAACTCGCGGTCATCGCGGCTGGGTCTCTTCTGGGGCTCGCCGTGGGGCGGGCGAAGGATCGTGTCGTGACAGATGGGAATCCTAATGAAGGGCGAGGGCCGTTCCCCGTCGGCAAGGTGAACTTCTTGGACGTCTTTCCGATGAGCTTTTCGGAGTTCGTCCGAGCGACTGGCAAGCGACGGTTGGCGGATCTTCTCGATGTCGGCGAACCGGAGAAGGTCGGGCCGTATGCGGTGGAGCTGACGGACTTGCTGAAGCGCTATCTTGTGGTCGGGGGGATGCCGGAGGCTGTCAACGTCTACGTCGAGACGGATGATTTCCGTGCCGTCCGTGAGACGCAGGAGGAGATCTTGTCCGCGTATGACGCCGATTTCGTGAAGCATGCCCCGTCCGCGCTGCTGCCGAAGATTCGCCTGCTGTGGCATAACATCCCGTCGCAGTTGGCCAAGGAGAGCAAGAAGTTCATCTATACGGCACTGAAGGCGGGCGCACGCGCGCGCGAGTACGAATCCGCGCTGCAATGGCTGGACGATGCGGGGATGGTCAATCAGGTATTCAGGGTCGGCACGCCGCGTCTGCCGCTGCGCTCGTATTGGGACTTTTCGGCGTTCAAGCTCTATGCCCATGACGTCGGGCTGTTGGGCGCGATGAGCGACTTGCCGCCTTCGGCCCTCGTGGAAGGGGATGCCCTGTTCACGAATTTCAAGGGCGCTCTGATCGAACAGTATGTCCTGCAGGAGCTGCTGGTCGCAGGGTTCAGGCCGTGCTATTGGACGAACGACGCGGGCAATGCCGAGGTCGAGTTCGTCTTTCAGGGCGCGAAAGGGGTCTATCCCGTCGAGGCCAAGGCGGGCATCAACATTCAGGCGAAGAGCCTCAAGGTCTATCGAAAGCTTTTCGAGCCGCCGTTTGCCCTGCGGACGTCGCTTGCGGCCGCGCATGACGGAGACGCGGTCAAGGACATTCCGCTGTTCGTTTTCGGCCCGGCCGTTCGGCGGCTGAAATGAGAATGTACCGCAACCGTTTAGGCCACATATCAGAATAAGCGGAGGCGGAACGCCTTGTGGTCGGTTTCGAGGACGCCCGCGCGCACGAGCTTTCCGATTTCGGCGGAGAGCGCGGCGCGCGCGACGTTGAGGTAGTCCGCAAGCTGCTGGCGCGTGTAGGGAATCTCGAAGACCTCACGTCCGGCGGCGCGCCGGGCCATGCGCAGGAAGGTGAGCAGCTTCTGCCGCGTCGTCTTCTGCGACAGGCAGACGATCTTGCGCTGGAGCATGAGGCTCTTGCGGGCCATTTGCGTGAGGAAGCGCCGCAGCAGGAGATGCTGCATGGACGTGGGGTCGTCGCGTTCGTCCAGAAGCCGTCGGGCATCCAACGTCAGGACGGTGGCATCCGTTGCGGCGAGGGCGGTGGCCTGGAACGTCGTGAGGCCCGCACACGCGAAAGCGGCGCCGACAGGATCGCCGCGCACGGCTTGTTCAATCAGGCTTTCGCGTCCGTCCGCGTCGTCACGGACGATGTTGACGGCGCCCGACAGGACGATGGCAAGGCGGTCGATGGGCGCGCCTTCGAAGAAGAGCACCGTCCCTTTGGACAGGGTCTGGGCGCGGGCCTTGAGATGCTCCAGTGCCGACGCCAATTCGTCGTCGCGGATGCCGTGGAAGAGTTCCAGTTCCCGAATGTCGCTGAGGTCCAATTTCATGGTTAGAATTCTAACATATTTTCCGGCGCACATCCAGTATACTACGCATCATCAAACAACCGAAAGAAGGAGAACGCGAAATGAAAAGGAAGATCATCCAGATCGACGAGACGAAGTGCAACGGCTGCGGCGCGTGTGCGAACGCCTGTCACGAAGGGGCCATCGGCATGGTCAACGGCAAGGCGAAGCTCTTGCGCGACGACTACTGCGACGGCATGGGCGACTGCCTACCGCAGTGTCCGACGGGGGCCATCACCTTCGTGGAGCGCGAGGCCGCCGCCTATGACGCGAAGGCTGTTCAGGCCGCCCGACAGGCGCAGGGTGCCGCTGCTCACGCGCACACAGGCGGCGGCGGATGTCCGGGGATGAAGATGCGGACGCTGCATCGTCCGGCGGCGGACGCGGCGGCGCCTGCCGAACCGGCCGGGTCGGCAGGCGAGGGCGTTTCCGCGCTCGGCCAGTGGCCGTGCCAGATCCGGCTTGTGCCGGTGAACGCGCCCTACTTCAACGGGGCCCGTCTGCTGATTGCGGCGGACTGCACGGCCTATGCCTACGCGAACTTCCACCGCGACTTCATGCGCGGCAAGATCACGCTGGTCGGTTGCCCGAAACTTGACGCGGTGGACTACGCCGAGAAACTGACAGAGATCATCCGCACGAACGACATCAAGTCCGTGACCGTCGTCCGCATGGAGGTTCCGTGCTGCGGCGGACTGGAGGCGGCGGTGAAGAAGGCGCTTCAGGCATCCGGCAAGTTCATCCCGTGGCAGGTCGTCACGCTGGCGCTGGATGGGCGCATCCTGGAGCGGTGACGGCGGGATTTCGTGGGGACAGGCCTCCCGTTTGCCGGGGCCTGTCCCCAGTTGTTCGTATCAGAATGTGCGGTGTCGGTCGCGCGTGGAGGGGTTTAGCGCGCGCGGCAGAACGCCTGAAAGACCCGGCGGTCGTCCGTCAGCTCGGGATGGCCCGCGAAGGCCCAGGCGTTCCGCCACCTGACGGCGGTCGGACGCCCGTCCGCCGTCGCCAGCGTCTCGACGCCGTTCCCGACGGAGACGATCGACGGCGCGCGGATGAACGTCATCGGCACGTCGGCGAGGCCGCCGCACGCGCCTGCCGCCGCGAAGCTGCCGAGCTGGCGTCCGTAGGCGTTGCGCCGCACCGTCACGGGCAGGACGCCGAACCAGACGGTCGGGTCGCCGTCGAGGCGTTCCGCGAGCAGGATGAGTCCCGCGCACGTCGCGAAGACGGGCAGCCCCGACTCGATCCGCGCCTTCAGCGGCGCGAAGAGGCTGAGGTCATGAAGGAGTTTGCCCTGCACGGTCGATTCGCCGCCCGGCAACACGAGCGCGTCGAAGGGCTGTTCGAGGTCGCGCAGCTGGCGAATCTCGAACGTCTCCGCCCCGATGTCCGCAAAGGCGCGTTCGTGTTCGGCGAACGCGCCCTGCACGGCCAATACGCCGATGCGCATCTTACTTGCCCCGCTCTTCCATGATGGTCTCGATCTCGTCGGCGTTGATGCCGACCATCGCGGGACCGAGGTTCTCGCTCAGCTTCGCGAGCAGGGCGGAGTCCTGCCAGTTCGTGACGGCCTGTACGATTGCCGCCGCGCGCTTCGCCGGGTCGCCGCTCTTGAAGATGCCCGAGCCGACGAACACGCCCTCCGCGCCAAGCTCCATCATGAGCGCGGCGTCCGCCGGCGTCGCGACGCCGCCCGCCGCGAAGTTGACGACGGGCAGCTTGCCGAGACGATGCACCTCGCGCACGAGGTCGAGCGGC
Source organism: uncultured Kiritimatiellota bacterium (assembly GCA_934635045.1). Lineage (GTDB taxonomy): Bacteria > Verrucomicrobiota > Kiritimatiellia > RFP12 > UBA1067 > UBA1067. The sequence goes on along the minus strand of CAKTZA010000045.1, from coordinate 5,573 downwards.
GCGGCGAGCTGCTTGGCCGCCTCGTAGAGCTCGTCGTCGCGCAGCGCGGCGATCCGGCGGATCTCGGCCTGCATCTTGCGCATGTGGCGGACGGCCTGCACGACGTCGCCCGTTCCCGGCTCGCCCTTCGTGCGGATCATCGTCGCGCCCTCGCCGATGCGGCGAAGTGCCTCGCCGAGGTCGCGCGCGCCGCAGACGAACGGGACCTTGAAGGCCGTCTTGTCGATGTGGTAGAGGTCGTCGGCGGGCGAGAGGACCTCGCTCTCGTCGATGTAGTCGATCTCGATCGCCTCCAGGACGCGCGCCTCGGCGACATGGCCGATGCGGCACTTCGCCATGACGGGGATCGTGACGGCCTCCTGGATGCCGCGGATCATCGCCGGGTCGCTCATGCGGCTCACGCCGCCGGCCGCGCGGATGTCGGCGGGGATGCGCTCCAGCGCCATCACGGCGCACGCGCCCGCGTCCTGCGCGATCTTCGCCTGCTCGGGCGTCGTCACGTCCATGATCACGCCGCCCTTGAGCATCTGCGCGAGGTTTCGGTTCAGGGTCTGCCGGTCTTCTGACATTGCTTTTCTCCTTCTTGAAGGTTCGTCCGCCGTCTCTTCGGCGAAGCGGTGCGTATTCTATCATGCGCGGCAGCGTGCATACAAGTGTCGTAATTGTATGGAGTACAAGCGCGTGAAAGGCAAGGATATGATATAATTCCTTTTCATGAAGACGGTCGAACAGCACTACCGGGACATTGCGCCGAAGCTCATGAACTATTTCATGGGCAACGGCGCGAATCACGCCGACGCCTGCGAAATCGTGCAGGAGACCTTCGTCCGCCTCTGGAAGATGCGCGACCAGCTCCTCGACGACGAGGCCGCCGTGAGCGGGCTCGTCTACACGATCGCGCGCAACATCCGCAACGACCGCGCCCGCCACGGCCGCTTCGAGGTCTTCGCGACGGCAATCGTGGATGGCGAGGAGACGTCCGTCGCCCCCGAGCAGTCCGTGCCGGCCCCCGCGACGCTGCCGAGCGACCGGGCCTTCCTCCGCCGGCGCATCCTCGCGGCGCTCGGCGCGCTGCCCGAAGTCCTGCGCGAGGCGTACACGCTCTTCCACATCTCCGAGCTGAGCATCCGCGAAATCGCCGCCCAGACGGGCGTGACCGAAAACCTCGTCAAGGTGCGCATCCACCGCGCCAAGCTCAAGCTGCGCGAGCGCCTCGCCGACCTTGCGAACTGAAAACCGAACGACAGCCAAAGACATGAACCTGACTCGCTTTCTCTGTGCCGGACTGCTGGCGGCCCTTGCCGGGTGCGCCGACCATGCGGCGTCCCGCGTCGATCCGCGCGCGGCGGACCCGTCGCGTCCGCTCGTCTTCCTCACGCACCCGACCGACTCGCCGTGCTCCCACACGAACGCGGCCGGGCAGTGCGAGGGGACGGACGTCGACCTTGCGCGGAAGATCGCCGCGAAGCTGGGGCGCGCGCTCGTCTGCGAAGCCGTGGACTTCGAGGACCTCATCCCCCGGCTGAAGGCCGGCACGGCCGACTTCGCCATCGCGACGATCACGATCACCGAGGCGCGCCGGCTGGACGTCGACTTCTCCGAACCCTACGCGACGAGCGGCAACTGCTTCCTCTACCGGGCGGACGGCCCGCGTCCGCAGATGTCGCAGATCGCGTCCCTCCGCGTCGGCGCCGAGCCGGGGACGACGGGCGACCTCTACCTCTGCAACCACGGCGCCGACCCGATGCGCTTCGCGCGCGCGACGGACGCCGTCGCCGCGCTGAAGCGGGGCGACGTCGATGCCATCTTCTTTGATGCCGTGCCCCTGCGGAACTGGGCGGCGCAGTCGGGCGGGCGGCTCGTCGCCTCGCCCCTTGAGACGCGCGAAGGCTACGGCGTCGCGGTCGACAAGCGCCGGCCGGACGTCCTGGCCGCCGCCAATGCCGTCATCCGGGCGGAGAAGGAGAAGACGAAATGACCGCGCGCCGCAGCTTGAACCTCAAGCTCGCCCTGAGCATCCTCCTCGCGTTCGCCGTCTCGCTCGCGGTAACGTGGGGCGTCCACGGCTACCTCGCCGCGCGCGAGGCCGACAAGCTCATCGACCGCGCGTTTGCGGACGTGCAGGCGGAGATCGTCTCGCGCGTCAACGCGCGCCTTGTCCGCCAGGCGATGGCGGTGCGCGAGCGGCTGGCGGACGGCGCAAAGACGGACATCCTCTCCCTGCGGGCGCTGGCGCGCGAGCTGCGCATCACCGAGATCTGCGTCGCGGACGCGAAGGGCGTCATCACGCAGGCGTCCGAGCCGGACTACATCGGCTTCGACTTCGCGACGGCGGAGGGGCAGGCCGCCGAGATGATGTGCCTCATCAACGAGCCGGTGACGGAGTTCTGCCAGGCGTTCCAGCCCAACACGGCGAAGGGGTCTTGGCGCAAGTACGTCAGCGTGTGGCGGCCGGAGGGCGGCTTCGTCGAGATCGGCTGCGACGGCGCCTCGCTGCGCGCGCTCGCGCGCTCGTCGCTCGTCGGGCTCTCCCGCAACTGGCACGTCGGCGGCACGGGCGGCATCGTGATCGTGACGCCGTCCGGGCTCGTCCTCTCCGACTACGCGCGCCCGAACCGCGAGGGCACGCAGTGGACGGGGCCGGGCGACGACTTCCACTGGCGGCTGCGCGAGATCGACAGCTTCCCCGTCTACGTAATGATTCCCCGGTCGGCCGCCGCCGTCACGCGCAACGTGCTGATCTCGACGACGGCCGTCCTGAACGCCGTCGCGCTCGCGTTCGTCGCGCTGCTCGTCGGCTTCGTCGTCTCCGCGTTCGTGCGGCGCCAGATCCGCGAGCAGACCGAGCGCGAGCTCAAGATGGCGACGGACATCCAGCTTTCCGCGCTGCCGAACGTCTTTCCGCCGTTCCCGGACGAGACGTCGTTCGACATCTACGCGAGCATGAAGACGGCGCGCGAGGTCGGCGGCGACTTCTACGACTTCTACTTCACGGGGCCGAAGACGGTCGCGTTCCTCGTTGCGGACGTGAGCGGGAAGGGCGTGCCGGCGGCGATGTTCATGATGCGCGCGAAGACGCTGCTGAAGAGCGCGGCCCAGACGGGCAAGCCGCTGGCGGACGTCGTTGCGGAGACGAACGACGCCCTGTGCGAGGGGAACGAGGCGAACATGTTCGTGACGGCGTGGATCGGCGAGATCAACGTCGAGACGGGGCGCGTCACCTACGTGAACGCGGGGCACAACCCGCCCGTCGTCCGTCGCGGCGGCGCGGTCGCCTACCTGCGCGGAAAGCCGGGGCTCGTCCTCGGCGCGCTGGCGGGCGTTCCCTACCGGAGCTGTGAGCTTTCGCTGGCGCCGGGGGACGCGATTTACCTCTACACCGACGGCATCACCGAGCAGCCGAATGCGTCCGGCGAGCTCTTCGGCGAAGCGCGGCTGCTGGAGCTCCTGAAGGCCGCGCCGTGTTGCCAGAAGGATCTCCTCGACGGCGTGCTCGCGTCCGTCGCCGCGTATGCCGGGGCGGTCGAGCAGGCGGACGACTGCACGCAGCTCGCGATTCGCTACCGGGGCGTCCCCACGTCGGTCGAGCACACGTATCCGCCGACGATGGAGGGGCTTGCGCAGGCGACGGCCGACCTGGAGGCGGCGCTCGCCGACGTGCCGATGAAGGCGCAGGCGACGCTCATGGTCGCGGCGGACGAGATCTTCGCGAACATCGTGCGCCATTCGGGCGCGACGGACTGGACGCTGAAGGTCGAGCACCAGAAGTTCCCGGATGCCGTCCGGCTCGTCTTCTGCGACGACGGCAAGCCGTTCGACCCGCTGCGCCAGCGCGATCCCGACACGACGCTGGACGCGACGGAGCGCGCGATCGGCGGTCTCGGCATCCTCATCGTGAAGAAGACGATGTCGCCCGTCACCTACGCGCGCCGGAACGGCCGCAACATCCTCACGATGGGGTTGACGTTCGAGGGGTGAGTGCGCGGCAGGGGGCGCAAAAAGAAAATCTGCGGCGGCAATTGCCGTCGCGGTTCGCTTTGTGATATAATGATTTCGGTTGCGGGGGAACAAATGTGATGGTCATCCCTGTGGCAAAGGAGAAATGGAGCGATGAGTTATACGCTAAATGTTGAGCCTGACGTTGTGCGTCAGGCGGAATCTTACGCCGTTCGCAATGGGACGACGCTCGATGCGATGATTCGTGCCTATTTGCTTGTGATTGGTATTCAGGGATCTTTGCGGGGTAGGGGCTCTTCCGAGGGCGATGCGGTAGCCGTTGGCACGCGCGCGAGTCGTGTGAAGATCGGCTCCATGCGTGATGAGGTCAAGCTGCCGAATGAATTTGACCAAGAGTTCGATCGACTTGATGCGCAGGTTTCGACGCTGTTTGAAGGAGTGTCCGCATGAGATGCCTTCTTGATACGCACATCGTCATTTGGGCGATGGTTGGAAGTGCCAAATTGTCTGTTGATGCTAAACTACCTCCGTATGGGGATGCCATATTGACAGTGTAAGGCGACTTGCGTCGCCGCTTTGCGGATTCTTTGCGTCATGAATCTTGAACGCAGAGGGGGCTGTATCTTGACGGATGGAAACGACAGGGACGTGCGGTTTCGACGCGCGAGCTGTCGGGCCGACGGGCCAAAATATGGTATAATTTCGCCTATCCCCTTTTAGGCGAAAAACACGGAAAGACTGCGAAACGATGGAAATCAAGAAGACGACAGAGGACGCGAAGACGGTCATTGCGGTGACCGGGCGCGTGGACACGACGACGGCCCCCGAACTGGAGGCCGGCCTCAAGCTGACCGGCAGCGAGACGCTGACGCTCGACCTTTCGGGCGTGCCCTACATGAGCTCGGCGGGGCTCCGCTGCCTGCTCGCGGCCCAGAAGAAGATGATGGCGGGCGGCGGCGCGATGACGGTCGTCGGCGTCCAGCCGGCCGTGAAGGAAGTCCTCGACATCACGGGCCTGAGCGGCATCCTCACCCTCGCATAGGCTCACCGTTCGTGCGCGGCTGGCGTCCAGACTTCCGCCTTGCGGCGCGGCGCATGTGCCTCTGCGGCGCGGTTGCGGTCGCGGCGCAAGGCCTCTTCGCCGCGACGGATCTGTCCGCCAAGGGTTCGGGCGCCACCCTGTCCGAGGGCGTCTACTACCTCAATGCGTCGAAAAGCTTCGCGGGCGGCGTCGGGCAGGCGGGCCTTTCCGTCGCGGACGGGGCGACGGTCGCGATCTACCTGCCGGAGAACGTCACGCTGACCGTGCGCGGCGCGCCGGCGTCGGGCGCGACGGCCGGGACGCCGGGGCTGCGTCTTCCGTCGTCGTCCACGCTGATTCTCGTGGGCAAGGGGCGGGTGGAGGCTTTCGGCGGCGCTGCGGCCGGCGGGCGGGACGCGGCGGAGAGCAGCTCGTGGGACGCCGACGCGCATGCGGACGGGGAGCGGTACGTGGACGGTGCCTATTCGGGAGCCTGGAACCATGATGGCGACGCGGCGGGCTATCGTCGGGGCAAGACCTATGGCGGCAAGGGCGGCGCGGGCGGCGGCGGCGCGGCGGCGGGCATCGGCGGGCG
>CAKTZA010000044.1 GCA_934635045.1 uncultured Kiritimatiellota bacterium | reverse complement strand
ATACCCGACAACATTCTCTTCTTCCGCAAAACATGTGAATGTCCACGAAATTTGTGGATTGGGTGGGGACGCGATGTGCCGCAATGTGCAGTGGTATAATTCTCGGCCTTTTGAGACACGTCAAAATTCTTCAATCAAAATTCTTCAACAAGTCAACAAAAGGAGCGTGACATGGCACGAGAGAAGGGCATGGGCAACCTGCAGCGCGAGAAGAGCGGACGCTGGACGATGCGCGTCGGGATCAACGGCAAGCGATACTGCCGCTCAACACGCACGAAGGATCGCGCACAGGCCGAGCGCGTCCTGCAGCGGTTCCTGGCGCCGCTCGGCTTGGGCGAACGGAAGCTGCCGCTCGCCGAGGTGTGGCTGGAGTACGTGAAGTCCCCAAACCGAAACGAGCTCGCACAGGCGACGCTCGACTGCAAGCGGCACGTCTGGATGCACTTCGCGAGATGGATGGAGCACAGCTACCTGCCGATCAAGGACCTGGGCGGCGTGACGTCCGACATGATTGCCGAATACCTCGCGTGCCTGCGCGCCGACCTCTGCGGCTCGACCTACAACAACCGCGTCTGCGTCCTGCGCGAGATATTCCGGACCCTCGCGGCGAAGGCGGGGCTTGAAGACGACCCGTGGGAGGGCGTGCGGCTTCGTCCGGGCGACAGCCACTCGCGGCGCGAGCTGACGATGGACGAGCTGAGGCGACTGCTGGACGCGGCAAAGAAGCGAGACGAGATGCACCACAAGGAGATTGTCGCGGCGTCCCAGTCCACAGGCCCTCTTCCCCGTCCTTTCAACGAGTGGCACACGTTGTTCCTGATCGGCATCTACACGGGGCTTCGGCTCGGCGACTGCTGTCGGCTCGATTGGGCGAACGTCCATCTCGGCGCGGGGGTCATTCAGATCATTCCGCAGAAGACGAAACGCCATGCGCATGGCCGGCCCGTCACGATTCCGATTCATGCGACGCTTGGCGCGGCGTTGCTGGCGTGCGGCGCGCGCGACGGTCGCGCTCGGTTGACGGGGGAGAGCCCGACTGTGGCAGAGTCGATGCCGAATGTCCTTTCCGGCCCTGTCCTGCCGAGGGTCTGCGAACTGTACCAGGCGTCCCGCAGCCGGGTGAGCGACGAGCTCTCCCGCATCTTCAAGGCGGCGAACATCACGATGAGCGTGAAGATCGAGGGACGTCGGCACAAGACGCCGGAGGCGACGTTCCACTCGCTGCGGCACACGTTCGTCTCGTTCGCGGCAAACGCGGGCATCCCGCTCCATTTCGTGCAGTCCATCGTCGGACACGAATCGACGGCGATGACGCGTCACTACTACCACGAGGACGTCGCGGGGCTGCGCCGGGCGGTTGATGCGATCCCGACGCTCGGACGCACGACCGACGATTCCGGCAAAAGCCGTCCGGCAAGTTGCGCGGAAGCGCATCCGCCCTGTCCGGGCTTGCCGGGAACGCCGCCGCCGCCGCGCAACGTCGGCACACGGTTGAAGGAGCTGGACGACCTTCGCGCCGCCAAGACCATCACCGCCCGTGAATACAAAGCGGCGCGCGCGCGGATCTTGGGCGAACTTTAGACTGAGCTTCTTTTTCTACACCGCCCCTCCCATGGGGGAGGTTGCTTGGGGCTGTGTTCTCACTCATTTTTCAAGAATCGTAATTAATTTTTCAGGAAGTGCAATGGACTTTCGCAGATGGGTGTCGTATAATATGACGCCGATATGCGAGAAGTGTTTTCATATGTCATTGGCCTCGGCGCGGCGGTGATGATGCCGGTCATCTTCACCGTGCTTGGCGTCTGCATCGGCATCCGTTTCTCGAAGGCCCTCAAGTCGGGACTCTTGGTCGGCGTCGGCTTCGTCGGACTCGGCGTCGTGACGGCGCTTCTGACGTCGAGCCTCGGCCCGGCCCTGAAGGGCCTGACGGATCTCTATCAGCTCAACTTGCCCTTCTTTGACCTCGGCTGGCCGGCGGCAGCCGCCGTCGCCTACTCGTGTGCGGTCGGCGCGTTCATCATTCCCGTCTGCCTTGGCGTGAACGTCGCGCTCCTTTTCGTCGGCGCGACGCGCACGGTCAACATCGACCTCTGGAACTACTGGCACTTCGCGTTCCTCGGCGCGATGGTCTTCTTCGCGACCGGCTCGCTTGCGTGGGCGTTCTATGCGGCGATCGTCCTCTACGTCATCACGCTCTGCCTCGCCGACTTCACGGCGAAGGACTTTCAGTCCTATTACCGGGACATGGCCGGCATCTCCATCCCCCAGCCGTTCTGCCAGAGCTTCACGCCGTTCGCCGTTGTGCTCAACTGGACGCTTGACCGCATTCCCGGCTTCGCGAAGCTCGACATCGACGCGGAAGGGCTGAAGCGCAAGTTCGGGCTGTTCGGCGAACCGCTCTTCCTCGGCGTGATCATCGGCTGCGGCATCGGCGCGCTTCGGTGCGACGGCTGGCGGAGCGTCGTCGAGTCGGTTCCGTCGATCCTGAAGCTCGGCGTCACGGTTGGCGCAGTCATGGAACTCATTCCGCGCATCACCGCGCTCTTCATCGAGGGCCTGAAGCCCATCTGCCAGGCCGTGCAGGAGAAGCTTTCAAAAAAGTTCGGAGGAAGCGAGACCGAACATCCGACGACCTCTGTGCCTTCGTGCCTCCGTGTGAGAAAATCCACGCCGCAGTTCTTCATCGGCATGTCGCCGGCCTTGGTCATCGGGCATCCGACGACGCTTGTTGTCTCGATCCTGCTCATCCCCGTCATCCTCTTCCTCTCGGTCGTCCTGCCCGGCAACAAGTTTCTGCCGCTTGCGTCGCTTGCGGGGATGTTCTACCTCTTCCCGTGTGTGCTGCCGATCACGAAGGGCAACGTGCCGAAGACGTTCGTGATCGGGCTCGTCGCGCTCGTCTGCGGACTTTACTTCGTCACGAACCTGACGCCCGCGTTCTCGAAGGCGATTGCAGCGGCGAACTGCGACGGCATCGCGGTGCCGCCGGGCTTCGCGGGCGGCGCGGCACTCGATTTCGCGTCCGCGCTGGGATGTTGGCTCATTTTCCATTTGACGGTCACGTTCAAGTGGGTCGGCGCGGCGTTGGCGGGCCTGCTGGCGGTTGGCCTGTGTGTCATCAACAGACAGCGGATAAGGAAAGGGTGGTGAGCCAAGTGCTGTGCCTCTGTGTTCAATTGCTGCACGCGGTTTGCGTCTCTTCGGTTTTCGCCGCCTGTGGCGTGGCGCCGGAGCGGAACGACGACTTCTACTGGGAGAACGACAAGGTCGGCTTCCGCGCCTACGGGCCGCGCGACTTCCATCTCTGGAGCGGATTCGACGTCTTCAACAAGGGCCACGCCGAGAACGAGGTCGTGAAGCTGCTGCGTGGCAAAGGCGCGTTTGGCGCGTGGCACAACCTCGCGACGCTGACGGGCGGCGTCCGCACGTTCGACAACTACACGATGGGCGCGTCGCGCGGCGTCGGCGGCGTGGCATTCTGGGGCGACGGCGAATGGAAGACCTATCCGAACTGGATTGCGAGCGAGATCCTGCATGACGGCGACGACGCCTTGCAGTTCAGGCTCGTCTATCCGGCGTTCTCCGCTGCCGGGAAGATGACGTGCCGCATCACGCTGAAGCGCGGCGAACGGTTCTTTCGCAACGACGTCAGCTTCGAGAGGGACTTCAGTGCCGACTTCCGCGCCGGGCCCGGACTTGACCTGGAGCCGAAGCGCGACCACAAGGGGTCTCTTGTCGAGGAGCCGGGGCTTGTCTCGCTCTTCGAAGACGAGAAGCTTGACGCGAAGGGAAATTCCGAGGGCTCGACGATGGCGGCGATTGTCGTGGCCGATCCGTCGGCGGTGGAGGTGCGCACGGATCACCTGAACTGCCGTGTGCTCGCGTTCAGGAAGAAGAGCTTCACCTACTGGGCTGGCGCGAGCTGGTCGGGCGCGGGCGAGATCACGACGCCGGAGGCCTGGCATCGGCATGTCCGAGAATTCCGCGCGGAAATTTCCAACACAAGGCAAAAGGAGGACAGGAAATGACAGCAATGGCACTGTTGGCGACAGTCGCGAACTTCACCGTCCAGACGGCGACCCACCCCGACGACTTCAAGACGTTCGACACGGAGAAGATCCGCAGCCGATTCGTCATGGAGAAGGTGATGGCGCCGGACGAGATCAACCTCACCTACACGCTCTACGACCGTCTCGTCTACGGCGGCGCGATGCCGGTCGCGCAGGAGCTGACGCTCGAGCCCTTTCCGGAGCTGCGCGCCGAGCGCTTCCTCGACCGCCGCGAACTTGGCGTCATCAACGTCGGCGGGCCGGGCGTCGTCACGGTGGACGGCACGGCGTACGCGCTTGCCTTCAAGGAGGCGCTCTATGTCGGACGCGGCAAGAGGTCCGTCGCGTTCAAGTCGCTCGACGCGCAGAACCCCGCGAAGTTCTACCTCAACTCGGCACCCGCGCACCGTGACTACGTGACGCAGCGCATCACGTCCGACCAAGCCTGCACGAAGCCGGGCTACACGATCGGCAACTTCATCAAGGCCGGCACGCGGGAGGAGTCGAACGACCGCGTCATCAACCAGCTCATCGTCGCGCCTGTCCTCGCGAAAGTGCCTGGCGGCGGATGCTGCCAGCTGCAGATGGGGCTCACGGAGCTGAAGCCGGGGAGCGTCTGGAACACGATGCCGCAGCACGTCCACAACCGCCGCATGGAGGTCTACTTCTACTTCAATGTCCCGGACGGACAGGCGATCTGCCACCAGATGGGGCGGCCGCAAGAGCAACGGCTCGTCTGGCTGCACAACGAGCAGGCGATCACCGCGCCGGAGTGGAGCGTCCACTCGGCGGCCGGCACGTCGAACTACATGTTCGTCTGGGGCATGGGCGGCGAGAACCTCGACTATGGCGACATGGACAAGATACCGGTTTCAGACATGAGATAGCACAGGCCACGAATCTTCACGAGTTTTCACGAACGAGTGATTCGTGCGGATTCGTGGCAATTCGTGGCTCAAACGAAAAGGAGATTCAATGATACTCGATCAGTTCAAGCTGGACGGCAAGGTGGCCGTCGTCACGGGCGCGGGGCGCGGCATCGGACAGGCCTACGCCCTTGGCCTCGCGGAGGCGGGCGCGGATGTCGCGGTCGTCGACGTCATTCCGATGGACGAGACGCTTGCGGCGATCCGCAAGCTCGGCCGCCGGGCGATCGGCCTCAAGGCCGACCTCGCGAAGGGCGAAAGGGCGGCTCCGAAGATCGTCGCGAAGGTCGTGAAGTCGCTGGGACGCATCGACATTCTCATCAACAACGCGGGCATCATCCGCCGCGAGCCGTTCACGGAACATTCGGCGAAGAACTGGAACGACGTCATCTCGATCAACCTCTCGACGCCGTTCTTCCTCTCGCAGGCGGTGGCGCGGCAGATGATCGCGCAGGGACAGGGCGGCAAGATCATCAACATCGCGTCGATGCTCTCGTTCCAGGGCGGCATCCTCGTGCCGGGCTACGCGGCCTCGAAGGGCGGCATCAAGTCGCTCACGATGCTCATGGCGAACGAGCTCTCGAGGGACGGCATCTGCGTGAACGCGATCGCGCCGGGCTACATCGCGACGGCGAACACCGCGCCGATCCGGGCGGACAAGAGGCGCAACAAGGCGATTCTCGACCGCATTCCCGCCGGACGCTGGGGCACGCCGGACGACCTCAAGGGCCTCTGCGTCTTCCTCGCGTCCCCGGCTTCGGACTACGTGACGGGCTTCACCTACGCCTGCGACGGCGGCTGGCTCGCGCGCTAGCGACGGCGTTCGACGCATGATGCGGAGTGAAATCTTATGGGGACAGACCCCCGATTGGTGGGGTCTGTCCCCAGTGTTGTCGGGTTGCGGTGTGCCTTGCGTGCGTTAGTCCGCGCAAGTCGGAAACGCGCAAGTTGATGTGCCAACTGTCATGGTGAAATCGCGCCAACTGTCATGGTAAAAATACGCCAACTGTCATGGTGACATTGACGGATAGGTGGGGTCTGTCCCCAGTTCTGATGTTAGAAAATATTGAAAAGGTGAGCGTTTTGATGAGATAACGTGAAAATGAGAATCTGATGCGGAAAAATCTCAGCGTGGGACTACTTCAAGAAGATACTCTTTGAAATAGTTTTGTGCAAATCCGAAATCTGATTTCGCATTTGCATGAACGGGCGTTAGTATGCTATAATTACCGCGTTCAACGGAGGAAATGCAGATGTACATTGAGCGCGAAATCGAGAACCATGTCCTGAAATTGGCAGGCTTTTATCCGATTGTCACGGTTACCGGGCCACGGCAGTCGGGCAAGACGACGCTCATACGGCATTTGTTCCCACAGCATGCGTACCATAATCTTGAAACGAGCGATGTGCGCGATTTGGCCATGGCGGATCCGAAGGCGTTTGTCTCGGCCGAACGAGGCCCGATGATTCTGGATGAGGTTCAGAGATTGCCGCAGCTCTTGGAATATGTTCAGGTTGAGGTGGATCAGAATCCCGACAAAGGGCGCTTTATCTTGACGGGTTCGCATCAGCCGGAACTTGCACAGGCCGTCAGCGAGACATTGGCAGGTCGTACGGGCATGGTGGAACTGTTGCCGCTGTCATTCGCCGAACTGAAGCGAGCGGGCGTCGACGTCATGCGGCGCGATCAGATGCTGCTGGACGGCTTCATGCCGCGCAGGCTTGTGGATTCCATTGACGCGCCGCAATTCTATGCGGACTACTTCAGGACATATGTTGAACGCGATGCGCGGCGGCTCCTGAACGTTTCCGACCTTGACCGGTTTGAACTGTTCGTGAAACTGTTGGCTGGGCACGTGGGGCGTCAGCTGAACAAGCAGTCCTTGGCCAATGATGTTGGCGTGAGCGACAAGACAATAGCAAACTGGCTGAGCGTTCTCCGTGCCTCGTATATCGTCTTTCCTGTCAAGCCTTACCACAACAATTTCGGGAAACGCCAGACGAAAGCGCCGAAAATCTGCTTTACCGAAACGGGACTGGCGACCTATCTCCTTGGCATCCGGACGGTCGACCAGCTTGCGGCACATCCTCTCATGGGGCATCTCTTCGAGAACATGGTGATGGTGGAGGCTTTGAAGCATCGCCTGAACCGTGGCCTTGATTCGGATCTCTACTTTTATCGCAATGCGTCTGGATCGATAGAGGTTGACCTGTTGCTGGAAGACGGGTTTCGGCTTCTGCCACGAGAAGTCAAAAGCTCCTCGACTTATGTCACGTCAATGAGCGCAAGCCTCAAGGCATTCTGCGCGTTGGCACCTCAGGCGACGAATCCGCTTGTCGTCTATTCAGGGGCGTCCTCTCCAAATGTCGTGGCACATTATGCGGATACGGAAATTTGGGCGGGTGGTCGTCCGTGTTGAGGCTGCGTTTTTCAAAAATTGCAATCGTTTCTTCAAGAAGTGCAATTTACTTTTCGCCGTCGGTGGTGTATACTACATGACATGAAAACTGTTCTTGTCGTCGTTCTTGTGTCTGCTGGTTCGTGCTTGCGCGCAGAAGCGGCAGACCACGTCTTCGTTGGCGAAGGAGGGTCTGGGAGCGGGAAGCTGAGCGAGGCGAAGCATTGGGATCCGGAAGGGGTCCCGACGGGGAACGTGAAGTTCACGCGCAACGGGACGATCGGCACCGACTCCGATGTCAGCGTTGGGCTGATCACGGTCGACTACGCGAACGCGGCGCTCCTGTTCGACTTGGGCGGACACGCCTTTACGGCGGGCGGCGGAATGAACATGGGCGTGTCGGACGCAAGCAGTCGGAATGCGCTTGAGATCGCCAATGGCACGTTCAGGCTGACAGGCCATTTCTACGCCAACATGGCCGGCAGCCATTCGACAGTGCGCGTCTCGGAGGGCGGCCGACTGTCGATTCCCTCCCATTCGCTTCGCCTGTGCGGATACGAGAGTTCGCATTCGAACAGCTTCTACGTCGCGAAGAACGGCTCGGCCGACATTTCAACGTTGCTTGTGGGTGACGAAGGGCCGTGGGGCTATGCGGAAATCAACGGCGCGACGAACGTCAGCATCACGACGGCCAACATCGGCAAGGCCGTCAAGTGCTCCGATTGCAAACTGGTCGTCCGCGATTCGAAGAGCGTGAGGATCGAGACGATTCTCGTCGGAGCGGACGGACCGCGGGCGCATCTGCTCGTGACCAACGTCACGGACTTCACCTGTTCGCAGATCCAGGTCGGCACGAAGTCAACCGTCGAGGATGCGAGCGCCGAAGTCTATCTTGATTCCACATGCACGCCTTCGCTTCGGATGTATGGCACGAACGGCCGACTCCTCTACGATGCGGGCGGAGCCGCGAATTCGGGTTCGCTGTTTTCGACGTTTCCTCTCGGCGGGGGGAATCAGCGGCTCGAGCTGCGGAACTATGCCTATACCTGTACGGATGTCATTCGGTGGCGTGACAAGTGCGCGAGACTTGATTTCGTCATCGGCAAGGGCTCGACCGTCAATTCGACGTTTTCGGCCTATTCGCCGTTCTACCTCGAAGGCAATCCCGGCACGCGGTTCGCGATCGACGGGGGCACGATGGACCTGACCGGCGCCGCGTCGAGTGTTGCCCTGCAGTATTGCACGGGCGACACGTATGGCGGAAGCAATCTGCTTGAGGTCGTGAACGGCGGCACTTTCAATTGTGCGGGAAAGGACGTCTATTGGGGTGTCGCCGACAGCGGCAATGCCACGAAAACGGGCGGCAACGCGCTTCGCGTCGCCAACGGGGGCTTGATGGCATTCAAGGACCTGCGCCTTTTCAACAGCTCGAACAAGATCGTCGTCTCGAACGCGACCGTTTCGGCCGACACGGTGAACGTCCCTTACTCGAATGCGGGCTGGGCGACGAACAATGTCGTGCGTTTCGAGGGGGACGCGCCGTCGGTTTCGCTGACGGGTTATTTCAACGTCTATCAGTCGGTTGACGAGGCGACCCAGAAGCAGAAGAGCGAGACGATTCTCGAATTCGTGCTGCCCGAGACGCGCTATGCGGCGGCGCCGTTTGAGGCCGACCACTTCAACCTGTTCGGCAACACGCGTCTGCGCATCGACACCTCGGCGTATGCGGACCGTTGCCGCTGGATGACGATCCTGAAGGCCGGCAAGGGAACAATCGACATTGCGGGCGGGAACACGTGGACCAATCTCGTTTCGGAGGTCCCCGAAGCGTGTGAGGTCCGCCTGACCGCGGATCGCAAGGAGCTGCAGATCCGCGTCAGGGGAAAACGGCCTTTTGGATTCATGATCCTTTTCCGCTGAGAACGTCAAAGAGGAGATTCTGATGAAAACAAGGTCTTTTGGATTGGCTTCTTGCCTGTTGGCGTTCGCTTCCCTTGCGGGCGCGGAGGTCGTCACGTACGAGCGGTTCGGGGCGAAAGGCGACGGGATGACGGACGATTTACCGTCGATTGTCGCCGCGCACCGGGAGGCGAACGAAAGGGGGCTTCCGGTCAAGGCGCGGGATGGCGCGACCTACTACATCGGCGGGCAGGACCTGACGGCCGAGATCAAGACGGACGTCGATTTCGGTTCGGCCGTCTTCTTCATCGACGACACGTCCGTCTCGAACCGCAATGCGCAGGTCTTCAAGGTCACGCCGTCCAGGCCGTCGTTTCCCTTGAAGGGGATTGCGCCCGTTCGGAAGAACCAGGACAACCTGGGCGTCAGGTTGCCGAGCCGGTCCTATGTCATCCTGAAGAACAAATACCGCAGGCAGTTCCGGCGCACGGGGCATGGCATGGCCAATTCCGGCCAGGACCAGATGGAGTTCCTGCGCGTCGACGCCGACGGGACGATCGATCCGGCGACCTTCGTCCGGCAGGACTTCGAGTCCGTGACCGAGGCGACGGCCTATCCGTCCGAGGAGAGGCCGCTGACGCTGACGGGCGGCGTCTTCATCACGCGTTGCAACCGTGAGCCTGGCTTCCGTCCGGGAGAGCCGCCGCCGCCGCTTGCCTATTATCAGCGCGGCATCTCGGTGACGCGCTCGAACGTGCGCATCGTCGGCCTTCGCCACGAGATGTGCGACCAGCGTCCGCACCGCTTCCCGTATTCGGGCTTTCTCGGCATCTTCAACGTGACGGACGTGACCGTGCGCGACTGCCTTTTCCAGGCGCATCGCAAGTGCGGTCACGGCACATATGAGATCAACGTGGCTCTTTCGGTGGGCGTCAGCTTCCGCAACTGCCGCGAGACGACCGACATAAGGGACACTGAGAACTGGGGCGTCTTCGGCTCGAACTACTGCCGGGACCTTCTCTTCGACGGCTGCGTCTTCAACCGCTTCGACGCCCATTGCGGCTGCCACAACGTGACCATCCGCAATTCACGGCTTTTCCACTTGTACGTCATCGGGACGGGGACACTGCTTGTCGAAAACACGATTCTTGACGGAGACGCGATGCCGATCTGGCTTCGGGGCGACTTCGGGGCGAACTGGGACGGCGACATGATCTTCCGGAACAACACCTGTCTCCTCGATCCGAAGCGCGGGTCTTATCTCTTCACGGCCGGCAATTCGGGTTCGCATGACTACGGCTATCCGTGCCGCTTCGGACGCAAGATCCTCATCGACGGCCTGACGGTCGTGGACGGCAATCCGGGAGACCGCCGGAAGTTCACCCTCTACTACGACCAGGGCGAGACGAAGGAGGAGACGTCCGCGAAGGCGCCGTTCCCCTATCGGGCGCCAGACGAGATCGTCATCCGGAACCTGGTCACGACGAGCGGCGTCAGGCCGGCGTTCACGCGCCCGTTCGCCGGAACGGACAGCGACTGGTTCTTCAGGGACACGAAAATCACCTGGGACGGGAAAGACTTCAAGGTCGGAAAGTGAAAATGACAAGGAAAAACATGCTGGCGATGGGCGCCCTGGCGGCGACGCTGGGCGCGGGGCTGACGGCCGAGGCGTTCGTCAACGACATCTGCCTGCCGTCGAAGCTCTGGATGCTGTCGGACGTGCAGAACGAGATCTACGTGCAGCCTTTCCTGAAGCGGTGGCGTCCGTATGACGACTTCGTCCGCTTCTCGCTGACGCCGCGCAACCTGCCGTTCAAGCGTCAGCTCGGCGCCGTCGTCTCGATCGACAGGCCTTCCGACGGCTCGACGCTGACGGCCGAGCTGGTCAACGGGGACGAGTTCAAGACGATCAAGAAACTGGAGGCGAGGGTCTGCGTCGGCAAGACGGGCGTCGGCGACCGGGACGTCTACGTGCAGGTGGTCGGCGACAGCTACACGCACGGCAGTTTCTTCGCGCACGCGCTTGTGTCGTCCGGGTACGTGCCAAAGGTCCACATGGTCGGGCTTCGCCGCTATTCCGAGGCGGAGCAGTGCCATGAGGGACGCGGAGGCTGGACTCTCGCCTCGTACTTCAAGGCGCCGAAGGGCCTGTCGAGCTACCATGGCTTCATGCATCCGAAGGACGGCTGTTACTGGGGGGACACGACATTCTGGCAGATGGCCTGGCGGTGTGTCCGCAAGACGCAGCCAAAGGGCTTCGAGCCGCTTTACTCCTGCGAGTATTTCGGAGACGCCGCGAAACGGTTCGACGAGGGGACGGGCGCGCTCCTCGCGCCGAAGGCCGGGGACTACCAGTTCGACGGCGAGAGGAAGACGTTCGTGCGGTTCGACGGCGAGGCCTGGCGGACAGTGGCTGAAACGGGGATCTCCTGGGCGTTCGATTACGGCAAGTACCTCGCGATGTGGAATCTCCCGAAGCCGCAGATCCTCTTTGAGATGCTGGGCGTCAACGACTTCAGCGGCGGCGGACTGGACGCGGACTACACGGAATGGGGGCGGCGGCTCGCGACGTTCAAGGAGTCGTACCTGAAGGCTGTCCCGGGCGGCAGGTTCGTCATCTGCACGCCCTGCACGACGCTCGGATCCATCGACAACTTCAGCGGACTGTTCACGCCGAAGTGCAACGCGGCGATGTGGCGCTTCCGCGAATGGCTCATCAAGACCTACGATGGCCGCGAGAAGGACGGCTACTATCTGGTCGACACGGCGCTTGCGGTCGATTCCCGGTATGGTTACTATTCCGGGCGGGACCGTGACAAGGCCGTGCCGTTCGTCGGCTATCCGGGCAAGGAGCGGATCGACCTCCAGTACGGAAACCCCCATCCCTACAACAGTTACCGCACGATGGGCATTCCGTTGGCGGCGTTCGTCCAGTATTGGCGAGACAGGTGAAGCAGCTTTGGCGAAGGGGGCCGAATTGAAGGCGTTGAGGATTTCGCTTGCGCTCTGCGCCGTTTCGTGTTGCGCGTCCGCCCAGGGAAGCGGAAAGGCGGACGGGCTTGCGGACGGCCGCCGTGCGGGATTCTGGCTGGACAGTCGGATTTCCCGCAATTGGCGGGCCCCCATCAACAGGCCTCCGCTCAATCGTGACGAACTTGCGGACGACGCGGACTATTATGACGAGGGCTATCTGTCGGAGATGGCGGCGGATCGCGTGAACGGTCTCTGGATTCCCGTCCGCTTCGACGAATTGGCCGAGTCGCGGACAAGGATGTCCAAGTTGGCTTCCATTGTCCGACGCGCGGCGCGGCATGGCATCGGAATCTGGCTGATGGCGAACGATCCGGCATGTGTTGCGCCAGATTGCGGGCTTGTGAAGGAACATCCGGATTGGTTTGGCCCGGGCCCCGTCTGGTGGGATCGCCGGCTGTGGTGTCCGAGCTCGGAGGCGGCCTTGTCACACGTCCGCGAATCGGTGTCGAGGGTTTTCAAGGCCATTCCGGGACTTGCCGGCGTCATCAACATTTCGCACGGAGAGGGCCTTACGACGTGCCTCTCGCTCCTGGCTCCTTGCGACGTCCCTTATCCTGACGGAATCCGGTGCCCGCAGTGCGCGACCCGTCCGCCGTGGCAGTTGCACGCGGACGTGGCGCGGGCCATTGTGCAGGGGATGCGCGACGGCAATCCGTCGGCCAGGCTGCTGAGCTGGCTTTACCATCCGGAGGCGTCTGTCTGCCGCCGCGAATGGGTCGGGGACTGTGCGCGCAACCTGCCGGACGGGGTGACGCTTCTGTATAACTTCGAGTCGGGTTCGGTCAAGGAGCAGCTCGGCCGACCGCACGTCGGCGGCGATTACTGGCTGTCCGTTCCCGGTCCGGCGAAGCCGTTTTCGGACCTGGCCGCGACCATGCGCGCCGCCGGAGGGTCCCTGGCCGCGAAGATCCAGGTCGGCTGCAGTCACGAGATGGCGTCCTTGCCCTATGTGCCGGTGCCGGGGCTCCTCTACCGGAAGTTCCGCGGGCTTCGCGCGTGTGGCGTCAGGGACGTCGTGCAGGGCTGGTTCTTCGGAAACGCCCCCGGCGTGATGAACAAGGCCGCCGGACGCCTGGCGTCGCTTGACTTCGAGTCTGTCGGCGAATCGGCCTTCCTTTGCGAGCTGGCGGCTGATGTCTGGGGAACGGCGGAAGCAGGACGCGTCGTGCGAATCTGGAACGCCTATGCCGAGGCATACGCCAGGTATCCGCTCGACAACGCCATGCAGTATTACGGGCCCTTTGCGGCCGGCATCGCATGGCCGCTTGAACGCGAGGTGAAGCTCGCGCCGTTGGCGCGCACGTGGATTGGCGGAGAGGCGCCCAGCGGCGATTTCATCGGTGAATGCCTGGGCAAGTTCTCGCTTGACGAGGTCTGCCGCCTGACGTCCGAGATGTCTGATCTCGTGCGTTCCGCCGACTCCGATCTCGAAGCTCTCGGCCGTGCGGCCGCGGGCGGCGGCGAACGGCGCCTCGACGTCGGCGTGATGCGCGCATTCCGGAACCTGATCGTCTCTGCGGCGGATGTATTCGCCTTTTACCGCGCGCGCCGTGACGGCAAGGCTGACGAAATGGACCGGATCGCCGCCCGGGCGATCGAGCTGTCACGCGAAATGCTTGCGCTGACAGAGGAGGACGAGCGGCTGGGCTGGCATCCGGAAGCGGGCGAGCGGCTGTTTTCTCCGGAGAAGCTCCGCGCGCGCATCGCGCGGCTGGATGCGGAAATGGGCCTGCGGCCTGCGCTCCCGGTGTCGATTGCGGCGGCGCGTTACGGCGAGGAGGCTGCCGGCAGCAATATCGTGTGGCGTGCGCAGGAGAGGAATGGCGATTGTGTCGTCCGGGGCACCGTGAAGGATGTCCCCGGCCTGGTCGTCGTGGCGACGGATCGCTTTGGCACCGTGCGCCCGAAAGTGCAGTTCGTTCCTGTCACGAACGGGGCGTTCAAGGCGGTGCTGAAGGGCTTCGTGCCGGACAAGATCGCGTTTCTGGCGGATGAAAACCCGTCTTCCGGTGCGGCGGCCGTCTTGTGGCCGTCGGGCCGCAAGCCGGTCGACGGAAGATTGGCGTTGCCGTGGGTGGACGGGGCGTCGCTGGGAGACCTATTGTCGGGGGATTTGACAGGCGTTGTCGAGCCGCTGTCCGCAGGGCTTCGCGTGCCGTTTGCAGAACGGCGTCCACGCGCGCGCGAG
This sequence comes from uncultured Kiritimatiellota bacterium, assembly GCA_934635045.1. GTDB lineage: Bacteria > Verrucomicrobiota > Kiritimatiellia > RFP12 > UBA1067 > UBA1067. Next base: position 17,900 of record CAKTZA010000044.1, on the reverse strand, counting down.
GGCGCATTTCCGTGAACGGCGCCAGTCCCCGCAGAGGCCTGGGGGCCGTCCCCGAAGTTTTTCAAAAACAGCAATCGCTTTTTCAGGAAACGCAATTTACTTTCATCCGCCGCTGGTGTATACTATGCCCTGCAAACTTGGCGGAGGGCGCGGACGGTCCGCGCGGCGCGGAGTTCAGCCATTCGCACAACGGAGATAAGATGATGAAAATTGTTAAAAACGCTTTGAATCGTGCAAATTTCGGGGGGGGGTGGCTCCGCGTGTTCGCGCTTCTTCCCTGCCTGGCCGTGACGGCAGGAGCGGCGGATGTCGTCCTGGAGGGGGAAACGAAGATAGCAAGCGGTGCGACCTACGCGCCTGAGACCGTCTTTTCGGGGACAGGCTCGTTTCGCGTCACGAATGGGGCGCAGCTTCAATTCAAGGGCGGTACGTTCGCGAACACGTTTTCAGGCGGCATCGTCGTGGACAGCGGCATCCTCAAGGCCGCGAATGGCGTCGGTGGCACGCCGTTTGGCACGGGCCGCATTCAGCTCACTGGCACGGGCGATTCCGCGTGCCGAATTGACACGGGTGCCCTGACCGTCGCAAATGCCGTGGAGATTGTCGGCGATTCGACGGCGGACTGTCCCGCGTTTGACCAGAGCGAATATGGACCGTCGGTTTTCAGTTCCCGTGTGCAGGCGTCGGGTGACGTGTTCATTTCCAGCAGTTTTGCCGCCTCCGGGAAGAACAACTGGATGGACATCTCGACCTACAAGTTCCCGGCGGGGCTTTCGGCGGAGGGGAAGACGGTCGCCGCCGCCTGTCACGCCCAAGTCGAGATTTCGGGCCCCTTGACCTGCGCGACGCTGAAAGGGCTGTTCAAGGTCGGTTCCGTCGCCAGCGCGCAGAACGGGCTGTTGGGCGGTTTCCTCCTGTCGTCTGCCGCGAACACGATCGATGCGATCATCCTTGACAGCCAGTACCTGAAGTGCGGCGCGAACGGTGCGCTGAACGGGCCGTCGCTTCGCTTCGAGGGCCAGCACGCCTGTTGTGGGCCGGATGCCTACGCGGCGAACGAGACCGGGTATCTGCAGCTGAACAACAGCGGCTCCGGCGCGTGGACGCAGACGCTTCGGTGGATTGAGTCCGATACGCGGCCGCGCGAGACGGCGGTCGGCTATCGGGTCGTCAACAAGTCTTCCGCTTTCGCCACGCTGGTGATTGCCGGCGAAGCGGACAAGACGGCGACGGCGTCCGTTGCGCTGGACGGCGCGATCAACCTTGTGATTGACTCCGAGGCGCCGGACACGTTCCGTCAGGAATTCCAGACGCGCGCGAACACGATGAGCGGTTCGATTTCCGTGAAGGGCGGCACGCTGGCCCTGAACGGCACGGCCACGTTCGCAAACGTGACGCAGATCGCCGTCACGGGAACTGGCGCCTTGGAGATTGGCGCGGGTGCATCACCATTTGTCGCGAACGCGGTCGACCTGACGCTGGGCAAGGATGCGCGCCTCATCGTTCCGGCGGGTGTGACGCTGAAGTTCAAGACGTTGACGGTCAATGGCGAACTGCTGTCGGCGGGAACCTATTCGTCCGCCGACCTCACCCAGATTTCCGGCGGTTCCGTGGAGTCTATTTCCGGCGCGACGACCGTCGTCACGCCCATTACGTGGAACGGCAGCGTGGGCACGGACGCAACCAAGGGCGCGAACTGGGGGCTTGCGGACACGTTGAGTTTCGGAACGTACACGTATCATCCGACGTTCGCGACGGCCGGGGCGTCGGCGGTCTTCCCGTCTGGCGCCGTCCGCTTCGCCGCCGTGGACTTCAGTGCGCCGACTGACTTCACGGTCGGCGGCGCAGCGGACACGCGCTTCCTCGTCTTGGGTGGCGTGACGGTCGCGGCCGCTGACATCGCGCGGACGTACGCCTTTGAAAAGCCGTTGGCTTTCGCCGCCGATCCGTCGGTTGCCGTCGGCGAAGGGGCGCTTCTTGATTTTGCCGAAGGCATCGAAACGGCGGGTGCCGTCACGAAGACGGGCGTCGGCTCGGCTCGCTTGGGCGGACAGAGCCAAGTGAACGGGACGCTCACCGTTTCGGGCGGCGCCCTGCGCGTGGCGGGCACGGTGGACGGCACGGGCGCGCTCGCCGTCGATTCGGAGAAGGGCGCGACGCTCGTGCTTGACAAGGCCGTCGTCAACATCCCGGTCAGCAAGCTCGGCACGACGTCGGTCGTCAATCCGGCCACGATTCAGTCCGAGACGGGGACGACGAACGTGCTGGGCGGGAAGTTGACGGTCAAGACGTCGTTCCTCTTCTCCGGCATGGGTACGACAATCCTCACCGGTGGCGCCGAGTTCCAGAACAAGGCCATGCTGAATTCGGGCGAAGTCGTCTTCCGCACGAACCCGGTCTATCTGCTGTGGGGCGGCCTGTATGCGCAGGGGCCGTCGGCGCGCTACACGTTCGAGGTGGGCGACAGCACGCTCGGCGACAAAGGCTACAGCGCGACCCTTTCGATGACGCAGGGCGGCATGGTCGAGCTGAAGGCCGACAACGCGATTGCGAACGCCACGGTGGAGATCGGCCTCGGCACGCTGGCGCTGAACGGCACGGTTCAGTCTGTCCGGGAGCTGTCGTCCGCCGTCAATTCGGGCGGCGCGTTTGTGGCGGGCTCCGTCGTCGGCGAGGCCGGCGCGAAGCTGACGGTGCAGGGCAGTTCGCGGCGGACGGTCTATGTCGGCGACTTCGGCGGCAGCGTCTCGCTTGATTATGCGGGCGGCTCAGGCGGTGAACTCTGCATTTCCAACACCACGGTGACGTCCGTCGGCGAGGTGTCCGTTTCGAGCGGCTCGCTCACGTTCACGGATGCCACGTGGCCGAATGCGACGCGCGTGTCCGTGTCGGGCACGGGTGTCCTGAAACTGGGCAAGAGCCAGGCGCTCGGATCGAAGCGGGCCGCGCTCTACATCCGTGACGCGGGACAGGTCGAGATTCCGGCGGGGACGCGGCAGAAGTTTGCGGCGGCCTACCTGTGGGACGAGACGACGGAATCCTATCGGCCGGTGACACGCGAGCAGCTTGTCGGGCACGTCACGGGTTCGGGCAATCTGCGGGTTGGTTCCGAAGGGGTGATGCTCATCCTTCGCTGAGGGCTGTGCGATGATTCGTTGCGCAGTTGCAATGCTGGCCGTCCTCGCGTCCGAAGCGGCGTGGGCGCGGCCGACGGCGCGTCTGACCGACTTCGGCGGCGCGAACGCGGCGCGGTTCGCGCAAGCGGCGGACTGGTGCCGGGCGAATCCGGGCGGGCAGCTGGTCATTCCGCCGGGCGACTACGCCGTGCGCGACACGTGTGCGCAGGCGGTCGCGGCGGATGTCCTGTCCGGGCGCTACGGGCGCGATCCGCAGACGAAGATGTTTCGGGCGGACTTCCCGTTTTCGACCGTCCTTGACCTGTCGGGCACGACGAACGTCACGGTTCTGGCCGACGGCGCGCGGATCGTGCTGGCCGGCTTTGGCGAGTTCGTCGCGGCGCGCTGTGCCGTCGGCCTGACGGTTCGCGGGCTGGAACTGGGCCACCTTCGTCTGCCGTTCTCGCGCGGGCGCGTCGTGCGGCAAGACCGCGCAGCGGCGACAATCGACGTGGCGATCGATCCGATGACGCCGTTCAATCCGGCGGTCGCGCCGCTGATGCGCGGCCTGTTCTTCGCATCGGACGGCACGCTGTTGCCGCGTCCGCATCTCTGGGGTGCCAAGGCCGAGGGACTAGAAGGCCTCCGCGTCCTGTCGGCAGACGCCTTTCGCTGCGCCTATCCGGCGAACGGCGACATGCTGGGGGCGGATCTTTATTTCTCGCACACGCTCCATTCGCGTCCGGCGATTCGCTTGTCGCGTTGTGTGCAAGTCACGCTGGAGCGCGTCGTGATTCGCTCGATGAGCGGCATGGGCATCGTCGGCTTCCGCTGCCGGGACGTGACGCTGCGCGGCGTCGAGGTCGCGCCGTGTCCGGGAATGGCGATGAGCACGAACACGGACGCCACTCACTTCGCGTGCTGCTCGGGCGTCCTGCGGGCCGAAGGCTGCACGTTGCGGGGCATGGGCGACGACGGTCTGAACGTCCACAGCTACTACTTGGCCCTTTCGGACATCCGGGGACGGACGGCCACGGCGCGCCTGCCGAGCGGGTGTGACCTGCATGCGTTGGAGCCTGAGTTCCCGGAAGTCGGCGAGGATGTCGCGTTCGTGCGCCGAGGTACGCTGGAGCCGGTTGGTTGCGCGCGTGTCATCGCGTCGTCCGCGACGCTGCCCTGTCGACTGGAGCTCGACCGTGCGATTCCCGAAGACGTCTACTTGGCGAACCTCTCGTGCGACCCGGAGCTGGTCTTTCGCGACAACACGGTGGGCGACACGCCGGGGCGTGGGCTGCTCGTGAAATGCTCGCGGGCCCTTGTGACGGGAAACCGCTTCTTTCGGACGCGCTGTCCCGGCGTCTTGGTCGCGGCCGAAGAAAGCTGGGGCGAGGGGCTTGTTCCGCAGGACGTCACGATCTGCTCAAATCGCTTTGAATCGTGCGGCTGGGGCGTGGACGCGGGGCACGGAACGGCGATTGATGTCTTCGTCGATTCGGCGCGCCGCCATGAACGCGCGCTGATCGGACGGGTCGTGGTGGCGGCGAACGAATCTGTCGGCCGTCGGGATGGGCGTGAGCCTGTGGTGATTCGCAATGTCAAGGAATACGTAATCAAATGAACAGCAAGAGAAAGGAAAACAGATGAAGAGCAGTTGGATGCGAGGCGGGTGGCTCGCCCTTTTCACGGGGTTGGCGACGCTGACCTTCGGTTTCGTTGGATTCGCCGGCGCACTGGACAATGCGATTCTCGCCGGGCAATGCGATAAGGATGCGCTGTCCTATCGTCCGGGAGAGGAGATGGTCTTCCTCCTGGTCTTGGACAAGGTTGAGGGGCCTGTCCCCGAAGGCGAATACCGCATTCGCTGGCGGGCGACGGGCGACGACGGGTCGGTCACGAACGGGATTGCGCCGATCCTGGCGCGTCCCGAACCGCTGGTGATTCGCACGTCGCTGTCGAAGCCGGGATTCGTGCGCGTGAACGCCTACGTCATCGGGAAGGACGGTCGCCACTTCCTGAAACCGGGGAAGCGGCTTTACTACGACACGGGCATTGAGTTCGACGGCGGCGCGGCCGTCGAGCCTGAGAAGCTGGAGGCCGTGCCTGAACCGGCGGACTTTGACGCATTCTGGAAAGATCGGCGTGCCGAACTCGACGCTGTGCCGTTCGATGTCACGGCGTGCCGTGAGCCGGTTCGGACGAGCGCGGGCGGGCCGTTGGGCTTTCGGGTGGCGATTCCGTGCGCGGGCGGTCGCCCGGTCACGGGCTACCTCTATCTGCCGCGCGACGCCTCGGCGACGAAGCGCTATCCGGCGCGCGCGGTCTTCGACGGCTACGGCGTCTACAATCAGCGCGTCGTCTGGAACGGCGAGGGCGGCGGCAAGGAAATCGTCCTTCACATCAATGCGCACGGCGCGCCGCTGGGGCTGGCCGACGCGGATTTCGACGCCTGGGCCGCGCAGAATGTGCAGCCGAAGGATGCGAAGGGGCTGGATCGCTACGCGCTTTCGGCTGACGAGCATCGGTCGCCGACGAACGCCTATTTCCTCGGCATGGCCTATCGCGTCCAGCGTGCGATGGACTATCTCAAGGCGCTGCCGGAATGGAACGGAGCAGACCTGACGGCGAGCGGCGGCAGTCAGGGCGGCATGCAGTCCGTCTGGGCGGCGGGACTCGATGCGGCCGTGACGCGCCTGGAGATTCTCGTGCCGTGGTGCTGCAACATCGGCGGGCATGACGTTCAGGGGCGGAACCGCAAGAACTGGGGCGTGCAGTGGACGTCGTCGATGGGGTATTTCGACACCGTGAACTTCGGCAAGCGGGTGTCGCGGAACGCCGTCGCCGTCATCTCGCGTGCGGGGCTGGGCGACTACACGTGTCCGCCCGAAGGCGTGGCCTGTCTCTACAACGCGTTGCCGTGCCGCAAGTCAATCACGTGGATTCAGGCGTCGACGCATCCGTTTACGCCGCGCTGGCCGCACCGCAAGGACTTCACGTTTGCCGTGACGGAGCTTGAAGGCGAGTTGGCGCTGAAGCCGACCTTCGTCTCGTGCGGCGTCAGCTACGGCACGAAGGAGGAACGGCCCGGCGCGTCGCTCGCGTGGCGGAAGCGCGGCGGCACGTGGCGTTCCCTGACGGGCGTCGACTTCCCGTTCTTCCGCCACAATGCGGCGTATCGCGCGTCGCTCGTGGACTTGGAGGAGAACGCCGACTATGAAGTCCGCATCCTGTCGCAGGGGAAGGTGCTTGCGGCGGCGGCCTTTCGCACCTGGTCGAGTGCCGTCACGGTTGCGAAGACCGTCACGCTGGGAAAGACGACGCGCTTCCCGGTGCGAATCGCCGACAAGGGCACGCCGGGCGGCTGGATCCGCTATGTGCCGGAGCCGGGCTTTGAGCTGGACTACCGGGACGACGCGTCGCCGGCCTTTGTCCTTGACGGGGCGGAACATGTCATTCTGGACGGCTTCACGGTTCGCGGGTCTGGCGCGCGGAGCATCATCACGCTGTCGGACACGCGCGCCGTTCGCATCCTCAACTGCGACCTCTCGCGCTGGGGGCGCACGGGGATGCCGAAGTTTGACGACAGCGGCATGCTGTATGACGCGAAAGGCGATCTCGTCAACTTCGACGGGGCGATCGCGATTGGCGCGGGCGCGCGAGACACGGTCATCGAGCGCTGCTGGATCCATGATCCGCGCGGCCGCGCCAACAGCTGGTTCTATTCGCATCCCGCCGGGCCTGAAGCGGTCGTGGCGGGCATTCCCTGCGAGGGCACGGTCATCCGCTGGTGCGACTTCACCGGCTCCGACGCGCACCGCTTCAACGACTGCGTGGAAAGCCTCGGCAACTTCGACGCGGACGGCGGCCTCAACCGAGACAGCGACGTCTACGGAAACTTCATGGCCTTCGCGAACGACGACTGCATCGAGCTGGACGGTGGACAGCGCAACGTGCGCTGCTTCGACAACCGCTTCGAGAGCGCGCTCGTCGGCGTCTCCGTTCAGGGCTGCATGATGGGGCCGTCCTACGTGATGCGCAACGCCTTCACGTCAATGTGCGAAGAGTTCGGAATGGCGGGGCAGACCGTCAAGACGGGCGGCGGCGACCACGGACCTGACGCGCGGACGTTTGTGGAAAAGAACCTCTTCTGGGGCAAGGGCACGGGCATCGTCATGATGCCGACGCTGAGTTCCGTCGTCCGTGACAACATCTTCTGTGGCGGACAGACGATTGCGCGCCTTTCGGAATCGCCGCGCTCGATGTCCGCGAGGAATGTCCTGGGCGCGACCGTCGCGGAGGCCGAGCTGGATCCGGGCATTCCCCGTCGTCCCGTGCCGTTTGTGCTGGATCGCGTACGCTTCTCGGGCATCAAGGTCGCGGCGGGCCACGTGACGCCGGCGACGCTCACGTTCAAGGCCACCTGCGCGAAGGACACGGCCGCGCCGGTGCCGTTTACGGTCGTCAAGCCGGCGGACATGGACTGGTTCACGGTCGCGCCGGCGGCAGGCACGCTTGCGCCGGGCGAAGAACGGGCGTTCACCGTTTCGCTGGACGCGCAGAAGATGGACGGTCGCCGCCAGTATCGCGGCGTCTTTCTCGTCCGCACGCCCGACGGCCTGTCGCGCGCCGTCACGCTCTACGCCGAGACGGACTTCGTGCCGCCTTATCGTGCGGAAAAACCCGGCGACGTCGCCCTCTACGCGCCGGAGGCCACGGCAGGCGTCTTCTGTGCGCTGGACAGGGAGCGGCCGCTGGCGTTTACCTTCGACGTGCCGAAGGCGGGGCGGTATTATCCGATGATCCACTCGAAAAACTGGGGCTGGATTGACGTCTCGGTCGACGGCGGCGCGTTCGTGCCGTCGCGGCAGGAGAACGCGGCGCATCCGTTCTGGACGTTGCTCACGACCGACACGAAGACGCTGCATGGCGGCGGTCGCCACTGCTGGCTCGACCTGACGGCGGGGCGTCACGTGATTCGCCTCCGGCAGAATCGCGGCGGCCTCGTGCTGGATGGCCTTGTGCTGACGGACAATCCGCTGTCCTTTGAACCGAAATGAGAACAGGAAAACGAACGACATGAACCTGAAGAAAACGGAAATCAAGAAGGTGCGGACGCTCGTGCGGGCAGTCACGGTCGGCGCTTCACTGGTGGCGGGCACGGGGCGTTGGGGCGTGGCACACGCGGCGGACGCACGGTGCGCGTCGGCCACGCGCATCTGGGTCGAGGCGGAGGACTTCGCCGACAGGGGCGCGTGGCAGGTCGAGACGCAGTTCACGCACCTGATGGGCTCGGCCTACCTGATCGCGCCCGGCGTCCTGAAGCCGATCGGCGCGGCGAAGACAAAGGTCGACGTGCCGACGGGCGGGCGGTTCGCAGTGTGGGCGCGCACGAAGGACTGGTTGCCGGAACACCATCCCGGACGCTTCGCGCTGGCGGTGGACGGGCAGCGTCTACCGCACGTCCTCGGCGCGTCCGGGCGGCGCGGCTGGACGTGGGAGAAGGCCGGCGAGGCGGACTTGGCGATGGGCGGACACGAGCTGGCGCTCGAAGACCTGAGCGGTGCGTTCGCGCGCTGTGACGCAATCCTCCTGACGGACGACTTGGAGGCGAAGCCGTCCGACGAGCAGACGGAAGAAATGCGCGCGGAGTGTCGTCCGCAGCCTTCGCCGACCGTGACGGAGACGTTCGACGTCGTGGTCGTCGGCGCGGGCCCTGCCGGACTCTGCGCGGCAGTCGCGGCCGCGCGGCACGGCGTACGGACGGCTCTTGTCAACGATCGCGCGGTACTGGGCGGCAACTGCTCGTCGGAAATCGGCATCGGCACAGGTGGCGCGGCGTCGTTTCACCACGACAAGTCGTGGACGGAGCGCGGCATCGTCCGCGAGTGGAATGCCTTGAAGCGTCCGGGCGAACGGGGGCTCTCGGCGGCGGCCGACCGCCTCGTCGCCGGCGAGACGAACCTCGTCGTCTTCTCGAACCTGCGCGTCGTCGGGACGGATGCGCCCAGCCGCGCGGCGGGACGGGAACGGGAGATCCGTTTCGCCGAGGCGCACCACGTGCTGACGGGTGCGCGCATCCGCCTGTGCGGCAAGATGTTCATCGATTCCACGGGCGACGGATGGCTTGGCTATTACGCGGGTGCGTCGTATCGGATGGGGCGTGAGGCCGCGTCCGAGTTCGGCGAGCCCAGCGACTTGGCTCCGGCGGAGGCGGACGGCCTGACGATGAGCGGCTGTCTGCGGAACTACCGCTTTGAGCTGCGCGAGACGGATGTCCCATTCGAGACGCCGACTTGGGCGGACGTCCTGCCCGACGGCTTCACGCGCCATCCGACAAGCCTCGGCTCGCCGTGGTGGCTGGAGCATCCGCAGTCCGTCGATGACCTGACGGGGGGCGAAGAGGCGCGGGACGAGCTGATCCGCTACAACTTCGCCTACTGGGGCTGGCTCAAGAACGAGTCGCCCCTCGCGGCGGAGGCGCGGCGGGCCGAGCTCGTGTCCGTGCCGCTCGTCAACGGACGGCGCGAGTCCCGTCGTCTGGTCGGCGACGTCGTGCTGACGGCCAACGATTTGCTGGCCGGGCGGATGTTCGACGACCGCGTCGCCTACGGCGGATGGGGCCTCGACGTGCATGACGTCTTGGGGATGCAGAGCGTCGACTCGAACGGCTGGGGCAAGGGCGTCGAGCCGCGCAAGGTGCCGATCTATTCGATCCCGTTCCGCGCGCTCTACGCGAGGGACGTGCCCAACCTGCTCATGGCCGGACGTGACATTTCCGTGACGCACTTGGCTTTGGGTTCGACGCGCGTCGGCGCGACGTGCGCCATCGAGGGACAGGCCGTCGGCACGGCCGCCGCGCTCTGCGCCGCACGTGGCCTGACGCCGCGCCGACTGGCGGAGACCGCCATCCGCGAGCTGCAGGCGACCCTCCTCGCGGACGGCATGCTGATTCCGAACCTGAAGCTTGAAGACGTTCGGACGCCGGTGCCGGACGTGATTCGGGAGAAGGCGGAGCTGCCGATCGAATCGCCGGAGGCGAAGGCCGCGCGCATGGCGTGGTGGACGGACGCGCGCTTCGGAATGTTCATCCATTTCGGGCTCTATTCGCTTCCGGCCCGGCATGAGTGGGTGAAGACCGAGGAGCGGATGCTCGACAAGGACTACGACCGCTATTTCGAGGCGTTTGACCCGGATCTCTTCGACGCGCGGGCCTGGGCGCGCCGTGCGCGCGAGGCCGGCATGCGCTATGTCGTCCTGACGGCCAAGCACCACGAGGGCTTCTGCCTGTGGGATTCGGCTTTCACGGACTACAAGATCACGAACACGCCGTTTGGACGGGATCTGCTGAAGGAGTTCGTGGAGGCCTTTCGTGCGGAGGGCATTCGCATCGGCCTCTACTATTCGCTGATCGACTGGCATCATCCCGACTTCACGGTCGATCGCAACCATCCGCGCCGTCCGCAGACGCTGGACGCGGACAGCTACGCGGCGGCGAACGTCGGACGCGACATGGCGAAGTATCGCGCCTACCTGAAAGACCAGACGCGCGAACTGCTGACGAAATACGGCAAGATTGACGTCATCTGGTTCGACTTCTCCTATCCGCTGCCGTTCGGCAAGGGCTGGCGTGACTGGGACTCGGTTGGCCTTGTGCAGCTGGCGCGCGAACTGCAGCCCGGCATCATCATCGACAACCGGCTGGATCTCAACGACACGGCGGGCGGCTGGGACTTTATCACGCCGGAGCAGTGCCGCGTCCCGGCGTGGCCGCGCAAGGACGGCGTGCGCGTGCCGTGGGAGACCTGCCAGACGTTTTCGGGCTCGTGGGGCTACCATCGGGACGAGGCGACGTGGAAGAGCGCGGAGCAGCTGATCTCGATGCTGGTCGGCACGGTCGCGCACGGCGGAAACCTCATCCTGAACGTCGGCCCGGACGCGCGCGGCCGTTTTGACGCGCGGGCGACGGATCGGCTGGAGGCGCTCGCCCGATGGATGGGGCTCAATGCGAAGGCCGTCTACGGCTGTACGGAGGCTCCGGCCGAGTTTGCCGCGCCGCCCGGCACGGTCTTGACCTACAGCCCCGCGACCGAACGCCTCTATGTCGCGCTGACGGAGTATCCGACCGGCAAGCTGGCCTGTCCGTTCGCCAAGCGCGTCCGCCTCGCGCGGTTCCTGCACGACGGGTCGGAAGTCCGCGTCGTCCGGCGGCACTACTACTCCGGGTATACGGGGGACGACCGCGACGACGAGGCGCATGACTTCGACCTGCCGGTCGTCAAGCCGGATGTCGCGGTGCCGGTGATCGAGGTGCTGCTGGGCGAACGAGAGCCGGCGGCGGATTGGCCGGACGGACTGGACCCGAAGACGGTCGGCAGTCGGATCGTTCGCCAGTTCCTCTCGACGGACGCCGAGCGGTACACGCCGAAGGGGTTCGACGGACAGTATGGCGACGGCGTGTCGCTGCAGTACGCGAACGTGAGCCTCTGGGCGACGGCAATCGACTTCACGGCCCTGACGGGCGAGGCGGCGCTTGAACGCGAACTGCTGAAGCGGTTCGAGGACTACTATCCGGGCGGACGGCGCGCCGACCACGTCTCGGTCGCCAAGCACGTCGACTACTACGTCTTCGGCGCGTTGCCCTACGCCGTCTATGCGCGGACGAAGGATCCGCGTGCGCGGGCGATGGGCGACCGCTATGCCGACGGGCAGTGGGAGAAGCCGCTCCCGGACGACCACGAGCGCACCTATCCGAAGTGGCTGCTGGACACGGCGAAGGAGCACAATCTCGACTACGCGACCGAGCTGGCCTACTGGAAACGGGGCTACACGCCGCAGACGCGGCTGTGGATCGATGACATGTACATGATTATCGCCTTGCAGACGCGCGCGTTCGCCGCGTCGGGCGACCGCAAGTATCTGGAGCGGACGGCGCGCGAGATGTGCCTGTATCTGGACGAGCTTCAGCTGAAGGACGGCCCGAACCGTGGCCTCTTCAACCACGCGAAGGGCGTGCCGTATGTGTGGGGGCGCGGCGCGGGCTGGATGGCCGCCGGCATGGCGATGATGCTCAGGGAGCTTCCCGAAGACAGCGCGTCTCGTGCGCGCATCTTCAGGGGCTACTACCTGATGATGGGCAAGCTGCTGGAGACGCAGCGGGCGGACGGTTTCTGGGGGCAGCTGGTGGGCGACCCGGAGGCTTGGCCGGAGACGTCCTGCACGGCGATGTTCGCGTATGCGTTCGCGGTCGGCGTGAATCGCGGATGGCTCCCGTCTCAGTACGGTGCGGCGGTGCGAAAGGCGTATCGCGCGCTCTGCGGCAAGCTGGACGAGCATGCGAACCTCGCGGACGTCTGCATGGGCACGGGGGCTTTCAATGACCGCGACTACTACCTTCAGCGGAAGCGCATCAACGGCGATCCCCACGGTCAGGCGCCGCTCCTGTGGCTTTGCACCGAGCTCCTCCAGCCATGAATGGAAAGGACGGCGTCTGCCCGAAGTGCGGCTACCGCGCCTGACCGATGCCGGGCGCCCGCACCGTTCGGATGGGCGGGCGCCAGGTTTGGTATAATACGGGCGATGAAGCCATCCTTGAAAATCCTCTTTCTTTGCCACGGGAACATCTGCCGCTCGCCGATGGCGGAGTTCGTCATGAAAGACCTCGTGCGCCGCGAGGGACGCACGGACATCGAGGTCGAATCCGCCGCGTTGCACACGGACGAGATTGGAAACGACATCCATCCGGGCACGCGCGCCAAGCTGCGCGAGAAGGGCATTCCCTTTGCGCCGCGCGCGGCGTGGCTCCTGACGGCGGCGAAGGCGCGCGAATACGATTTCCTCATCGGAATGGACGCCTACAACATCGCGGACTTGAAGCGGCTCGTCTATCCGGAAGACCGCCCGAAGATCCACCGGCTGCTGGGGTTCGCCGGACAGGCGCGCGACATCGCTGATCCGTGGTATACTGGCAATTTCGACGCGACCTACGACGATGTTGCCGAAGGGTGCGCGGCGTTGCTGAAGAGCCTGGCGTAAGAAGTTCTCTGCGCAGACAGCTGTCGCGAATCAGATTTCGCATGTGCACGAGGCGACGGACGAGGCGCTGCTGCGCTTCCGCGCGTCCGTGATATGGTATAATACGCGCCATGATACGAGTTGCAATAGTTGACGACCATGTTGTCCTGCGGGCTGGCCTGAGGTACCTGATCGAGGCCCAGCCCGACTTCGCGTTCGCCGGCGAATACAGCGGCGGGCGCGGCGCGGTGGACTTCGTGCGCGAGACGAAGCCCGACGTCACGCTCATGGACGTGCGGATGCCCGACAAGAACGGCATTGAGGCCCTGAAGGAGATTATCGCGGACAGCCCGGAGGCCCGCGTGGTGATGCTGACGACGTCCGACACCGAAGAGGACATCTACCGCGCCATTGAGGAGGGCGCGCTCGGCTACGTGATGAAGGATGCGCCGGTCGAGGCGATCATCTCGGCGATTCATTCGGCGATGCGGGGCGAGGTCTTCATGACGGACGACGTGCGGCGCATCTACGAGACGCGCAAGGGCGTGAAGGGCCTTTCGCCGCGCGAGACGGAGGTGCTGACGCTCGCCGCGCAGGGGCTCGGCAACCGCGCGATTGGCGAGAAGCTCAACATCAGCGAAAACAGCGTGAAAATGCACCTGAAGCGCTCGTTTTTCAAGCTTGGCGCGTCCGACCGTGCCGAGGCCGTGTCCCTTGCCTCCAAGCGTGGGTTTTTGGTATAATTCGCCCTTATGGCGCAGGAACAGCTTTTTGCGGATGAGTACAAGGTCAACCTGGACGTTTTCGAGGGTCCGCTTGACCTTTTGCTCTATTTGATTCGCCGCGAAGAGCTCGACATCTACGACATTCCGATCGAGCGCATCACGACGGAATACATGAAGTTCATCGAGGATGCGCGGCGGCTCAACCTCGACATCGCCGGCGAGTTCATCGTGATGGCGGCGACGCTGATGGTCATCAAGTCGCGCATGCTCCTGCCGGTCTCGCGGCGCATCGGGAACGAGGACGGCGACGAGGAATGGGTCGATCCGCGCCTCGACCTCGTGCGCCAGCTCGTCGAATACAAGAAGTTCAAGGACGCCGCGCTGCGGCTGGAGCGGATGGAGGCGTTCGCCGCCAACGCGTTCGACTACGGCGGCGGGCGGCCCAAGTTCGAGAAGACGGCGGCGGACGCGAAGGGCGCCTTGGCGAACCTCGACCTCTACGACCTCCTGACGGCGTTTCAGGAGGTCGTCGCGCGGGCGAACGAGATGCCGCACGAGGAGCTGAAGGGCATCCGCTTCTCCGTCCCCGACAAGATGGACTACGTGCTGACGCGGACGCGCCAGGAGGGGCAGGTCGCCTTCACGTCGCTGTTCGACCCCGAGAACGCGCCGAAGGGCGAGATCATCGTGACCTTCCTCGCGCTGCTGGAGCTTCTCCGCCAGCACCGCGTCATCATCTACCAGAACGCGGCGTTCCACGAGATCACGATCCTGCCGTCCCGCGAGGAGCCGGACGACAAGCCTTTGGAGAAACCGGACGACTATGAGTGACGAGGTGAAGATACCGCTGCCGCAGTCCCTGCAGGAGATCGTCGGCGCGCTGCTCTTTGCGAGCGAGACGCCGCTGACGGCGACGGACTTGCGCGAGGCCGTGCGCGCCGTCGAGGCGGAGGCGGGCGAGAACAAGGAGATCATGGACGTGTACCGCACCTGCACGTCTAAGGAGATTGCCGAGGCCCTGCGCGGACTGGAGAAGGCGCTGGAGGTCGCGGGCTGCGGCTTTCAGCTCGTCTGCACGGGCGGGGCGTACCGCCTCCAGTCGGTACCGAGCTGCGGGCGGTACGTGCGCGCGCTGCTGAAGATGGATCGTCCGAACCGGCTTGGTCGCGCCTCGCTGGAGACATTGGCAATCGTCGCCTATCGCCAACCGCTCACGAAGAGCGAGATCGAGGCGATTCGCGGCGTGGACGTCTCGGCGAACATCAAGACGCTGATGGACCTTCAGCTCGTCCGCCTCGTCGGCAAGTCCGAGTTGCCGGGGCATCCGTTCCTCTACGGCACGACGCCGCTCTTTCTGGAGCACTTCGGCCTCGCGTCGCTCCAGCAGCTGAACGAGCTCGACCCGACGCTCCAGCGGTCGAACCCGAAGCAGAAGGCGGCGTCCTACAAGAAGCCGGAGCCGCCGAAGCCGGCGGAGGCCGTCGAGAAAGCGGCCGAGGAACCGGCGGCGACCGAAGAGGTTGCCGAGGCGACAGAGACGACCGAGACGGCGCCGGAATCGGCGACGGTCGTGGAGGTTGCGGCCGCCGAAGAGGAAGGCGCGTCGCCGACCGAGGCCGACGAGACCGAGGGCGCAGAGCCTGCCGCCGAGGCGGCGGCGAGCGACGACGATTTCTTCATCGACGACACGCCGGACGAGTTCGACGACGAGGATGACGATGAAGACAGCGAAGGTGACGAAGAGGAGGAAGACGATGAAGGCGAAGACGCTGAAGACGGCGGTGGCGCTGATGGCTCTGACGAGCCTGACGGCGTGTGACTACGTGCGGGAGCGGCAGGATCTCGCGCTCGAACGCGAGGACGGGACTTACCGTGCCGCGCTTGCGGACTACCGCGCCGGTCGGCTGGACGCCGCCGCGAAGGGATTTGCGAAGGCGATCCGCAAGTCGCCGGCCAATTCCGCCGCGCGCTTCCAGTACGCCTGCCTCATGCAGGACACGAAGAAGGATTACTTAGAGGCGTACTGCGCCTACCGCGAGTTCCTGCTGCAGAGGCCCGACAGCGACAAGGCGCCGCTCGCGAAGGATCGGCTCGCGATTTGTGAGCGCGAGCTCGTGCGCGAATGGGTGGAGAAGAACCGGGGGCTTGGCGACGAGGCCTTCGCGAAGGAAATCGACTCGCTGCGCAAGGAGCTGAAGGCGGCGGAGACGCGCGCGGTGGCGGCGGAAAAGCTGCTGGCGGAAGAGCGCGAGAAATACCGTGCGCTCGACGGCGAGCACGCGCGGCTGGTCGCCGCCGTGAAGGGGACGGACGCGGGCGAATCGACGGTGCGTCGGACGGCTGTGGACGTGAAGACGCTCTTGGACGAGGAGGATGAGGAGCCGTCCGGCCGTGCGGACGCGACGGCGCGCGAGGTCGCGGCGCTGAAGGCCGAGGAGTCGGCGGAGACGTCGGACGGCTCGTCGCTGTTGCCGAAGCAGACGGCCGAGGACGTCGCGCGGCGTGCGGCGGCGCAGGCGCTGCATGACGAGGAGGCGCGCGCGGCGGCCGAACGTGCGGCGGCGGAGAAGGCGCGGCGCCCGTCGACCTATGTCGTGCAGGAAGGCGATACGCTCTACAAGATTGCGCTGCGCTTCTACGGGCGTGTGGCGGCGTGGCGGCAGATTCGCGACGCGAACAAGGCGCTCATCTCGAACGATGGCCGCGTCCGCGCGGGCCAGACGATTACGTTGCCGTAAAGGGTGACAGGGACAAAAGGCGAAAGACATCGGACAGCGGCTGTGGTTCATCTTTCCGAGATTCCGTCGAAACACGCCTACACGCGCTCGCGGACGCCGTGGATTCTCGCGGACTACCGGGGCGCCTACGGCAAGCTGCTGCACTACATTTCCGGCGGCGGCATGAGCACGTTTGGACGCACGGTGCGGCAGGAGGAGGCGCGCTTCCGCCAGCGGCGGTTCCTGTTCGTCGCCGCTGTCCTCGGCGTCCTGTGGCTTGTCTTCTACGTTTTCTGAGCTGAAGACCAAGGCTTTAGCTATTACGACTGTCGGCTCCTCCGGGCCACAGGCGGCTTGCGCCGCCTCACAGAACAAGGACGTTGCGTGAGGAGCGGGCGGGACGGCCGAGCGCCGAGCGGAGAGAGACGGGCGGACGCGGTTCGGCGTACGCGCCGCACGTCGGCCAGCGACAGGACGCGCCCGCGCACGTGCAGGGCGCGACGGACGAGCCGTGCCAGACGACCGAGCTGTGGCTGCGGCGCATCCGCCGTCCCGAGAAGGCACTCGTGTACGGCTGGTGGAAGTACAATGGCGGCAACAACTTTTACGGTGCCCAGACGAAGGACTACTACATGGGCGTCTTCGAGCTGACGCAGCGCCAGTACGAGCTGGTGATGGGGTCGAATCCGAGCTACTTCTCGAACACGGTCTACGCGGCGAGCCGTCCGGTGGAAAACTTCACCATGTACTACGAGCTGCTCGGCGACAATTTCAACGTCCAGCGCACCCCCGCGAAGATCAAGGCGGACTCTCTCTTCGGCCGTCTCCGTGCGCGGACGGGCCTGCCGCTGACGCTCCCCTCCTACATGCAGAGCGAGTGGGCCTGCCGCGCCGGTGACTACGGCGGCGAATACTACCGCTACAAGGTGGACGGCGTTGAACTGGCAGCGGACGTCTGTGCGCGCTATTACGAGAATTCCAACGTGTCGTCCGCGACGGGCGACAGCGACCTTTCGGCGGGCACGGCGGCCGTCGGCTCCTACGCGCCGAACATGTTCGGCCTCTACGACACGCTCGGCAACGTCACCGAGCTGACGTGCGAGCCGGAGGGTACCTGGGCCGAGCGCGGCTATGCGCTCGACTTTGCGGAACTCCGCGAGGCCGCCGGCGACGAGACGCTGGGCACGACGGCGGAGAATCCCCTGACGGACTACTGCGGACGGGACATTTCATCCGTCTGCTACCGGACCTTTGGCGGTGCGTGGAGTCATGGACTCACCATTTGGTACAATGACAACAGGTATACTGAAAGTGCCAAGTACAAGACGGAGAAG
>CAKTZA010000043.1 GCA_934635045.1 uncultured Kiritimatiellota bacterium | reverse complement strand
CCATCGGCATCGGCTCGGTGGGCGGCATCCTCGTCTCGTCGCTCGTCTCGCTCTATTTCATCCCCTGCCTCTGCGCGCTCCGGCGCGACCGGTGACGCGGCGTGGGCGCGGAGACGCTGTTTTTTGGTATAATGCGCGGCCTCATTCAGATCAGAGTCGATGACGTGCGGCAGAGGGCCGAATGCGCATCCGACCTGTTGCGTTGAGCGTCATGATAGCGATTCTTGTTTTGGCCGTCGGCATCGCCTTTCCGAAGGAAGGGCAGAAGTTGCCGTTTGTCACGCGCTGCTACGTGTCCGGCGCGGTCGCGCCCGGCGTGACCAACGTCGTCGTGCAGGGGCGTGACGTCGCCGTGCATCCGCTGGGCGGCTGGGTGACGATGGCCGATGTCGTCGAGGGCACCAACGTGATCGAGGTCGCGGGTGTGCGGCGAACCTTCGTCGTCGGCCGACGTCCGGTGCCGCGCGCCGCCGTGCCCGCCGTGGCGGCGGCGCCGTCGACGGCGCCCGTCCGACCGAAGGGCTATGCGAAGCTGGCCTATGCCGGCGACACGCCGAAGCCGAGGCCGACGGGACGTGCGCCGTCCGAAATCACGGTCGTCATCGACGCGGGGCATGGCGGTGCGGAAACGGGGGCGCTGAGCCCGCACGGCCTGACGGAGGCCGACCTGAACCTCGCGCTCGCGAAGAACGTGCAGACCGCGCTGACGAATCTCGGCTACCGCGTCGTGATGACGCGGGAGGACGACGTGACGCTGCCGCTCTACGATCGCCCGAAGGTCGCGCACGCGCAGGGGGCGGACGCATTCGTCTCCCTCCACCACAACGCGCCGCCCGTCGACCGCGACCCCCGGCGCATCCGCTATCACGCCACCTACGCATGGAACGAGATCGGCACGGCGCTTGCGCGGGCGATCAACGCCCGCATGGCCGAGACGTTGGGCGAGACGCTGCGGAACAACGGCGTCCAGCGCGCGAACTTCGCGGTGACGCGGAATCCGGAGATTCCGTCCTGCCTCGTCGAGGCGGACTTCCTGACGACGCCTGAGGGCGAGCTGGACTGCTGGAACCGCGACCGCCGCCGGAAGATCGCCGCCGCGATTGCCGCCGGCATTGCCGACTGGTGCGCACGTTGACGCACGGCATAGAATTTTCGCGGGTGATTTGGTATAATTTGCGGCATGAGGAAAATTCGGGTCGAGACGGGTGCCGCGCGTGGCGGCAGCGGGCTTGCGCGTCGCGCGGGCCCGTGCGTCTTGCTGGCGCTCTGCCTCTGGGCGGGGGGCGCAGGGGCGTTCGACTCGACGGCGTGGCTGGAGAAGCGCGCCGACCTCGAACACGAGATCGAGCGCCTGCGCACGGCCTACCGGCAGTGCGTCCAGAACCTCCAGGCGCCGGCGGAGGACGTGACGGTGCCGGTCGAGACGTTCCCGGACGGTTCGGTGAAGACGACGGTCCACGCGAAGAAGGCGCAGTACTTTCTCGCGACCGGGCTCGTCTGGGCCGAAGACGTCACGGTGCGCAAGTTCAATCGGGACGGTTCGGTCGACCTGGTGCTGGAGGCGAAGAACTGCATCGTCGACCGCCAGACGAAGAGCGGCTGGGCCGAAGGGCCGGCCAAGCTGACGCAGGGCGAGAGCGTCTTTCGCGGCAGCGGCGTCTACTTCTCCTCGCCGGAGGAGTACATCCGCGTGACGCAGGATTCGGATCTCGACTCGAAGGATATCAAGGGCGAGGGGGTGTTCCGATGACGGCGGCCTTCCTCTCCAGTCTGCTGGGCGTGATGCTCCTGCTGGATCCGAGCGAGATTCTTGACGCGGAGGCGGCGGCCGTCTCGCGGGACGCCGACCACGCCGAGTTCGCGTTTCGCGCGAAAGCGTCCGGGCCCAGTCGGAAGTCCGCGCGCATCCGCAGCGTGTCGAGCGACTTCGACCGCAAGGCGGGCGTCATCCTCTTCGACGGGAACGTGGTCGTCGAGTACGAGAGCGACTACACGCTCTGCGCCGACCGCGTGTTCGCGTTTCTCGCGTCCTCGAACCGCCTGTCGCGCATCGTGGCGGTCGGTGACGTCGTCATCTCGAACGGCACGCGCGTCGGGACGTGCGCGCTGGCGACATACCGCAAGGCGAAGGGCGAGATCGAGATGTTCGGCGAGAAGGGGACGCGCGCGCTTCTCGTCGAGCGCGGCGAGAACGCGAGCGAGCTGGCGGGCGACCGCATCCGCTTCTGGCTCGATTCGGAGCAGGCGGAGGTCGAGAATTCGGCCCTTTCGGCCGAGCATGACGTGAAGGAGGGCGGCTTATGAGCGACTTGGTGATGGAGGCGATGCGCGCGATGGCGGAGGAGAAGACGTCCGCCGCCGCGCCCGATCTCGTGGCGACGGATCTCGTGAAGGTCTACGGCGACCGCACGGTCGTCAGCGGCATGAGCGTCAAGTGCTCGTGCGGCGAGATCGTCGGCATCCTCGGACCGAACGGCGCGGGGAAGACGACGACGTTCTACATGATCGTTGGGCTCGTGAAGCCCGAGTCCGGGCGGGTCGTCCTGCGCGGCGAGGACATCACGCAATGCCCGATGTACGTCCGCGCCCGGAAGGGGCTCGGCTACCTCGCGCAGGAGCCGAGCGTCTTCCGCAAGCTGTCGGTGTGGGACAACGTGATGGCGATCTTGGAGACGCTGCCGCTCTCGCGGAAGGAGCGTGATGCGCGCGCCGAGGAGCTGCTCGCACCGTTCGACCTCATGAAGGTCGCCAAGCAGCCGGCCTACACGCTTTCGGGCGGCGAGCGACGCAAGCTGGAGATCGCCCGCGCGCTTGTGCGCAACCCGGCGATCCTCATGCTCGACGAGCCGTTCGCGGGCGTCGACCCCCTGAGCGTGAACGAGATCCAGGACATCGTGCGGCGGCTCGCGGCGAAGGGCCTCGGCGTGATCATCACCGACCACAACGTGCGCGAGACGCTCTCGGTCGTCAACCGCGCGTACCTCGTCTACGACGGCCGCCTCCTGCGCGAGGGCACGAGCGACGAGCTCGTCGCCGACCCGGAGGTGCGCGAGAAGTACCTGGGGGAGAATTTCAGGATGTAGTGAAACGGCTTCGCGCCGGGGGCGCCGGACGGTTTGCCGGCGGTTCCGGACGGGCCAAACGAAAGGAGAAAAGAAGATGAGCATCGAAATCACCATGAGACACAGCGACGTGCGGATCGAGGCGCTGAAGGAATACGCGGAGCGGCGCATGGAGCAGCTGAAGGCGAAGTTTCCGAAAGTGACGAAGGTCGCGCTCGTGATCGACGTCGACATCAAGAAGCACATGTACATGGCCGAAGTCGTGGCGAACCGCCTCGGCGAGGTCGCGGTCGGCGCGAAGGAGTTCTCCGAGAGCGGCCGGAGCGTCATCGACGCGGCGGCGGCGCGGGCCGAGCGCCAGCTCCTCCGCATGCGCGTGAAGGCGCGCAAGGGCAAGGTGCGCGAGCAGCGCGCGGCGTCCGTCAAGAACTGAGGGGCGCGATGGAGCACCTGCCCACCAAGGCGAGCGAAAAGGGACGCGCCGTGACGGCGGCCGACTTCTACGAGGCCGGCCGGGCGGAGCTGTCCCTCACGCTCGTCGCGGGCGGGAAGAACCTCGACCGCGTGATCGAGGAGCCGATCGCGAACCGTCCGGGGCTCGCCCTTGCGGGCTTCTACGAGCATTTCGCCTGGAAGCGCCTGCAGCTGATCGGGACGGCCGAGACGGCCTACCTCGACTCGCTGCCGGCGGACGTCCGCCGCGCGCGCTTCAGGGCCCTCGTCGACCGCAAGGCGTTCTGCTTCGTCTTCTCGAACGGGCAGCGGCCCGGGCCGATCGAGACCGAGTTCGCCGAGACGGCGGGCGTCGTCCTGATGGCCACGCCGATGAAGACGCGGCACTTCGTGCACAACAGCGCGTTCGTCTTCGAGCGCCTGCGCGCGCCGTCGGCGACGATCTACGGCACGATGGTCGAGGTCTGCGGGCTCGGCGTCCTCTTCGAGGGCGACCCGGGGCTCGGCAAGTCCGAGACGGCGCTCGGCCTCGTCAAGCGCGGTCACGCGCTCGTGGCGGACGACCTGACGTGCGTGCGGCGCGAGATCGGCAACAACCTGATCTACGGGTCGGCGTCCGACTCGACGGCCGGCTACATGGAGATCCGGGGCATCGGCATCATGCACGTGCCGAGCCTCTTCGGCGTCCAGGCCGTGCGCGGCGAGAAGCGCCTCGACCTCGTCATCACGTTCAAGCGACTGGAGGACGTCGCGAGCCAGATCGACCGCATCGGCCAGACGCGGCGCGTGCGGACGATCCTCGGCGTCGAGGTGCCGAACATCATCATCCCCGTTTCGGAGGGGCGCGATCTCGTCAATCTCGTCGAGACCGCGGCGATGCAGCAGAAGCTCCTGCAGGCCGGCGGCGATCCCGTCGGCGCGCTGTCGGAGCGGCTTCGCCTGCGGGCGGAGCAAGAGGCTTCAAGGAAGATTTCTGTCACTGTCAAAAGGAAGGGAAGAAGGTAAAAATGGCCGAGAAAATCACACGCGAGCTGACGCTCCAGAACCGCTACGGCATGCACGTGCGGCCGGCGGGCCTTTTCGCGAAGACCGCCAGCAAGTACGACGCCGAGATCGAGGTCGAGAAGGACGGCAACGTCGTCTCGGGCAAGTCGATCATGGCGCTGATGACGCTGGAGGCCGTCTGCGGGTCGGTCCTCAGGATCTCCGCGAGCGGCCCCCAGGCCGAGGAGGCGCTGGACGACCTCGCGGCCCTCATCGGGCGCAAGTTCGACATCCCGGATGAGCAGTAAGCCGGATGAGATGCAGACGCTGACGGGCCTGGCGACGGCCCGTGGCTATGCCCTCGGCCCCGCGTTCGTCTATCGCGGGGACGGCGACATCCCCGTACCCGAATACCTCGTCGAGCCCGGCCGCGAGGGCGACGAGCTCCTGCGGTTCAAGCGCGCGCTCTTCGAGACGCGGCGCGACCTCGAGGGCCTCGTCGCCGTCCTGAAGGCGCGCACGGGCGGCGGCGACGCGCGCATCTTCGAGTGCCACCTGATGCTGATCGAAGACCCCGCCCTCGTCGGCGAGGTCGAGAAGGCCATCCGCGACGAGCGCCTCAACGCCGAGGCGGCCGTGCGGCGCACGGTCAACCGCGCGCGGGGGGTGTTCGAGCGGATGAACGACCCGTATTTCCGCGAGCGCGTGCGCGACTTCGACGACGTCGAGCGGCGCCTCCTCAAGAACCTGCTCGGCTTCGCGGTCGATCCCCACCTGGAGCTGAAGTCGCCGTCCATCATCATTGCGGACGACCTGACGCCGTCCGAGACGGTGCAGCTGCCGCGCGAGCTCGTCCTGGGCTTCGCGACGAACGGCGGCTCGACGACGAGCCACGTCGCGCTCCTCGCGCGCGCGATGGGCATTCCGGCCGTGACGGGCCTCGGCGACGTGACGTCGTGCGTGCGCGCCGGCGACACGGTGCTCCTCGACGGCACGCTCGGCCATGTCACGGTGCGCCCGACCGCGCGCACGATCCTCGACTTCCGCGACCTGATGGAGCGCCAGCGCGAGATCTCGGAGGAGGTCTTCACGGGCGCGCCGGCGGGCACGCTGAAGGGCGGCGGCGAAGTGCTGCTCTGCGCGAACCTGCATCCCGGCGCGCCGCTGGAGGGCGTGCGCGAGCTCGGCGCGCGCGGCGTCGGCCTCTACCGCAGCGAATACCTCTGGCTCAACGAGGAGGGCGAGCCCTCCGAGGAGAAGCAGTTCGAGGCCTACCGCGACGTCGCGCGCTTCGCGAAGACGCTCTCCGCGCAGGGCCACGTCACGATCCGCGCGCTCGACATCGGCGGCGACAAGCTGGTGCGCGGCATCTCGCAGCGGACGGACACGGCGCAGCGCGAGTCGAACCCGTTCCTCGGCAACCGGTCGATCCGCTACCTGCTCTCGCACCCCGACGTCATGCGGACGCAGCTCCGGGCCGTCCTGCGCGCGTCGGCCGAGGGCAACGTCTCGCTCATGTACCCGATGATCGCGTGCGTCGAGGAGCTGCACGCGGCGGCGAAGGTCTTCGACGAGGTGCGGCGCGGGCTGGACGCGGAAGGGGTCGCCTACGACCCGAAGATGCCCGTCGGCGCGATGATCGAGGTGCCGTCGGCGGCGCTCAACGCGGCGGCGCTCGCCCGGCACGTCGACTTCTTCTCGATCGGCACGAACGACCTCGTGCAGTACACGATGGCGGCCGACCGGGGCAACGAGTCGGTCGCGCACCTCTACCAGCCGACGAACCCGGCGATCCTGCGGCTGATGCGCGGCGTGATCGCCGCCGCCCGCGCGCAGGGCATCAAGGTCAGCGTCTGCGGCGAGTCCGCGTCCGACCCGATCGTCGGCATCCTCTGGGCGGCGATGGGCATCGACGCGCTCTCGATGTCCGCGACGTACATCCCCGTCATCTCGAAGCTGCTCTCGCGCCTCACGCGCGCCGACCTCGACGACTACGCGGCGACGGTCGAGGCGCTGGGCGACGACCGGACGGCGCACGAGATCTACACGGCCTGCAAGGCGTGGATGACCGCGAAGGTCCCCGACCTCGGCAACATCGTGCTTTAGGCCTTTGACAACGAACAGACAGAATATCGGAATTATGCGAAACAGGACAAACTGGTTGGTGGCGGGGGCCCTGGCGGCCCTGACGCTTGGGGCCTCGGCCGAGGTCGTGATCGAGAACGCGCGGATGTGCCTGACGGTCGGGGACGACGGCGGCGTCCGTTCCCTCGTCGTGAAGAAGACGGGCGTGGAGTGCGTCCCCAAGGGGGGGCGGCCGATCCCGCTCTTCTCCGTGACGCAAGATCGTCCCTTCAACAACGAGATCAAGCTCATCCACCCCAACAAGCGCACGACCTATCCGGCGAACGCGCTGCGCCGCGAAGGCGACCGCCTGACCGTCGGCTTCGCGACCGCGCCCTACGAGGCGGTGGTGGACGTGAAGGTCACGGACAGCTACGTCGCGTTCACGCTCGCGGACTTCCTCGTGGACGAGGACGACTACGGCTACCTGAAGATGGACGTGCCGCCGGTCGCGTCGTTCCGCGTGCTGCAGCTGCCCGTCCTCGACCGGGCGAACTTCGGCGACTGGCTCAACGCGAGCTGGGACGAGCGGTCTGCCGTCGGCGTCGTCGGCACGTCGCCGTACGCGGACATCGACCACGAGGACCGCGACGGCTTCAGGATCCTCACGGCGGATCTCGTGCGGGGCCGGAAGCTGAAGGGCGCGTCGGCCGCGCTGGTCGTGGCGGACGGGCGCGAGGGGTTCCTCGACTGCATGGACCGCCTGGAGCGCGACTTCGACCTGCCCCTCGGCGTCGCGAGCCGCCGGTCGGACGCGGTCAACGCCTTCATCTACCACGTCTCCGGCGAGGCCAGCCCGCGCAACATCGACCGGCACATCGAATGGGCCCGGCGCGGTGGCTTCACGTACATGACCTTCGACACGTACAACCTGTGCAGGGACATCGGCTCGTGGGGCGTCCACGGCGACTACGACTGGAACGAGAGCTTCCCGAACGGCGCGGCCGACCTGAAGGCGATGCTCGCGAAGGTGAAGGCGGCGGGCATCCGTCCCGGCCTCCACTTCCTGCATACGCACATCGGCCTGAAGAGCCGGTACGTGACGCCGGTCGCCGACCCGCGCCTCAACAAGACGCGCCGCTTCACGCTCGCGCAGCCGCTCGACGACGCGACGAACGCGACCGAGATCGCCGTCTTCGAGCCGACCGAGGACGCGCCGCTGTTCGGGCCGTGCCGCGTCCTCCAGTTCGGCGGGGAGCTCGTCTCCTACGAGAGCTACACGCGCGAGCCGCCGTACCGCTTCCTCGGCGTGAAGCGCGGCGCATGGGACACGCGCGTGACGGCGCATCCGCGCGGCGAGGTCGGCGGCGTCCTCGACGTGAGCGAGTTCGGCCACCCGATGAGCTGCTACATCGACCAGGACACGGATCTTCAGGAGGAGGTGTCCGCCAAGATTGCGGCGCTCTACAACTGCGGGTTCGAGTACGCCTACTTCGACGGGTCGGAGGGTGTGAACCGTCCGTTCAACTTCCACGTCTCGAACGCGCAGTACCGGCAGTGGAAGCTGTTCGAGCCGAAGCCGCTCTTCTCGGAGGGCGCGGCGAAGACGCACTTCGGCTGGCACATCCTCTCGGGCGCGAACGCCTTTGACGTCTTCCTGCCCGAGACGTTCAAGGCGAACCTCGTCAAGTTCCCCGTCGCGCAGGCCCCGCTCTCGTGGCAGGACATGACGCGCGTCAACTTCGGCTGGTGGTACTACTACGGGCCGACGCGGCAGCCGGACGGCGGCGGCTGGCGGACGCGCGGCACGACGCCCGACCAGTGGCACTTCGCGTGTTCGCAGTGCCTCGCGTGGGACTGCCCCGCCACGGTGCTCATGAACCTCGACGAGATCGAGCGGGACCGGGCGAACGCCGAGGCCTGCTTCGAGGTGATGCGCCTCTGGGAGACGGCGCGTCGCCGCAACCTCCTCACGCCGGAGCAGAAGCGGATGCTCCGGGACACGTCGCGCGAATACCGCCTGAGCCTCGTCGACGGCAAGGCCGTCCTGACGGAGAGCGTCGCGGCCTCGTGGGCGGAGTCGCTGGACGGCGCCTGGCGCTTCCGCCGCGCGGGCGGGGCGTGGGAGGACGTCACCGTGCCGCACGACGCGGCGATCGCGGGCCCGTTCAACGCGGCGGAGTCCGGCAGCACGGGCAAGCTGCCGTGGGTCGGGAAGGGCGAATACGCGCGGACGCTCGAAATCGACCTCGCGACGGCGAACGCGCTGGCGTCCGGCGGCCGCGCCTACCTGCGCTTCGGCGGCGCAATGGCGAAGCCGCGCGTCTTCGTCAACGGCACCGCCCTCGGCGGCTGGGACTACGGCTACCTGTCGTTCGACGTCGACGCCACGGACGCGCTCCGCAAGGGGACGAACGAGGTTCGCGTCACGGTCGACACGACCGAGCACAAGTCGCGCTGGTATCCGGGCTTCGGGCTCTACCGCTCGGTCAAGCTGAAGGTCGTGCCGAAGGGCGGCGTCGTGCCGGGCTCCGTCCGCATCGTCCCGACGCTCGTCTCGAAGGCCGAGGCGCGGGTCGACGTGTCGTATGACGTCGTCGGAGGCGGCCGCCGCGCGTTCACGCGGACGGTGGCGAATCCGCGCCTCTGGGACGTGGACGACCCGTACCTCCACGAGATCGAGATCGGCGGCGAGCGTTTTGCCTACGGCATCCGCACCGCCGCGTTCACGGCGGACGACGGCTTCCACCTGAACGGGCGCCGCGTGCAGCTCCGGGGCGTCAACCTCCATTCCGACCTCGGGCCGCTCGGCATGGCCTTCGACGCGGACGCGGCGGAACGTCAGATCCGCATCATGAAGGAGATGGGCGTCAACGCGATCCGCATGAGCCACAACCCGCCGGCGACGGCGTTCCTCGACCTCTGCGACCGCTACGGCCTGCTCGTCTGGAACGAGTGCTTCGACAAGTGGGACGGCACGTCGGGGCGTCCGGCGGGCGTGAATCTCGACGACTACGTCCTGACGAACCTCGTGGCGCTCGTGCGGCGCGACCGCAACCACCCGTCCGTCGTCTGCTGGTCGATCGGCAACGAGATGCGTCCGCAGACCGAGACGTTCGCCGACGGCGTGACGAAGGCGCGCGTGAAGCTTTTCGCGGACGCCGTGCGGGCGGAGGACGCGACGCGGCCCGTCGCGGCCGGCTGCGACCTGCCGAAGATGGCCGAGGCCGGCCTGTGGGACGAGCTTGACCTCACCGGCTGGAACTACGGGCGGCGCTACCTGCCGATGAAGGGGAAGCATCCGGAGAAGCCGCTCGTCTACTCCGAGTCGGCGAGCGCCTTCTCGGACATCGGCTTCTATTCCGTGCCGCCGGCGGCCTACCGCGACGACTACTCGACCAACAGCCTCGCGACGGACTCCTACGACCACACGTCCGCGACGTGGAGCGACATTCCCGACATCGAGTTCCTGCGCATGGAGACCGACCGCTACGTCGCCGGCGAGTTCGTCTGGACGGGCTTCGACTACCTCGGCGAGCCGTGCCCGTACGTCGCGGAGGCGCGCAGCTCCTATTTCGGCATCGTCGACCTCTGCGGCCTGCCGAAGGACCGCTACTACCTCTACCGCGCGTACTGGCGGCCCGAGGTGACGACCTGTCACATCCTGCCGCACTGGAACTGGGCGCGCGGCACGCGGCTGCCCGTCTACGTCTACACGAACGGCGACGAGGCCGAGCTGTTCCTGAACGGGCGCTCGCTCGGCCGCCGCGCGAAGGCGGAGCCGCCGGCGGACTATGCGCTCGACTTCGAGGGCATGGACGTGAAGCGGTACCCCGACTACCGCGCCAATCCCTATTACCGGGTCTGCGACAAGTACCGCCTGCGCTGGCACGACGTCGCGTTCGAGCCGGGCGAGCTGCGGGCCGTGTGCTACCGAAAGGGCGTGAAGATCGGCGAGGCCGTCGTGCGCACGGCGGGCGAACGGGCGGCCCTGCGGCTCACGCCGGATCCGATGTCCGTCGGGCGGCTCGCCTTCGTCTCGTGCGAGATCGTCGACGCGCAGGGCGTGCGGCTGCCGCGCGCGACGGATCGCGTGACGTTCCGCGTCGAGGGCGCGGGGACGCTCGTCGCGACGGCGAACGGCGACCCCAAGGACTGCGACAGCTTCGCGGCGCCGTCGAAGCGGCTCTACTTCGGCACGGCCGTGGCGGTCGTCCGCCGCACGGGCGACGGGCCGGTCCGCCTGGTCGCGACGGCGCCGGGGCTGGAGCCGCGCACCTGCGCGCTCTGGGCCGACGGCCGCAAGGACTGAATGAAATATGGTATAATACGCCACCAAATTTTGAGGAGAAAATCGATTCATGCATCCGTACCGTACCCATACCTGCAACGAGCTCCGCGCGGCTGACGCGGGCAAGACCGTCCGCCTGTCCGGCTGGATGTTCCGCCTGCGCGACCACGGCGGCATCCTGTTCGTCGACCTGCGCGACCACTATGGCCTGACGCAGGTCGTCGTCCATCCGTCCCGCAGCTTCTTCGGCCTCGTCGAGAAGGCCCACCTGGAGTCCGTCATCACCGTGACGGGCGCGGTGAAGCTCCGCACGCCCGACACAATCAATCCCGACCTGCCGACCGGCGAGATCGAGATCGAGGCGAACGAGCTCGTGATGGAGAGCGCGTCCGAGGTGACGCCGATCTACATCCCCGACGAGAAGGCCGACGAGAGCGAGGACGTGCGCCTCAAGTACCGCTTCCTCGACCTCCGCCGCGAGAAGCTGCACAGGAACCTGATCCTCCGCTCGCAGGTCATCCGCTTCCTGCGCGAGCAGATGTGGGAGAAGGGCTTCAACGAGTTCCAGACGCCGATCCTGACGGCCTCCTCGCCGGAGGGCGCGCGCGACTACCTCGTGCCGAGCCGCCTCCACCGCGGCATGTTCTACGCGCTGCCGCAGGCGCCGCAGATGTTCAAGCAGCTCCTGATGGTCTCGGGCTTCGACCGCTACTTCCAGATCGCGCCGTGCTTCCGCGACGAGGCCGCGCGCGCCGACCGCTCGCCGGGCGAGTTCTACCAGATGGACATCGAGATGTCGTACGTCACGCAGGACGAGATCTTCGCCGTCGTGGAGGACGTCGTCGGCAAGACGTTCAGGAAGTTCTCGACGTGGGCCTGCAACGAGGCCCCGTGGCCGCGCATCAAGTACCGCGACGCGATGATGACGTACGGGTCGGACAAGCCCGACCTGCGCAATCCGCTCAAGTGGTTCAACATGAACGACTTCTTCGCGCGGGCGAACTTCAAGGCGTTCGCGAACGTCGCGACGTCGGGCGGCCTCGTCAAGGGCCTGCTCGTCAAGGGCATCGTCGGCGTCGAGACGCGCACGTGGTTCGACAAGCGCGAGGCGTTCGTGAAGGAGAACGGCGGCAAGGGCCTCGGCTACATCAGCTGGACGAAGGACGGCGAGCTGAAGGGGCCGATCGCGAAGTTCCTCTCGCCCGAGCAGCTGGAGGAGATGAAGGCGCTCGCGGGCATGGAGCCGGGCGACGCGCTCTTCTTCATGGCGGCCGACGTCGACGAGTGCAACCGCCTTTCGGGGCTTGTGCGCACCGACATCGCGAACCACCTCACGAACAAGATCTGCGAGACGAACTGCTACCGGTTCTGCTGGATCGTCGACTTCCCGTTCTTCGAGAAGGATCCCGAGACGGGCAAGATCATCTTCTCGCACAACCCGTTCTCGATGCCGCAGGGCGGGCTGGAGGCGCTGAACGGGCCGGATCCGCTCGCGATCGAGGCCTACCAGTACGACGTCGTCTGCAACGGCATCGAGCTCTCGTCGGGCGCGATCCGCAACCACCGCATCGACATCATGGAGAAGGCGTTCGAGATCGCGGGCTATCCGAAGGAGGTCGTCAAGCAGAAGTTCGGCTGCCTCTACAACGCCTTCCAGTTCGGCGCGCCGCCGCACGGGGGCATCGCGCCGGGCGTCGACCGCATGGTCATGCTGCTCACCGACACGCCGAACATCCGCGAGGTCATCGCGTTCCCGATGAACCAGAAGGCGCAGGACCTCATGATGAACGCGCCGAACTACGTGACCGAGCAGCAGCTGCGCGAGCTTCACCTGAAGATTCGCGGCACGGGCAGCGAGGTCGAGGCGAAGTGAACCGCCTCACGTTCACGCTCAAGGCCTGGCCGGTGATCGCGCTTGCGACCATCGGCCTGTGCTTTCTGACGAAGACGGTCGCGGGGTGGCTCGGCATCGACCTGCCCGACCAGCAGAACATCGACGTCGTGCGGCAGTACCTGACGCATGCGTTCGACTCGGCGCGGCACTTCGGCACGGCGGCGTTCCTCGTCGCGCAGGTCGTCGTGCTGCTGCCGGCGGTCGAGGAGGTGGTCTTCCGCTATCTCCTTTTCCGCTTGCCGCAGAGACTGATCGCCAGACGAAAGGGCCCGACCGAAGGGACGGGCGCGTCAGGAGAGACGGGAGACGCCCATTCGATTATTCGATTATTCGATCATTCGATTATTCTCTTCTCCTCGGCGCTCTTCGCCGCCGCGCACTACATCGCTCAGCCGTGGCCGGACGCGGCGTTTTTGGCGCTCTTCTTCTTCGGCCTTGCGCAGTGTGGCCTCTACCGGAAGACGGGCCGCCTCTGGTGCGCGATGCTGAACCACGCGCTCTTCAACCTCACGAACCTCGTCTTGCTCTTCGTCCTGCCCGAAGCGTGAGACCGGCGGCCGCCTCGGCCCGGTAGGCGCGCGGCGTGAGGCCCGTCTGCGCCTTGAACGCGCGGCGAAAGGTCGCCGTGCCGTTCCAGCCGCAGAGGAACGGGATTGTCTCAAGCGGAGTTTCGCCGTCGGCGGCAAGCTCCTTGGCCTGCGCGATCCGTCGGGCGCGAATCGCGTCAAGGAGGGTCTGCCCCGTCACGGACTTGAAGCGGATTTCCGCGAGGCGGCGCGAGACGCCCATTGCGGCGGCGACATCGCGTGCGCGGAGGCCGTCGCAGGCCTTCTGTCGGATGAGATCCAGCGCGGCCGCGACGCCGGGGCGGTTGCGGTTCGGCAGGAACGTCGAGGCGCGGCGGACGATCTCGCGGATGCCGAAGAGACGGGGGCCGGGTGCGCGGTCGATCACGGCGTCGACGGCGAGGCGGCCGGCGGACGCGAAGTCCAGCGCCAGGGACGAGAGCGTCGGGGCCGTGTTTTCGCAGATGGTCGGGTCGTTGTCCGCGCCGAGGACGGCGAAGTCTTCGGGAATGCGCGCGCCCAGTCGGCGGACGGCGGAGATGACACGTGCGCCGAGTATGTCGGTCGCGGCGAAGATGCCGCAGGGGCGCGGCAGACCCGCCAGCCAGTCCGACAGGGCGCGCGTGTCGTCGAGGTCGCGCGCGCGCCGGGCGCAGACGCGGCAGGTTCGCCCGTTGAGTTCGATCGCATGCAGGAATGCCGCCGTGCGGTCGCGGCCCCAGAACGTCTGCTTGGCGACGGGGACGAGTCCGAAGCTCAGGTAGCCGAGGCGCAGGAGTTCGCGTGCGGCGGACTGTCCGAGGGCCGTCGAGTCGATGTTGACGGTACGTGCCGTACGCGGCAGACTGGCGGGGTCGCGGTCGATGAAGGCGACCGGGAGACGCCCGAAGACGGTCGGCTTGAGATAGTGCGTGTCGTCGCCCGATTCGACGATGCAGGCGTCGGGATGCCAGAAGTCGAGGAGCGCGCGGACGCGGGCGGCATTCGACGCCGCGCCGACCGTCTGCAGAACGGCGCCGCGTTCGTGGGCCCGTGCCGCCGCGCCGTCGAGCTTGGCGCGCCCGGCGGGACAGTCGTTCGGCTGAAAGTAGAGGATCGTCATGCGGACAGTATACCATGTTGCCGGAGAATACGCAAAGCGACTGGTTAAAAGTACGCAAAACGATCTGTTTTCGGGAACGAGATTCGCTATAATATCCTGCAACCACTCACAGGAGAATGCCCATGATGATTCGCTTCGCCCTTTGCGCTTCGCTGGCCCTTGCGTCCGGCATCGCCTCGTCGGCCCTTGTCTACCAGGACTGGAAAACGTCCGTGTCGGACGGTCGATTCGCCGAAGCCGCGAACTGGAGCGGCGGTGCCGTGCCGACAGGCGAAGACGACGTGACGCGGTTCGTCTCGAACGGAAGCACGGCGGGGGCCGACTGCCGCATCCGCTTCGACGACCTTGATTCACGGTCGCTTGCGCTCGGATTCCAGCTCTATTCGCCGACGCGGTTTGTCCTTGACCTGACGGACGCGACCTATCGGCTCGTCGGCACGGAGACGGCGCGAGGCCGTGACGGGCTCTGGTATCCGTTCTTCCTGCTCGTCAACCGCACGAGCACAGCGTACGCACTGAAGATGAATTTTCTCTCCGACGCCGCGAACTCCGACGCCGCAAAGACGGATCCGGTGCTGACGTTCGCGGGCGGCGGGCTGACGTTCGACAGCCCGCAGACGGGCGTGGCGGCCGTGACGCTGACGGGCGGCCGTGTCGATCTCGTGCCGGGCTGGGAGGCGTTGGGGCGCACCGCCTGCAACCTGGAGTTCGGCGCCGATCCCGACCTGTCCGATTTCGAGCTGCGGCTTGACGGCGTTGCGGCGCGGTTCCCGTCCGTCAGCTGGTTTGGGCAGACGACGGAATCGCGGCTGACGGTCACGAACGGCGCGCAGCTGACGCTTCTCGGCGACCTCAAGCTTGACGGCGAGGCGTCCGCCCATCGGACGCTGACGGTCACGGGCGCTGGGTCGTCGCTTGTGGCGACGAATCTCGCCAGCCTGACGTTCGGCGGCAACACGTCGGTTCGCGTGTCGGACGGCGCCGTGGCGCGGCTGGGCGTCGCGAGCGGCGACTGGGGGTTGCGCACAACGGTTGCCTCTGCGGCGGATCGCGCGTTCGTGTCGGAACTGACGGTCGCGGGCCTCGGTACGCGCGTCCATCCCGCCCGGCGGTTCATCGTGGCCGGGAACGCCGGACATGACCGCGCGAAGCTGACGGTCAACGGCGGATACTGGGGGCCGGAAGACCTCTCGGCAGCGGGCGCGCACACGACGCTCGTGGTCGGGCAGGGCGACGGGACGGGCGTGGTCGAGCTGAACGGTGGCGAGATTCGTCTGCCGGTGGCGGGGACGAGTGAGACGGACGCCTGCTGTGTCGTCGGGCCGGGCACGGCGGCGCTTGTGGTGAACGATGGCCTGTTCGTCTGCGGCGATCTCTATCTCGGCTTTTCCGGCGGCGCGGCGGATGCGGTGCAGACGTTCACGCTGAACGGCGGCACGGCGACGGTCGGGCGCGTCTACCTGGGCGTGTCGCGTACAGACACGCTGTCGTACCAGCATCCGTCCGTCAGCCTGAACGGCGGCGTCCTGGCGACGAAGCAGATCTTCGTCCACGCCGATTGCGTTGAGGCGTTCAAGGAAAACGCGCGCTTCTCGGCTGACGGCGGTACGCTGCAGGCGGTGGCGAACCAGGCTGACTGGTTCTACGGCTTTCGCGGCGCGGAACTCGGCGCGAAGGGGCTTACGGTCGACACGCTGACGTGGCATCCGGCGATTGCGCAGTCCTTCGCGAACAAGGCGGGCGAACGGGGGCTTTTCGTCAAGCGCGGCAAGGGCGTCCTGACGCTGAAGTCGGCGGCCTTCGACGTCGCCCGGACAGTCGTCGAGCAGGGCACGCTGGCATTTGATGCGGACAAGACGCTGGCGACGGAACTCGTCGTCACGAACGGGGCGGTCGTGTCGCTCGTCGGCGCGGCTGTGACGCGGCTGACGGTCGATGCGCTGACGGTGACGGACGGCACGCTGAAGCTCGATCCCGGCGACTCGGTGCACGTGCGTTCCGACCGCGTGGACGTCACGGGGCTGAAGGTCGAGTTCTCGTCCGCCGCCGCCGAGGGCGACACGTGCCGCGTCCTGACGTTCGACGGCGATGTCACGACCAATGCCAACGTCCGCACGGCGATGCGTCGTCTGGCGCTGAAGCAGACGGTCGCGGACGGTTCACACGCCGCGTTCGAGATGGCCTACGATGCCGCGTCCGACCAGACGACGCTCGTCGTGTCCATCCGCCCGGACGCGGCGGCGCTTGCGGATCGGACGGTCTGGAAGGGCCCGTCGTGGAATGCGGACGGCTGGTCGTCTGGCGTGCCGACGGCGGCGACGGTCGCGGTGTTTGACGGCACCGGCGCGGCGTCTGTCGTCGTGCCGGAGACGGCCGAGGCCGGTGCGCTGGCGTTCTCGGCGGACAGTCCTGTCGTCTTCACGGGTGCCGGCGACCTCTTCCTGAGCGGTGACGCGGGGGCCGTTCGCATCGACGTCACGGCGGGGCATCCGCGCTTCGAGCTGCCGCTCGCGTCCGCCGCCGTCGTGCCGACGGTTCTCGCGTCTGGCACGTCGCTGGAGCTCGCGGCGGGCTTTCGCGACGGCGGGCTGGCGAAGACGGGCCCTGGGAGCCTGACGCTCGCGGGCGCGAGCACGTTCACGCGAGACGTCTTGCTTGGCGGCGGGCTGAACGTCGTGCGGAGCGCGCGGGCGCTGGGATTGCCGGTGGGGCAGACGGTTCGCCTCACGTCCGACACGCTGGCGTTCGACGAGCCGGGCGGTGAGCCGATGGAGATTCCGGCGAAGATCCGTCTCGCCGCGACGCTGTCGCCGTCGAACGCGCTGGTCGTCAAGACCGAGACGGACGTCACGTTCCGGGATTTCGGCCAGACGTCCGGTGCGCTGATCAAGCGCGGCGTCGGCAAGATGACGGTCGTCGCCGGCGAAGACGCCCCAACGATCCTTGCGCAGGGGCACGGCACGGCGAAAGCGCCGAACGGCACGCTCGCCACGGCGACGCAGACGGTTTTTGCCGACGACGGCACGGCACCGGACCTGACGACGGAATACGGTGGTCTCAACGTCGCCGAGGGCGAGCTCGCAATCGTCGGCACGGCAGCGGCGCAGACGGTTCGGGCGAACGGCAGCCTGCTCGTCGGGATGAACGTCGCCGGGATGTCGACGGAAGCCGCGCAGCCGCGCCTGACGGTGGACGGCGTGGCGTTGTCGAGCGCTGCCAGCGGCGGACACGCCCTGCTGGGCTTCAGGGCCGGTTCGGACGGTGCGCTGGCGACGCGTCCCGAACTGAAGATCGTCAACGGCGGCACGCTGAGCGTTCCGACGCTGCGCGTGGGGACGGACAGCGGCTTCGCCGGAGCGTTCCCGACGGTGACGGTCACGAACGGGTCGCTCCTGTGCGTCAACGCCCTGCAGGTCTCGCTCGTGCCGCGTGCGGATCCGTCCGCCTGCGCCGCCGTCTGGCGTGCGAAGGACGCGACGGTGGCGACGACCTCGACGACGGCGCAATGGGGGCATCAGCTCTACGGGGCCGTCGATCTCGATTTTGAGAACGTCTACTGGGGCGGCCTGAATGTGCCCGCGCCATTCACGTGGAACGCCGCCACGTGCGGCTCGGTCGCGCTGCGCGGCGGCACGTTCGCGATGTCGTCCGTCGGTCGCGCCGGTTCCGGCAACCGGCTGCCATCGGATTTCACGCTTGCGTTCGACGGCACGGTCTGGACGTGGGGCGACGGCGACCTGACGCTGCCGGCGGATGCGTTCCTTCCGACGACGCACGGTCATTTCGAGATGCGCGGCACGGGGCTGCGCGTCGCGCCGAAAGCCGGGCAGACGTTCACGACGCTCTATCCGTTTACGGGCGACGGCGGCTTCGTCAACGAAGGCGACGGCACGGCCGTGTTCGGCGCGGAGGGGACGTGCGCGTTCACGGGGCTTCTGGAGATCCGCGCCGGCGTCGTCGACTTGACGGCCGCCGGACGGCTTGCGTCCCTCGCGGCGCGCGGGCCGGGGACGCTTCGGGGCGCGAACGTCGTGAGCCTGACGCTCCGCGAGACGCTTGCGGGCGAAAGCCTGTCCGGCGTGCCGACGCTGGACGGCGTGACGGCCAGTCGGGTCATCGTCGATCTCGGACACGACGAGACGGATCCGCTTGATCCGGCGGCGCTTGCGAACCTGACTGTCGCGCGGCTTGCGGGCGGTGCGTCCGTGCGCCGCTGGAAGCTGTCCGGGACGGGCGTGCCGCGCGTGAGCGGACGCTTTGCCGTCGAAGGCGACCGCGTCGTCCTCAAAGAAGTCGGCGCGTTCGGCTTCGCGATTATCGTTCGGTGAGAAAGGGATGAAAAGGATGCTTGCGCGAATTCACGTCATGACCTGTTGCTTGGCGTTGGCGGCGACCGTCTGCCACGCGGACTTCGACTGGGGCGAACCGGCGTCGGCCGTCGCCGAAGGCGCGCCTGCCGCGCGGGTGACGTTTGAGCCCGGCGACGGCGGTCTGCGCGTGCGCATCGCCTCGGCGGAGCCGCTGACGTTCGTGCGTCTCGGCTGGCGCCGGACGTTTGCGGCGGACGCGCGGTTCTTCGGCGGCGACTGGGAGCGCACGTACGGGACGACCGGGTGGATGCGGCGGAACGCGCTTCGTCCGATGCCGTGGTATTTTCTCGTGGAGGAGGACGGCGTGACGTCCGGCTGCGGCGTCAAGGTTCAGCCCGGCGCGTTCGCCGCGTGGGTGGTGACGAACGACGGCGTCGAGCTCGTGCTGGACTGCCGCGCGGGCTCCGACCCCGTGGACCTGCACGGACGGACGCTGGAGGCCTGTACGCTCGTGACGCGGAGGGGTGCGGCGGGCGAGACGCCGTTTCAGGCGGCGCAGGCGTTCTGTCGCCGGATGTGCGACCGGCCGCGTCTGCCGAAATCGCCCGTCTACGGCTACAACGACTGGTACTGCGCCTACGGGCAGAACACGGCGACGAATTTCCTCGCCGACGCCAAGGCCGTGCTGGCGGGCGCGAAGGGGCTCGCGAACCGTCCGTTCGCCGTCTGCGACGACGGCTGGCAGGCGGCGGACGACTGGCGGGGCGTGAACGCGCGCTGGGGCCTTGGCATGGACCGCGTGGCCGCGCGGCTCAAGGCGGCGGACATCCGGCCCGGCCTCTGGTACCGTCCGCTCCGGCATTTTGCGGACGATCCGACGCGGCCTGCCGTGGCCGAGACGGTTCGCGGCGATTTCGCGGCGTTCCGGCGCTGGGGCTACGAGCTCGTCAAGGTCGACTTCATCACCTACGACTGGAGCCGCACGTGGAACGCGGCAGGCATCTCGCCCGTCACGCGCGACGACCTGCATTGGCAAGACCGCACGCGGACGACGGCCGAGACGGTGCGCGACCTCTATCGGACGTTTCGCGCCGCCGCCGGTGAGGACGTCATGCTGATCGGCTGCAACGCGCTCGACCACCTGGCCGCCGGGCTGTTCGAGGTTCAGCGCACGGGCGACGACACGAGCGGCTGCGACTGGTCTCTGACGGCCCTGTGCGGGCCGAACGCCCTCGGCATGCGTGCGCACCACCACGGAACGTTCTACGCGCAGGACGGCGACTGCGCCGGGCTTTCGTACGCGGGCGCGATCGACGGCGCGCGGAACCGGCAGTGGATCGACCTCCTGTCGCGTTCGGGCGGCGCGTTCTTCGTCTCGTGGGGACGCGAGCTGCTGGACGCGGCGACGCAGGAGGCGCTTGCGGCGGCGTTTGCGCGCGCCGCCGCGCCGCAGCCGGCGGCCGAGCCGCTTGATTGGCAGGCGCGGGCGGATCCGCAGCGCTGGAACTGCGGCGGCGAGATGCGGACGTACGACTGGGCAGGCGCGCCGCGCGCGGACGCCCCCGTCACGCGCTTTCTCGTGATCGGCGATCTCCACTACGGCAACGCCGACGACAACGGCGATCCCGCCGAGGCGCGCGCGCAGCGGCTGGCGGACGACGTGAAGCGCAAGAAGATCGCCTTCGACTTCGTCATCCAGGTCGGCGACCTCGTCAACTGTCAGACCGGCGCGACGCCGCGCTGCCTGGCGGAATGCCACGCCGAGTGGGCGCACGCCATCCGCGAGGTCAAGCGGCTCTTCCCGGACAAGCCGTTCCTGACGACGCCCGGCAACCACGACTGGTACGGCGGCGACAGCTGGCAAGGCGGTCTCCCGTGCATCAAGGCCCACTACATCCCGTTCATGGAACGCGAACTCGGCCAGCCGATGAACGGCCTGCCGCTGACGGCGTTCAGGTTCAACGACTGCGCGTTCATCTTCTTCAACCACCTGGGCATGCACCGGGGCTTTGACATCGAGACGCGGCGGCTCGCCGACCGGGCGCTGACGGCCGCCGAACGTGATCCGTCGGTCGCGCGCGTGTTCGCGGTCTCTCATCCGCAGCTCTGGAACGTCGACTACTTCCGCTTCCACGAGAATGCGACGCTCCTGCCGCGCTTCCTGCGGGCGAAGAAGTTCGACGCCTACTTTTCGGGACACGTCCACGAGAACAGCGTGACGGCGCGCCGGAACGACTTTGGCTTCGCCCTGCGGCAGATCTGCGCGGCGGGCACGTGGCCGCCGGTCGACGAAGGGCCGAAGCGTTTTCGCGCCGTGCCGACGCTGACGCTGAATCCCGCGCCGTCGGTGCGGCTGTTCGAGGACCATCCCGCCGACGTGCAGAGCTACACGGTCGTCGCCGCGTCGCGCGCGCAGGTGGACGTGCGCTTCGAGGCGGTCGGCGGCGGCGTCCTCGGCGCCTACGCATGGACTGGGCCGTACGAGACGAAAGCCGTGAAGCCGGCGGCGCCGCGCGGACGGACCGACCGTCCGTCGCGCATCGTGCGGGCGAGCCTCTGCTACTTCCCCTATGTCGTTGACCGCATCCTTGGGCCGTTCGAGAAGCCGCGTGTGCGCGTCAACGGACGCGACGTGGGCGAGATTGCCTGCAACCAGTCATTCTTCCACACGAACTGGGGACGGTTCGCGTTCGACCTGCCGCCCGAATGCGTGCAGGACACGAACACGGTCGAGATCGTCAACCCGTCCGGCCTGCGCTTCCTGCTGCGCGATCTCGCGATCCGCGCCGTGGACGCGGACGGCGTCGCGCATTTCACGCCCGTGTACGGCAAGGTGCTCGCGTTCGGCGACCCGGCGGGCTTTTACATGGGCTTTGGCCTCGCGCACGACTGGGACGGCATCCTGCACAGCGACGTCAGCCTGAACGTCCCGGACGAGCTGATCGAGAAGGTCGTTCCGCCGTCGGCGGGCCGGACGATCCGTCTGCGTTTCGACGAACCGAAAGCCGAAGGGGGTGACGAATGAGAATGAAAATGAACGCAGGAGTTGCGACGGTTCTGCTGGCCGTGGCGAGTGGAGCGTCAGCGGAGACGCTCTTCGAGGGGCCGCTGTCGGACTGGACGTCCGTGGCGAACGGGCAGGTTCGGCGGTTCGCGCCGGAGGCGGCGGCCGTTGCGCGCGGCGGTGAGCTCGTCGTCGAGCTGACGGTCGGCTGGCAGGGTGTCGTGCAGGAGCGGCCGGACTATCCGTGGAGCGGCGTCATCTACACGGTGACGGCGACGGATCCGCAGGGGCGTCGGGTGCATGTCAACACGGTCAACCTCGGATGGGGTTCGCATGCGATGGACACGTGGCGCCTGAAGGGCGTCGTCCCCGAAGGCTCGACCGATCTCGTCCTCGAACTGGGCGTCAAGTCGGCGACGGGGACGATCGCGTTCGGCTCGGCGAGAGCCGTCTTGACGCCGTGCGACCCCGCGAAGCGCATCCGGGGCTTTCGGTTCAGCGAACACCAGAAGGCGCCTGTCGATCTCGATTTCGTCGATTGGTACGAGCGTCCGGCGCCCGTCGCTCCGGCGGAAGGCGCAGACGGCTTCTCCTTCTTTCGCGTGGACGAGCCGGGACTCGTCTTTGAACGCTTCCCTCCGATGGCCGGGACGCGGACGGAGACCTTCCACGTGCGCCTGACGCCGGGTGAGACGCGCGACCTTTTCCTCGGCGTCTTCGCCGCGCGGGAGACGCGCGCGCTGACGGCGTCCGTCGGGGCGTTCGAGACGGACGGCTTCCTCGGCCTTGGCAAGCGGCGGCTTGCCGTGACGGCGACCGTGAATCGCGTCCGCAACTGGCCGCAGTGCGGCGACATGGGACAGCGGCGCAGCTACACGATCCTGCCCGAAGTCATCTTCCCGTGGCGGCCGGACGGCGAGACGCTGCCGGCCGGAACGACGGCGCAGGTCCTGCTGCAGATCGGCGTGCCGCCGGATGCCGCGCCGGGCCACTACCGCGCCGACGTTGCGTTTGCGGCGGCGGACGGCGAAAGCCATGTGGCGCGCGTCGACGTGGAGGTCCTGCCGTTTGCGCTGGTTCCGCCGAAGCCGACGGACTACGAGCTCGTCGCCCACGTCGGCCAGTACGGCGAGACGCCGGAGCGCTTCGTGTCGTTGGCGAAGGGCCTGAAGCGTCGCGGCTTCGAGTCGCTGCTCGTCGCGACGCAATACGGTTCGGGCCGCATGCGGTTCCGTCGGGATGCGGACGGAAAAGTCGTCCTCGCGTCGTTCGACCGGCTGCGCGCCGCCGTGCGCGCCTATCGGGCGGCCGACATGACGGGCACGCTTTTCGTTCATCTCTCGGACAAGCTTGAAGTCGAAGTCGCCCGCGCGCTCGACATCCCGGTAGCCGACGCCCACGGCGAGCAGACGAACATGATTCCCGCATTCACGACGCCGACGTTCCGTCGGCATGTCGGCGAGGCCCTGGCGGCGATTCGGGCCGAATGCGCGGGCCTTCCCCTCGCCATTCTGGCAATGGACGAGCCGAACACGTCCAACCGCGTGCCGCGCGCGTCTTACGAGATCGCGAACATCCGGGCCGCCGGCCTCCCCGCGACGCTCTATGGCGACCAGCTCGCCTACTGGAACGTCCGCCCAGACTACCTGATCACGACGGAATTTCCCGAAACGGCGCAGTTCCCGAAGATCGCGGCGGACATCGCGGCGCGTCCCGGCGCGCGTCTCTACCTGTACGAGGGCAGCGGCAGCTACCATTACGCCTTTGGCTCGGTGTACGTGGGGCGCTTCAACCACGGGTGGGGCGACTACCTGGCGCCGGGCCCCTGTCACGGCCACACGGCCTGGAACTTTCTTGCGAACGCGCCGACGGACTTCGATGGCATCGGGCATTTCGCCGAATGGGCGAGGCTGATCCACTTCGACGCGGACATGAACCGGCGCTCGACGCTTCAGTTCGAGGCGATTTGCGAAGGGTTCCTCGACCGATGCTACATCAACACGCTGGAAACGGCGCTGGCGGCAGCGGGCGACTCGCCGACGTCGCGCCGCGTCAGCGCGGCGTTTGACGCGCTGAAGGCCGACTGCCGTCGGCGCGGCCGCTACCGCGACCCGATCCGCCAGACGATGCGTCCGGCGCCGAAGGGCGTTCCGCTCTTCACCCATGCCGACATGGATGCCGCACGCGCGCGCGTCATTGACCTGATTCTCGAACTGAAAGGACGCTGATCGCGACATGAAGAAGACCTTGATCCTGACAGGGGGACTGATGGCCCTGCCGCTCGTCGGCTTCGCCGCCGAACTCGTGACGTCCGCACCTTGGCAGAGCTGGACGAAGCCCTGGACGTACCGGGCCGACGACGCGGATGTCGCGCAGGGCGGCTGGGCGACGCTGCGGTTCACGGCTGGCTGGACGGGCCTCGTGCACGCGAAGGGGCGCGAGAACTACGCCTGGAGCGGTGTCGTCGTTTCGGTCAAGGCGAAGGGCCGGGACGGCGAGACGCTCTTCCTGCTGACGAAGAACCTGGGCGTCGGAACGAAAGGCGAGGCCGACTATTCTTTCCGCTTCCTCGTGCCGCGCGAGTCGACCGACTTCCGCGTCTTCATTGGCCCACAGCAGGCCGACGGCGCATTTGCGATGCGGTCGCCCGCGCTCTCGCTCGCGCCGCTGGACGCGCGCTATCCGACGCTCGAACACAAGGGCAAGTTCTACGAGTACGACGAGCGCGGCGCGGCGCCGACGGATCCGGCCGGGCCTCCGGCGGACGGCCTGGCGTTCTTCCGCATCAACGCGCCGCGCCTGACGTTCGACCGCTTCGCGCCCGAAAAGGCCCAGCTGACGTCGGGGGACAGGCCCCTCGAAGTCTTCGCGGCGCCGGGCGAGACGGCCAACGTGTTCATCGGCCTCTTCGCGGGACGCGACCTCGACCTCGCGGCCGCGCCGACGGCGTTCACGCGGCGGAAGCTCTTCGGGCTTCTCGCCGACACGCTTGCCGCCACGGCGACCGTCTTCCGTGCGCATAACCGTCCGAACAGCGCCGGACGGGGACAGACCTACTGGATTGCGCCGCAGGTTCTCCTGCCGTTCGAGACGTGCGGCAAGGTGCCGCGCGGCACCACGGCCCAGGCTGTCGTCCAGTTCCGTGTGCCGGCGGACGCCGCGCCGGGCGTTTACGACGGGGCCGTCGTCTTTTCGGACGACGACGTGCGGAAGTCGGCCGCCGTTCGGCTGACGGTTCGGCCTGTGCGCATCCCGTTCCCGGACGCGCAGGACTACGAGACGATCCTGCACGTCGGCTGGTATGGCGACGACCCGAAGGTGCTGCAGGCCGTTGCGGCGGACGCGAAGCGGCGCGGCTGCGAATCGCTGCTGATCGCGTGCCAGTACGGAAATGGGCGACTGAAGCTGCGCG
This sequence comes from uncultured Kiritimatiellota bacterium, assembly GCA_934635045.1. Taxonomy (GTDB): domain Bacteria; phylum Verrucomicrobiota; class Kiritimatiellia; order RFP12; family UBA1067; genus UBA1067. The sequence goes on along the minus strand of CAKTZA010000043.1, from coordinate 7,825 downwards.
AAGCGGACGGGCGGCTTGAAATCGTCTCCTTCGACCGCTTTGACCATGCGCGCGCGGCGTTCACGGCGGCTGGGATGCGCGGCACGCTCTACGTGCATTTCTCCGACAAGCTCGAAGTCGCCGTCGCCCGCGCGATCGGCGCAGACCTGCCGGACGGACCCGGCGAGCAGACCCACGTCTCGACCGAGATGGAGACGCCCCGCTTCAAGGCCGCGCAGGTCGAGGCGCTGAGGCTCCTGAAGGCGCGGGCGGGGGCGGACGTGAAGCTGGCCATCCTCGCGATGGACGAACCTGATGGGCGTGGCCGCGAACCGCGCTGCCGCTATGAGATCGCCCGCATCCGCGAGGCGGGGCTGACGGCCGCCCTCTATGGCGGCGGGCCGTCCTATGCCCTGATGCACCCCGACGTTCTCATCACGCAGGCGACGCCGGGGTCTGCGGCCTACGCGACGCTCGCGGCGGACGCACGGGCGCACGGCGCGCGCATTTGCCGCTACGGCGGCTCCGGCAGCTACGGCTTCGCGTTCGGTGGCCTCATGCCGTCGCGGCTGCTGCACGGCTGGGGCGAATACCTGATGCCCGAGTCGCGCGGCCACACCATCTGGCTCGTTCAGACTGACCGCCCGTACGCGCCGGACGCGCATGACCAATTGGCGTCGTTCGGCTCGGTCTACGAGCGGACGGCGGACGGGCGGCTGCTGACGACGCTTGAGCTGGAAGGCTGCTACGCGGGCATCTGCGACTACGCCTACCTGAAGGAACTCGAACGTCGGTTGGCGGCGCATGCGGGCGAGGCGAGGGCCTTGCGCATCGCGGCGGAATTCGCCGCGCTCAAGCGCAAGATGAGGGAGGTCGTCCCGTATCGGCTGGATGCCGACACGGTGGTTGACTACGAAAAGGAGATGAAGAAGCCGTTCACGAATGCGGACGCGGAAGCGGTGAGAGAGGTGGTGGCGCGATGGATCGACGAATTGGATTGACGGGGATGGCCGCCGGCGCGGCCCTGATGGCGGTTGCCGCGAAAGTCGAAGTCGGCGAGATGACGCTTCCGACCTATCCGTTCTCGGATCCGGATCCCGTGCCGAATCCGTCGGCGGACTGCTATCCGTACTTCCGCTACGACGGCTACGCGGCGAAGTCGTCGCCGAAGACGTGGCAGACGGTCACGCTTGAGAACGACCGGATTCGCGTCGTTGTCACGCCTGAGGTCGGCGGCAAGGTCTGGGGAGCCATCGACTTGGCGACGGGCGTCGATTTCGTCTACTTCAACCACGTGGCGAAGTTCCGAGACGTCTCGATGCGCGGGCCGTGGTCGGCGGGCGGCATCGAGTTCAACTTCGGCAAGATGGGACACGAGCCGTACACCTCCGCGCCGGTGGACTGGTGCGTGCGGACGAACACCGACGGCAGCGTCAGCTGCTTCGTCGGCGGAACCGAGTGGCTCTGCCGCACGTTCTGGCAGGTGGAGATCCGCCTCCGCGAGGGCGAACGCGCGTTCGAGACGCGCTCGACCTGGTTCAACGCCTCTGGCCTCACGCAGACCTACTACCAGTGGATGAACGCGGCGTTCCACGGCGGGGACGGCACGCGCTACCATTTTCCGGGGCGGAACTGGATCGGTCACGCGGGCGAGGCGCATCCGTGGCCGCAGGAAGACGGACACGACCTCGCGGACTATTCGGGCAACGATGTCCCCGGCTATGCCGAGGACCATCGTGCGATGCACGTCCTGAACGGCGACGCGCGGCATTTTGGCGTCTGGTGGCCACACCTGAACGCGGGCGCCGCGCATTTCAGCGCGACAGGCGAGAAGTACGGACGCAAGATCTGGATGTGGGGGCTTTCGCGGCAGGGGGCAATCTGGGAGCGGCTTCTGACCGACGCGGACGGCCCGTATGTCGAGCTGCAGTCGGGCCGCGCGTTCCAGCAGCCGCAGGGGACGTGCTGGAAGACGCCGTTCAAGCATCCGTCCTTTGCGCCCGGCACGACTGACACGTTCGCCGAACGCTGGGCCTTCGTCGCCGACCGCGCAGAATTGGCGTACATGGAGGCGGGCGAACAGCCGGAGCCGCGTCCCGTGAAGATGCCGGACGACTTTGACTGGGACTCGGCCTACGGCCTCTATCTGCGCGGTACGCAGACGCTGCGTCAGGGACGTGACCCCGATCCGGTCGAGGCCGAGCGGCTGCTTGTGGCTTCGCGCGCAAAAGACCGCTGTTTCGTGCCGACGCTGAACGCGCTCGCGGGCCTTTACGTCTCGCAGGGGCGCGGCCGTGAGGCGAAAGAGTGCGTCCGCACGGCGCTTGCGGTCGATGCGTATGACGGCGAGGCGAACTACCTTGACGGCCTGCTTCTGGCGACGGCCGGCGAAACGGCGTCCGCGCTGGATCGCCTGGGGCTGGCCGCGTACGATCCGCGCGTCCGCAGTGCGGCGGCGGCACTGGCCGCACGGCTGAATCTCGGGTGCGGCGACTGGACGGAGGCCGAACGCCTGGCGGCAAAAGCCCTTGACGCGAACCGACTCAATCTCGATGCGCGGGCCGTGCAGGTCATCGCCGCGCGCAAGCGTGGCGCGACGGACGCGGCACGACGGCTGGCGTGTGCCGCGCAGAACGAAGTCCCGCTGCATCACCTGTTCCGCGTCGAGCTCGAGCGGCTGGGCGTGGGCCGTGCGGCTGACGCCGTGCGCAACGAGTTCCCGGAGAAGACGTGGACGGAACTCGGTTCCTGGTACGAGACGTGTGGGCTTCTGGATGAGGCGCTTGACCTCTACGCGCGGGCGAAGGGGTCGATTCTCGCGTCCGTCCGTGCGGCGCATGTCGCGCAGCGGCAGGGCGATGCGGCTGGTGCGGCGGTCCGGCTTCAGGCGGCGGCGACCCTGTCGCTGGGGTTCGACTTCCCGTTCCGTGCCGAATCGTTTGCCGCGCTCGGCTGGGCCGCCGCGCAGGGCGTGAGCTGGAAGTTCCGCTACCTTCATGCGCTTCTGCTGGCGCACAAGGCGCGCTTCGCCGAGGCGGCGGACGAGCTGCGGGCCTGTGGCCCGGCGATGGATGACGTGTCGGCGCTGCTCTACCGCGCGCAGCGGCTGGGCGGCGACGCCGCGCGGGCTGACCTCGCGCAGGCCGCACGGCTGGGCGACTCGTGGCGCGTTGGCCTGGGACGCTACGCCGAAGCGGCGAAAGAAGGGCGCTGGGACGAGGCGCGTCACGTGCTGGAAGGTTACGTCCGGCGTTATCCGGGTCAACTTGGGCTGGAACTCAACTATGCACGGGCCTTGATCAAGACGGGGGCGCAGGCCGAGGCGGTCGCTTTCCTCGAAACGCTGGATACGCTGCCGTCCGAACTCGGCGAGAAGCCGATCGCCCTGTACCAGGAGGCGCTGGGCGCGTTGGCGGATGCCGCATTGTCGCGCGGTGACGAAGCCGCCGCGTCGGCGTACATCCGAAAGGCCCTGTCGACGCCCGAAACGCTGGGGGCGGGGCGGCAGTTCCGTGACGACCGCGTGATTGACTCCTGGCCCGCGCGTGTCCGTGCCTTCGCGCGGCGAAGCGCCGCACGGCATACGGCGCCTTATGATATAATGTGGCCAAATGACAACCAGAGAGAAAAATGAGATTCGGGAAACGGGCCGCGTGCAAGGGCCTCTTCGCCTGTTGGCGGTGGGCGTGGCCGCATTCGGGCTGATGCTCGGCGCGTCGGCGACGACGCTCTTCTTCGCGGGCGACTCGACGCTCGACGACAACGGGTACAGCCTCGGCGGGCGCATCCGCGCGCCCTATTACAGCTGGGGCACGCAGCTCCAGAAGGCGATGAAGACGGGCTGCCACGTCGCGAACTACGCCAGGAGCGGCGCCTCGACGAAGAGCTTCGCCGCGTCGGGCCAGTGGGAGAGGCTTCTCGCCGCCGTGCAGCCGGGAGACTTCGTCGCGATCCAGTTCGGCCACAACGACCAGAAGCGCTCGACCGGCTTCTACCGGGAGAATCGCTGGGCCGATCCGAAGGGGCTCTTCCGCGAGATCGTGCGCGGCTGGGTGAAGGACGTCCGCGCGAAGGGCGCGGCGCCGATTCTCCTCTCGCCGATCTGCCGTGCGACGTTCGACGCGGAGGGCAGGAGGCTCGTCGACGTCGAGCACAGGAGCGACGGCGTGTGCCTGCGGAGCTACCGCGACGCGATGCGCGAGCTGTCCGACGAGCTCGCGTGCGACTTCGTCGACATGAACACGCTGACGCGCGACCTGATGGAAGGGCTCGGACGCGAGGCGGCGCACAAGTTCTTCGTGATCTCGACGGGCATGGTGCGCGGCAAGGACGGCGAGCCGGCGCAGGACACGACGCATCCGATCCAGACGGGCGCGGCGGCGTTCGCAAAGCTCTTTCTCGACGACGTGCGGGCGCGCGGCCTCGCGGTCGCGAAGCTCTTCAAGGATCGCGACTTCCCGATCACCGATTTCGGCGCGACGGCGGATGGTGCCCCGTGCACGGACGCCTTTGCGCGCGCGATGGCGGCATGCGACGCGGCGGGCGGCGGCCGCGTGGTCGTGCCGAAGGGCACATGGCATTCGGGGCCGATCCACTTCCGGTCGAACTGCGAGCTGCATCTCGCCGAAGGCTCGGAGATCGTCTTCTCGCAGGATCCGGCCGACTACCTGCCGGCGGTCCACACGACATGGGAGGGCCTGGAGTGCTGGAACTACTCGCCGCTCGTCTACGCCTACGCCTGCACGAACGTCGCGATTACCGGCACGGGCACGCTGCGCGGCTACGCGGGCGCGTGGAAGGACACGACGTGGTATCCGTGGGTGCCGCAGACGAACGGCGTCAAGGCCGCGCGGCTGCAGCTCTACACGTGGGGCGCGACGGACTATCCCGTCGAGAAGCGCGAGATCTGGAAGATGAGGAACGCGCACACGCGGCCGCAGCTCGTCCAGTTCAACCGCTGCAAGGGCGTGACGTGGGAGAACTTCAAGGTGCGCAATTCGCCGTTCTGGACGCTGCACCTCTACCTGTGCGAAGACGCCGCCGTGCGCAACCTCGACGTCTACGCCCACGGCAACAACAACGACGGCATCGACATCGAGATGAGCCGCAGCGTCATCGTCGAGAACTGCCGCTTCGACCAGGGCGACGACGGCATCGTGATCAAGTCGGGGCGCAACCGCGACGCCTGGCGGCTCGCGACGCCGACGGAGGACGTCTTCGTGCGCGACTGCGAGATCGTCGATGCGCACACGCTCCTCGGCATCGGCAGCGAGATCTCCGGCGGCGTGAGGAACGTCCGCCTCGTCAACTGCCGCGGCCGCGACGTCATTCGCGCCATTTTCATCAAGACGAACCGTCGGCGCGGCGGCACGGTCGAGGGCATTTCCGTCGAAGGCGTGACGGTCGGGAACGTGCGGCAGGATCTCGTGTGCCTGTCGGTCGACACGCTCTACCAGTGGGCGGACTTCCCGGACTACGAGAACCGCGCGACCGTGATCCGCGACATCGACATCCGCAACGTCCACGGCCGGAAGGCGAAACGCCGCGTGAACATGGTCGGCGACCCGGACCTGCCGGTGCGGAACGTCCGTCTTGAAAACGTGACGGTCGACGCGGCGCAGCGCCCCGACGTCCTCGCGAACGTCCAGTAGGCCGCGTTCGCCTACCCTGCTTAAGCAGGTCTTGCAGGACGCTTCGGGTTTGTGGTATACTGCCTTGCGTGATGACGAGAACAAGCGAGAACCTGCGGCGGAAAGCCCTGGCGGTGGCGGTGCTGTGCGCCTGCGCGACAGCGGCGGCGGCCGCGGAGAACCTCTTCCCCGCCGGTGACTTCGAGCGCGGCGGCAACGGCGGCTGGCACATCAGGCCGCCCCTGTGGCGCGTCGAGGAGGGCGTCGGCTACGCGCAGTCGCGCGGCCTCGTCCTGGACGTCGGCGCGGGCGGACGGAAGATCGACTGGCCGTGGACGGACGGCGTCAAGGTCGAGCCGGGCGCGTCCTACAGGATCTCCCTGCGCGTAAAGGACGGCGGCTTCAGGATTCGCGGCGGCCTCCTGTACGTGGGCGTCGGCTGGTACGCGGCCGACGGGCGCAAGGTCGGCAAGACGTTCGCGAACCGCGTCGCCGACAACGACCTTGGGCAGGACGGCTGGTTCCGCTTCGAGGCGAACACGGGGCCGCTGCCGCCCGAAGTCGACCGCCTCAGCTTCTTCGTCTGGGCGCCCGACACCGTGGAGGGGCAGGTCTTCTTCGACGACTTCGCCGTCGTCGCGACGACGACGGGGCCGGGCGTGCAGGCCGTCCACACGTCCGCCTACCGGGACCTTCAGGCGCATGGGCCGCTGGATCTGCGGGCCCTGTATTTCGCCAACCCCGTGAAGATTCCGCCGCAGGAGCTTCGCGGCCATTTTGAGGTGCAGACGCCGTCTGGCGTCCGCGCGGTCAAGGCGACGCTGGCGGACGGCGTTGCCGCCGCGACCGTGGACGTGGACGAGCTGGCGCTGGGGCGGCACCCGGTCGCCTTTGTCCTCTCCCGCGCGTCGGGGGAGGCGTTGGGGCGCGGCGAGGTCGCGTTCACGCACGTCGCGCGCTTGCCGAGGCGGAAGGTCTGGATCGACCGCCGCCAGCGCACGATTGTCGACGGCAAGCCGTTCTTTCCGCTCGGCATGTACTTCACGGGCGTCAGCGAGAGGCTGCTCGACTACTACGCGCAGGGGCCGTTCAACTGCCTGATGCCGTACAACTGGCCGACGCGCGAGCAGCTGGACGCCTGCCAGAGGCGCGGGCTGCGCGTCATCTACCCGATGGAGCGCGCCTATCCGGGCGGAAAGCCGATCACGCACTCGACGAAGCGCGGCAACGACTATGTGCGTGAGATGTTCGAGAAGGTGAAGGGTCATCCCGCCATCCTCGCCTGGTACATCTGCGACGAGCTGCCGGCCTCGATGGACTGGGCGCTGCGCGAGCGGTACGCGCTGCTGCGCGAATTGGATCCGGACCATCCGACCTGGTGCGTGATCTACGAGCCGGAGAACTACCGTCCGTTCCTCGGCGGCTACGACGTCGCGGGCGTCGATCCCTATCCGGTCGGCAACCACGGCGACGCGAAGGCGACGGCCATCTCCATCGCCTCCTCCTGGCCGCAGGAGGCGAGGCGGGCGATGTTCGGCTTCCGCCCGATGTGGAACGTGCCGCAGGCCTTCAACTGGGCGTGGTACCGCAAGGACGAATACGGCAGGCCCGGCGTGGACATGCCGACGGAGGACGAGCTCCGCTCCATGACCTGGCAGTCGATCGCCGGCGGGGCGAACGGCCTCGTCTACTACTCGTTCTTCAACATCTTCGACGGTGAGAGGGAGCCGCTGCGGGGGCAGATCTTCTCCTTCGTCTGCAAGGTGGCGCAGGAGGTGCGCGACCGCGAGGCGATTCTCCTTTCGCCGTGCCTGCCGCCGGTGATCCGGCGTGTGCCGGAAGGGATGGTCGCCCGCGTGTGGCGGACGGAGGCCGGGGAGACGTGGCTGCTCGTCTGCAACGCGACGCGGCAGGCGCGGACGGGGCGCGTCGAGGTTGACGGGTGCGCGGCGCTCGACCTCGCGCTGAAGCCGATCGAGGTCGTCTTTCGGCGCATCGGAGAATGAGACACATGTTTTTCAGGCTAAGCCAAGGAGGAAAAGTCCAATGAGCAGAATCAAGGCAAAGATGAGCCATGCGGCCGTCTCGGCGGCGGTCGCGCTGTCGGCCCTGTCGTCGGGAGCCTACGTCTTCGACGACGCCAAGGCCTGGTATCGCGGGGCGGTTGACGCCCAGGGGAACGGGATCTTCGCCGGGGGGGGGGGGGGGGGGGGGGG